>CAMCUP010000011.1 GCA_945878885.1 Polynucleobacter meluiroseus | reverse complement strand
ACAGGCCCGGATTGAAGGGGAGCAGATCGCCAAGCTGGTCGGTTCGATTTATTTGCCCTTACCGCATGCTGGTGCAAAAGAAGTTTCACAAGCGGTCTTGCGCACCCTGCAATAGTAGTAGCTCTTGCAAAATTAGATCGGCAGTTTTTTGCGGCTCTAATTCATGCATCAAATGACCGCCATTCCAGTTGATCACTGTTGCCTGGGGAAAATAGGTCGTGATAGTTTTGCGTAAGCGCTGCTCAGGAATCCAAGTATCATTTTTTCCAAGCACCCAAATTATTTTAGCCCGACATGCTTTGGCCTTGTTTAAGACCGCAGTAATATCCGCTGCTGCTATAAAATTCATAGCCCCAAGTACATGATTAGTTTTAGAAAATAAGGTACGATAAAAAATTCTGCGGGATTCAGGAAGAATGGTATTGGTTGAATCAAGTAAGCGATCGATCATTGCGCTAGCGCCAGCAAACTTTGCTAGAAAAAACGAGACTAGAGATGAGCGGGTCAGTGGACTTAATAGGGGCCCAAAAAATTGGGTATAACTTTCCGGCGGTGGTACTAATGACGGATTTAAGCCAATAATGCATTTAATTTGAGAATCAATTTCTGCGTAACTTAAAGCCAATAGCGCTCCAGCAGAGTGCCCAACAACCAAATGGGGCCCAGGTAAATTGAGGGCAGCCATTAATTTTTTGAGCTCAAGTGCCATTTTGTCTAAACGCAGCGAGTCAATTGGTGCATGAAGCGTATAAGCATGGCCTGGTAAGTCGGGCACTACTATGCGAGCATATCCAGCTAGTTTAGAAATAATTTCTGACCAAGAATGTGCTGAAGCGCCGGTGCCATGCAATAAAAGAATCGTTGGCCCAGAAGCACCACTAATTTGCACATGCCAGTGAAGTTGACCCACCTCGATAGATTGACTCAGCTCTCGGTTTGGCCAATTATTAGGGATGCGCTGCAAGGAATTCACTAGGGGTTTTTACTAACTGATTAATGATTGACCTCAAAGTATAGATGTATATATCCTAAGAACTTACTAACTGTAACTAATTTTTTACAGCCATAATCTATCGCTAAAAACTCGTACATGAGGTTTGTATGTCAGAAAATATCACAGTGATTCAAGGCATCGAGCGTAAGCTCCATGAAGCGCTAGCATTAACCGACTCCAAATTTGCCCCGCCAACTTTGGTAAAGGCCTTACATCATGCGGTTTTTCCAGGTGGTGCACGCATCCGGCCACAATTGTGTTTAGCAGTAGCTGCGGCGTGTGGCAATGATGATCCGGCTTTGTCACTGGCAGCTGCCTCGGCAATTGAATTATTGCATTGCGCTTCTTTAGTTCATGATGATTTACCCTGCTTTGATGACGCCACAACCCGGCGTGGACAACCCTCAGTGCATGCCGCTTACGGCGAGCGTTTGGCCGTATTGTCTGGCGACGCTTTAATTGTTTTAGCTTTTGAGGTAATCGCCCGTGCAGGCAGCCGCTCGCCCTTACGCTTAGCGCCACTAATTACCACAGTTGCCACCAGCGTAGGCAGCCCGAATGGCATAGCTGCCGGACAAGCATGGGAGTGTGAAAGCAAAGTTTCTTTGAGTCGCTATCAAAAAACCAAAACAGGCGCTTTATTTGAGGCGGCTACTGCTGCTGGCGCGCAAGCTGCAGGCTCGGATGCCGAAACTTGGCGACCCCTTGGCGAATGGCTCGGCGAGGCCTATCAGGTTGCCGATGACATTCGTGATGTCATGGCCGATCAAAGTATGACTGGTAAGCCAGCTGGGCAAGATATTGTTCATGACCGCCCTAACTCAACCAAAGAATTGGGAGTCATAGGTGCAATTCAACATTTTGATCAATTGGTGATGAAGGCAATTAAATCAATTCCTAGCTGCAAAGGTGAAAAGTTATTGCGTAGCTTGGTTGCCAAAGAGGCCGCACGATTAATTCCCGATGATTGGTTCTTAGAAGAGCAAAGGCCGATACATAGCCAATATATTGCAAGCTGATTTTGAAACAGCTACGTGATTATTTTCTTGATTGGCGCAATCAAACTATTGCCTCACCGCGTTTTCAGCGTTGGAGTGCTCGCTTTCCCTTAACTCGTGGCTTGGTGCGCAAACAAGCGACCGCTTTATTTGATTTAATGGCAGGTTTTGTGTACTCACAAGTGCTATTGGCTTGCGTGCAATTAAATATTTTTCAGATCTTAAGCCAGGGCGCTAAATCCTTCAGTGAATTGAGTTTATTAATACCTCTTCCTGAAACTGGCTTACGTCGCCTGATAAATGCGGCAGTAGCAATAAATTTATTAGAGGCGCGCAGTGAAGATCGATATGGACTAGGTATGCTTGGTGCGCCTTTAGTAGGCAATGAGGCACTAATCAATATGATTAAGCACCATATTGATCTCTACCAAGATCTAGCTGACCCTTTAGCTTTATTGCGTGGCGACATTAGCGGTGGAGTAATGGCGCAATATTGGCCCTATGTGTCTAAGGACAAAGCCTTGGCCCCCGAAAACCTGAAGGCCGAACAAGTGCAGGCCTACTCAACTTTGATGTCACAAACACAACATTTGGTTAGCGCTGAGGTGCTTGAAGCCTACTCTTTTGCGCAGCACCAGTCTTTACTTGACATTGGTGGGGGAGAGGGCAAGTTTGTCATTGCCTTAGCCAAACAATTGCCAAATTTACAGATTCAATTATTCGATATTCCTGCAGTGGCTGCCCTGGCTAGCGAGCAATTTAAGCAAGCGCGATTAGGTAGCCGGGCCCAAGTAATTGGGGGCAATTTTTTTCTTGACCCCTTACCCCGTGGCGCTGACATCGCCACCTTAATTCGGGTTATTTTTGATCATGATGATGCGCGCGTAAAGCAGCTGCTCGCCAATATTTACGGAGCTTTGGAACCGGGAGGTACCTTACTCTTGGCTGAGCCAATGGCGGGTACGCCGGGCCAACTAAAGATGGGCGATGCGTATTTTGGCTTTTATTTATTAGCGATGGGCCGAGGACGACCCAGAACCCAAGCTGAAATTGAAAAAATGTTAGCCGAGGCTGGTTTTATTGAGATTCGCTTGCTACCTAGCGCGATACCGCTAAATGCCCAAATGCTGCGCTGCAAAAAACCTATTAGACCGTAAAACTAGTGAAAACACCTAGTGAACAAAGCTAGCGTTTTATTAGGAAAGTTGGTTAATATGTAAATAAATATTTACATATTTAATTGTCAACTTGGCTTACAAAACTAATCAATGAACTTGCTCCTCAAAACTAAGGCAGTAGTGCTTGAAAAGCCGGAGAATATTCTTTTACGTGATGTAGACCTAGTGCCAGCAAGCGAAAACGATATTATTGTTGAGATTGAATGGAGCGGCATCAGCACTGGCACAGAAAAATTGCTTTGGACTGGCCAAATGCCAAGCTTCCCGGGAATGGGTTATCCACTCGTGCCTGGTTATGAATCAGTGGGCCGAGTTATTCAGGCTGATGCCCAACAACGCCATACAGTCGGCCAGCGGGTTTTTGTCCCGGGGTCAACTTGCTTCGTTGATGTACGTGGTTTGTTTGGCGGAGCCGCTTCCAGGTTAATCGTGCCAGCCACGCGTGCTGTGGCAGTAGCAGAAAATTTAGGCGAAGAAGTTATTTTGTACGCACTGGCTGCCACTGCATATCACGTGACTTCTGGCCTTGGCAATGAACAGCCTGATTTAATTGTAGGCCATGGTGTGCTTGGCCGATTGCTAGCGCGAATTGCTGTGCTAGCCGGCAAGCAACCCGTAGTCTGGGAAATTGACCCTCAGCGTCGCGAAGGTGCGGTTGGCTATGAAGTGGTTGATCCCAAGACCTGTGCCGCGGCGAAATATAAAACGATTATTGATGTGAGTGGCGACGCCAAATTACTCGATACCTTACTGAGTCAGTTGGCCCCTGGTGGAGAAATAGTTTTGGCCGGTTTTTATGACGCCATTACTTTTGCTTTTGCCCCCGCCTTTATGCGCGAAGCCCGCATTCGCATTGCTGCGCAATGGCAACCCACTGACCTAACTGCAGTTCATCGTTTAGTAGAGTCCGGCAGCTTATCGCTCGCAGGCCTGATTACGCATCGTGCAACACCACAAGACGCAGATGAAGCTTATCGAACTGCATTTCATAACAAAGACTGTTTAAAAATGGTTTTAGATTGGAGATCACTGTAATGGACGCACCAACAAAAGTGAAAATCGACGGGATTCCAAGCGAGGCTACGATTCAGTTTATGAATTTGAAAAAAGAGGCGGCCATCGAGCCCGATGCAGTTGCAACTGGTCCAATCACCAAAGAAACGCAAATTATTGCTATCTATGGCAAAGGCGGAATTGGCAAAAGCTTTACCTTAGCAAATTTATCCTACATGATGGCTCAACAAGGTAAAAAAGTCTTGTTAATTGGTTGTGATCCAAAGAGTGATACCACCTCTCTATTATTTGGCGGTAAAGCGTGTCCAACAATTATTGAAACATCGTCGAAAAAGAAATTATCGGGCGATGCAGTTGCAATTGGTGACGTTTGTTTTAAGCGTGATGGTGTCTATGCGATGGAATTAGGTGGGCCTGAGGTAGGTCGAGGCTGTGGCGGTCGCGGAATTATTCATGGCTTTGAGACTTTAGAAAAATTAGGCTTCCACGACTGGGGCTTTGATTTTGTCTTGCTTGATTTTCTGGGCGACGTTGTTTGTGGAGGCTTTGGCTTACCCATTGCACGTGATATGTGTCAAAAAGTTATTGTAGTAGCCAGTAATGATTTGCAATCGTTATATGTGGCCAACAATGTCTGTTCAGCGGTCGAATATTTCCGCAAACTTGGCGGCAATGTCGGCGTGGCGGGTATGGTGATTAATAAAGATGATCACACTGGCGAAGCCCAAGCCTTTGCGGAAAAAGCGGGAATTCCAGTATTGGCAGCCATTCCAGCGGATGACGATATTCGGCGCAAAAGTGCCAGCTATGAAATTATTGGCCGACCAGGCACCCAGTGGGGACCTCTATTTGAAGAACTCGCTAGTAATGTTGCAACAGCACCGCCAGTGCGCCCCAAGCCATTAAGTCAGGATGATTTACTCGGACTGTTTTCTGCCGATATTACTGGCCGCAACTTTGTTCTAGAGCCAGCAACGGTGAAAGACATGATGGGTAAAGATGCAGTTATTAAAGAATCCCTTGAAGTGATTTACGACCAAGCTTAATTATTTAACTGAGCATGACTACAGCCACCATTCCAATTGTGCCGGAAAAACTATTAACAGACCCAGCCTTAGGTGATGGCGTGGGCTGTCATGCTGGCAAAGAGCAAATGAACTTGGCTGCACGCGCGGCAGGCAAAACGGCAATTTTGCAGCAGTATGAAAAAGATTACCCAAAGGGACCACACGACCAGCCCCAAAGTATGTGCCCTGCATTTGGCTCTTTAAGAGTGGGCCTAAGAATGCGGAGAACTGCCACGATCTTGTCAGGGTCTGCTTGCTGCGTATATGGCCTCACGTTTACTTCCCATTTTTATGGGGCGCGCCGCAGCGTAGGGTATGTACCTTTTAATTCTGAATCATTGGTCACTGGAAAGTTATTCGAAGATATTCGTGAAGCAGTTTATAAAGAAGCTGATCCAGAAAAGTATGATGCAATTGTCATCATTAATTTATGTGTACCCACTGCCAGCGGTGTGCCCTTGCAATTGCTGCCAAAAGAAATTAATGGTGTACGGATTATAGGAATTGATGTACCAGGCTTTGGCGTGCCAACCCACGCCGAAGCAAAAGATGTTTTAGCTGGTGCAATGTTGCAATATGCTCGCAATGAAATTCTTGCAGGACCAGTACAAGCACCGCGCGCGGGTAAGCAGTCAAAACCGACTGTCACCTTGCTAGGCGAAATGTTTCCCGCTGATCCAGCAGTGATTGGGATGTTGCTTGATCCAATGGAACTAGCGGTGGGTGCGACCGTACCAACCCGCGAATGGCGAGAGCTTTATCAAGCCATCGATTGTTCAGTAGTTGGTGCTATTCATCCTTTTTACACCGCGAGTATTCGTGAATTTCAAGCGGCAGGCAGACCAATTGTGGGCTCTGCCCCAGTCGGTTATGAGGGCACCGCTAATTGGTTGGCCGCAATTGGTGCTGCTACCAACACCAGCGCAGATAAAATTGCTGCGGCCCAAAATAAATTTTTACCTGCCATTAAGGGTGTACTGAGCGCAGCCCCAATCAAAGGACGGATTAACGTCAGCGGGTATGAGGGCTCTGAGTTATTAGTTGCGCGCTTACTAATTGAGAGTGGCGCTGAAGTGCGCTATGTTGGTTCGGCTTGTCCTCGTACCGAGTGGAGCCAAGCGGACCTAGAGTGGCTTGAGGCAAAAGGGGCGCAAGTGGTATTTCGAGCTTCACTTGAGCAAGATTTAGCAGCCATGGCTGAATACAAGCCTGACTTAGCAATTGGTACGACTCCGGTTGTGCAGGCAGCTAAACAAGCATCTATTCCGGCTTTATATTTCACCAATTTAATTTCTGCTCGCCCCTTAATGGGGCCTGCTGGGGCTGGTTCGTTAGCGCAGGTGATTAACGCGGCTTTAAAGAATCAAGCACGTTTTGATGAGATGAAAGCCTTTTTTGGCAATGTTGGCACTGGTCATGCGGCAGGTGTCTGGGAAGATGTCCCGGTAGATCGGCCTGAGTTCAAAGCAGAAACCCGTCGTAAGTTAGAGAAAAAAATTAAGAAGCGCAAAGCTGAGGAGATGATGTAATGTTTGTCATTGATCACGATCGTGCGGGCGGATATTGGGGCGCAGTTTATGTGTTTACCTCAATTAAAGGTTTGCAAGTCGTGATTGATGGCCCAGTTGGCTGCGAAAATTTACCAGTTACCTCGGTATTGCATTACACCGATGCCCTACCACCTCATGAACTGCCTATTGTCGTTACCGGTTTAGCAGAAGAACAATTGGGCCGAGAAGGCACCGAAGGTGCAATGAAGCGTGCCCATGCGACTTTAGACCCCGATCTGCCTTCAGTCGTTGTCACTGGCTCGATTGCAGAAATGATTGGCGGTGGGGTGACACCAGAGGGCACTAATATTCAACGCTTTTTACCGCGTACGATTGATGAGGATCAGTGGCAATGCGCAAATCGCGCGATGTTTTGGTTGTGGAGTGAGTACGGCATGAAGATAGTGCCCGCTCGCCCACCTAAACAGCCTGGCGAAAAACCCCGCGTCAATATTATTGGCCCTTGCTACGGCACTTTCAATATGCCTAGTGATTTGGCTGAAATTCGTCGCTTAGTGCAAGGCATTGGCGCAGAAATTAATTTGGTTTTTCCTTTGGGCGGACATCTGGCCGATGTCGCGCGCTTAGTTGAGGCTGACGTGAACATTTGTATGTACCGTGAGTTTGGAAGGATGTTATGTGAAGCCTTAGAGCGCCCGTATTTACAAGCCCCCATTGGTTTGCATAGTACGACCCAATTTTTACATACTCTGGGCGAGCATCTTGGCTTAGATCCCGAGCCTTTTATCGAGCGCGAGAAGCACACAACGATTAAGCCGATTTGGGATTTATGGCGCTCAGTTACGCAAGATTTTTTTGGTACCGCCAGTTTTGCAGTCGTGGCTAATGAAACTTATTCACGGGGTATCCGTCATTTCTTTGAAGATGAAATGGGCATGCCCTGTAATTTTGCTGTGGCACGCAAACCAGGTGAAAAAACCAACAACGAAGAGGTGCGTAAATTAACTAAAGAAAAAACACCACTCATTATGTATGGCAGCTACAACGAGCGCATGTACTTAAGTGAAATTGGTTCAAAGGCGACGTTTATTCCAGCATCCTATCCTGGTGCTTTAATCCGTCGCCACACGGGAACGCCATTTATGGGTTATGCCGGGGCAACCTATTTAATTCAAGAATTTTGTAACGGTTTATTTGACGCTTTATTCCACATTATTCCCTTGGGAACAGAGATGGATAAGGTTGACGCAACCTTAGTTCGGCAGAAGCTACTGGCAAATTTGCAATGGGAAGAGGATGCGCAAAAAGCGGTAGCCGATTATGTGCAGTCTCAGCCTGTACTGGTGCAAATTTCAGTGGCGAAATTATTACGCGATCGGGTTGAACGAGCCGCCGAAACAGCTGGCGAAGAATTAATTAGCTTAGAGCGGGTACGGATTTCTTGCCCAGAAATTTTGGCAGGAGAAACAGCATGAAACAGCAGCTGATCGGCTTTACAGAATTTGGCAGTAGTACGCCACATGCCCCTAGCGCGCGGGCTTTGCGCGGTAACGGCCGGAAGGCCTTTTTAAGGAGTGATCTCGTATGAGTGATAACAGAACAGACTCAATCTCTGGTCTCACCGACGATGAAGCTAAGGAGTTTAACCAGTTTTATGTCCAAGGCTTAGTCGGGTTTGTTTCGATAGCGGTAGTGGCGCACATTTTAGTGTGGGCTTGGCGTCCTTGGTTCCATTAAGCAGAAATTAGCAGGAGGTAAAAGTATGAAAAATATCACTTTAGAGAATGCCGATGTGGATTTTCTGGAAAAGAATTCTTTGCAATTTAAGGCAATTTTTTTCTCAGGCTTTATGGTGTTTTTTATCATCTGCCTATCAGCAAAGTTTTTGCCTAAACAATGGAGCTCTTGGTTGCCAATCGAAGAAGGCAAGCATTCAGTAGCTAGGGATGCAAGTACCGCGGTATATAGCTTTATGTCTTACTTAACTTAGGAGAAATGTATGTGGAGAATATGGAAACTATATGACCCATTGCGCGCTATGGTAATTCAGGGAATTTTCCTGTTTGGTTTAGCAGCAATGATTCATTTAATTCTACTCAGTACTGTGCGCTACAACTGGTTGGATGGTATGAACCAGGCTCAGTTCAAGGCAGCTGAATCAGCTGGTGCTGCAACACCACCAGCTGTGCCCGCTAGCAAGTAATTGCTGTATGAGAACGAAGACAGATAAGACAAGAAGCTTAAGCCTTGTCTTATCTGTATTCCAGCGAGGGGAGAAGTAAAAATGGCAATGTTGAGTTTTGAAAGAAAATATCGGATTCGCGGCGGCACCCTGATTGGTGGAGATTTGTTCGATTTTTGGGTCGGCCCTTTTTATGTTGGTTTTTTTGGCGTTACCACCGCCTTTTTTGCCTTTCTTGGTACGGCAATGATTCTGTGGGGTGCATCACAAGGACCCACCTGGAATCTGTGGCAAATTAATATTGCTCCACCTGATCTGAAATATGGCTTACATTTTGCTCCCCTAATGGAGGGCGGCCTGTGGCAATTAATTACGATTTGTGCACTGGGCGCATTTGGCTCTTGGGCTTTGCGCGAAATTGAGATTTGTCGCAAATTAGGCATGGGCCTACATGTGCCATTTGCTTTTCTCATGGCAGTATTTGCTTACTTTACTTTAGTTGTGATTCGCCCAGTCTTGATGGGTGCGTGGGGTCATGGTTTTCCGTATGGCATTTTGAGTCATCTAGATTGGGTATCAAATACAGGTTATCAGTACCTGCATTTTCATTACAACCCAGCACACATGATCGCTGTGACATTATTTTTTACGACCACCTTAGCCTTATGTATGCATGGTGGTTTAGTACTTTCTTCAACCAATCCGCAAAAAGGGCAGCCAGTTAAAACGCCAGAGCACGAAGATACCTTTTTTAGAGACCTTATTGGTTACTCAGTTGGTACTTTAGGAATTCACCGCTTAGGTTTGTTCTTGGCCTTGGCTGCAGTATTTTGGAGTGCCGTTTGCATTGTGATTAGCGGCCCATTTTGGACTCGTGGTTGGCCAGAATGGTGGGGCTGGTGGTTGAACTTACCAATTTGGCGATAGGCCTAAGGGAAAAATAAAATGGAATATCAAAATCTCTTTACCCAAGTTCAGGTCGTTGGACCCATTCATGAAGGCATACCTTTAGATCGGTATGATCGACGTAATCGGATCGGTAAGCCCTTCTTATTTCATTTAATGGGGCGCATTGGTAATGCCCAAATTGGCCCGATTTATTTGGGCTGGCTTGGAATAGCTTCCTTATTTTTTGGCACCATTGCAATTCAAATCATGGGCTGGAATATGCTGGCTTCGGTGAACTGGAGTCCGATTCAATTTGTAAAGCAATTTTTTTGGTTATCTCTTGATCCGCCTAATCCCAAATATGGCTTGAAATTATTTATGCCTTTAGCTGAAGGTGGCTGGTGGATGATGGCTGGCTTCTTTTTGACACTCGCAATTTTATTATGGTGGTTGCGTACCTATCGACGGGCAGTCGCACTAGGCCTGGGAACCCATGTAGCTTGGGGATTTTTAGCCGCCATTTGGCTCTTTTTAGTTTTAGGATTTTTACGGCCATTACTGATGGGTAGTTGGAGCGAGGGTGTGCCATTTGGTATTTTCTCGCACCTCGATTGGACAGCTGCTTTTTCTTTGCGTTATGGTAATTTGTTTTACAACCCGTTCCACATGCTTTCAATTGCCTTCCTCTATGGCTCAGTGCTCTTATTTGCGATGCACGCCGGCACAATTTTGGCAGTCTCACGTTTTGGCGGTGAGCGTGAAATAGAGCAGATCGTCGATCGTGGAACTGCCTCAGAGCGGGCCGCTTTATTTTGGCGCTGGACGATGGGATTTAACGCTACCATGGAATCAATACATCGATGGGCTTGGTGGTTTGCTGTCCTCACACCATTAGTTGGCGGCATCGGCATTCTATTAACTGGAACCGTAGTCGATAATTGGTATCTGTGGGCTGTTAAGCACCATGTTGCACCAACTTACCCGAATGTATTTGGCGGCATTACGGTTGATCCTGCCACTACTTTTGTGGCTCCACCACCACCAGTTCCACAGATTCCAATGCAGGGGATGAAACCATGAAGACTATTTATGCCAAATTTAGTCTACTGTCCATTCTGTTCAGTATGCTATTACTCGTAGGCTGTGAACGCCCGCCCATAGAAGCTGTTCAGCATGGTTATCGCGGCACCGCGATGGATCTTATATATAACCCGCGTACCTTAGCCGCCCAAGCCCCCGATAACGTGGTGCCTGCTTCTTATCCGGTGCCTGCCGATGGGCCAAAGGCGGCCACTGCATATAAAAATGTCAAAGTTTTAGGTAACTTAAGTACCGCGCAATTTACCGCTTTTATGGTTTCGATGACTAGTTGGGTTTCACCGCAACAAGGTTGTGCGTACTGCCATAATGTTGAAAATTTTGCCGATGATAGTAAGTACACTAAGATAGTTTCACGGCGCATGATTCAAATGAACCAGCGTATTAATAGCAACTGGCAAACCCATGTTAAGCAAACTGGCGTGACATGCTATACCTGTCACCGGGGGAATAATATTCCCCAGCAAGTGTGGTTTACTGCCCCGGAACAAAAGCAGGGTAATGGTTGGTTGGGTAATAAAAATGGTCAAAATACCCCCAGTCAATCCGTTGGGTTGTCAAGTTTGCCCTATGATCCATTTACGCCTTTTTTATTAAAAGACAGCATGATTGAGGTTAATGGTGATACTGCTTTACGTACTGATAACAAGCGCAATATTAAAGATACAGAAAAGACCTTTGCCCTGATGATTCATATGTCGAAATCGCTCGGAGTTAATTGTACTTATTGCCATAACACCCGCGCTATTGCTAACTGGGAAGAAAGCCCGCCACAGCGCTCAACTGCTTGGTATGGAATTCGTATGGCGCAAGATATTAATAATAATTTTATGGTGCCCCTAACCAAAGTATTTCCAGCCCATCGCTTGGGTCCAACTGGCGATGTTGCTAAGGCAAATTGTGGTACTTGCCATCAGGGTGCGTACAAGCCTTTGTACGGCGTTTCGATGTTGACTGATTACCCTTACTTACGTGGCAGTGGCACAACTACTGCAGCAACTAAAACCAGTCTTACTAGTGTATCGACAGTGAAATAGTTTACGGATTACCGTAACTACCATTACTTATGTTGAAAAAGACTGTTTTTGCTGATGATCACCGCCCAGTTGCCTTAGTTATAGGCAGCGGTTTTGGTGGTTTAGCTGCAGCGATTCGTTTAGCACATCATGGCTATCAAGTGCGGGTTATTGAGAAACTCGATGCACCCGGTGGCAGGGCATCTGTCTTTAAAAAAGATGGCTTTACTTTTGATGCTGGCCCCACCATTATTACGGCCCCATTTTTATTAGAAGAGCTTTGGGATCTATGCGGCGAAAAATTCAGTGACGATGTTGATTTACGTCTCATGGATCCGTTTTATCGGATTCGTTTTGATGATGGCACGCACTTTGACTACACCGGTAACTTAACGCAAATGCGTCAAGAGGTAGCCAAGTTTGCTTCCGAAGATTTAGTGGGCTTTGACCAGTTTCTTCAAGAGGCCGAGAAATGCTATAAATTAGGCTTTGAAGATTTAAGTTCGGTTGCTTTTGATTCACTGAAAGATTTGCTCGCCGCCATTCCAGCGATGATTCGCATGAAAGCATGGGAAAGTATTCATACGCTGGTAGCGCGGTATTTTAAAAATCCGAAATTACGCCAAGTGATGAGTTTTCATCCCTTATTAATTGGTGGTAATCCATTTTCTGTAACCGCAGTGTATGCCTTAATTAATTCGCTTGAAAGAAGGCATGGAGTTTTTTCAGCAATGGGTGGCACTGGCTCAATTATTCAGGGCTTAGTTAGGCTATTACGCGATCAGGGCGTCGAGATTGAATGCAATACTGAAGTGAAGAAAATTGTTGTAAAAAATGGCCAGGCAACTGGTATCACTACGGCTGATGGTAGTTTTATTGCTGCTGATATCATCATTTCTAATGCCGACGCCGCCTGGACTTATCAAAAATTAATTGATCCTGAACACCGCCGTGTCTGGACTGATCAGAAAGTAATGAATAGCAAGTATTCAATGAGTTTGTTCGTTTGGTATTTTGGTATTGATCGGCAGTATCACGATATTCCACATCATATGATTTTATTAGGTAAGCGTTACAAAGAATTATTAACAGACATTTTTAAACGCAAAATATTAGCTGACGACTTTAGTCTTTATTTGCATCGACCCACTGCTACTGACCTATCTTTAGCCCCAGCGGGTTGTGACACTTTTTATGTTTTATCTCCGGTGCCTAATTTGGATAGTGGCACTGATTGGCAGGCCTACGGTAAAACTTACCGACAAAAAATTGCCGATTATTTAGAGGCTACAGTCATGCCAGGTTTTCAAGCGCACCTTAAAACCTCTTTTTGCATGACGCCCCAAGATTTTCAAGATCGCTTACTGTCAGTAAAAGGCGCAGCTTTTGGTTTTGAACCGCTCTTGCTGCAAAGTGCTTGGTTTAGGCCCCACAATCGCAGCGAAGATGTGCGTGGGCTTTTTATGGTGGGCGCTGGCACACATCCGGGAGCAGGCATTCCTGGGGTTTTATCTTCTGCCAAGGCCTTGATGTCGGTTGTACCAAAAGCGATATATCAACAGCCCAACGCGATGCCGTCTTTAAGGGAGAGTTTGGTATGAGTCAATTTAGTAACGATGTTGCTCAGTGCACTGAAACGATGCGAGTCGGCTCAAAATCATTTTTTGCTGCATCACGTCTTTTGCCTAAGCGCGTGCGTGATCCCGCAATTGCACTCTATGCCTTTTGTCGCCTGACTGATGATATTGCCGACGCAGTCGATGCCAAGCCCGACGCTATAACGGAATTATACGGTCGTTTAGAACGCATTTATCAAGGTGAGCCTGATCGTCAAGCAGCTGATCGAGCCTTAGCTGAAGTAGTACGTTATTACGATATTCCCCAAGAATTATTACGCGCACTAATTGAGGGTTATGAATGGGACAGTCAGCATCGCCAGTACGTGACCTTAGATGCCTTATTAGATTATTGCGCGCGTGTTGCTGGTTCAGTCGGTGCGATGATGTGTCTAATGATGGGCAAGCGAGATCCAGCAACCTTAGCCCGCGCTTGCGATCTTGGCTTGGCTATGCAACTTACTAATATTGCGCGTGATATAGGCGAAGATGCCATGAATGGACGCTTATATTTGCCGCGTAGTTGGTTAGTAGAAGAAGGTATTGATCCCGATCAGTGGCTGAAGAATCCCCACTTTAATCCTGCTATTGCTCGGGTAGTCGAGCGCTTATTAAAGCAAGCAGATGCCTTATACGAGCAAGCCGAAATTGGCATTACTGACCTGCCCTGGGATTGCCGTCCAGCAATTCAAGCAGCGCGTTTAATTTATGCTGAAATTGGTCATCAAATTGAACAAAATCAGCTGAATTCAATCGCTGTACGTGCGATTGTTTCTAGCCAAAAGAAAATTCACTTATTAAGTCGTGCGATGTTAGTTACCGCGAAGCGCAATTGGAGTAAACGCTTAATTCCAGCCCATCAGTCAATTCAATATTTAATTGAAGCGGTCATTAAGGTGCCGCATCAACCCCATTATGGGGGCTCAATTCACGCGCGTTTAGTATGGGTAGTGAATTTATTAGAGCGGGTTGAGATGCGGCGTCGCGAACAAGCTAAGGTGCCAGTAGAGCCACAAAAAATTGCTGCCTAATTTTTAGCGCACCCGTGGCATTCGCCAAGCTAACATCCATTGCACAACTGGCGAGGCGAGGCGAGGCACATTGAGGGTTTCATGAAACGAGATCACTGACTCACCCAATAACTCTGAAGACAAAATTGAGCGCGCATAAAACGGCGTATCTTCTAAGGTTTGCAATAATTTTAATGAAGACTGATCTGCATTGCGCATCTGCCGTTGAATTTGCCAAGCAGTTTTTGGTAAAGTTTGCCGCGGAGGTGGCTTAAAGGGTTCGATGCTCCCATCCGGATGGAATAGTAGGGCGTGTAATTTTTCAAGCCCATTTTTTTGGCGTACATCATAAATGACGGCGGTACGTTTGTTACTCAATTCGGCGCGTGACCAATCCCACTCATGAAAATCTGGTGCTAGAGGGCCATCCCCTTCATTGGAATCTAAATAACCATTACCCTGCCAATGTAAGTCGGGTTTACTCAACTCAACATGGACGCGCGCCCGTGGAGCAAGGGGCCCCCAGCGATGACGACCTTGGTCATCGAGCGCGGTAGAAAAATTAAATAGTTGCTCTGGATATACTCTTACTATGCCACGAACGGCTTGACCAAACGGCACAGCTCGCTCTTTGATTTCAATGGTGAGGCAATCTTTTTCCCAGCGCAATGAGCTTGGACCAACGACAAAATCACTAGCGCTACGTGATGAATTGCGCGCACTTCTTTCGGTCATGGTCCAGCGGTTTTTCCCTGGCGAATAAATTGCTACATTAAGCGTACAGTGATTTTCTGGATCACCATTCCCTGATTTTTGATGAGCTTTCGCATAGTAGGGTGAAAAAACGCTACCTACAAAAGCAATAATGACAATGCCATGTTGGCGATCATCACTCAGGGCATCGAGGTACCACCAGAGATAAGCTCCTTTCCCGAGAGCTTGATCAAACCGAGGTGACCCATCAGCGTTGCGGCCGCCATGCGTCCCGATAGAGCGGCCATGGGAACTCCCGCCCCCGGATGTGTGCTGCCCCCCGTTAGATAAAGACCGGGAATAGTACTCTGTGCCGCTGGTCGTTTGAAGATTCCCATCCAGCCATGGCTGGCTGATCCATAGAGTGCTCCGCCCGTTGCGGGAAATAACTGACTGAAGGTATGCGGCGAGGTACGCGTAACCGTATTCAAATTGGGATTGAGTTCGAGACCACATTGTTTTAATAAAGCGAATGCCTGACTTTCGCATACTTCAATCTCCTCGGTAGTAAGTTCGGGTCGCGGGCTTATTTGCGCTGGTGCATTGACCAAGCAAAAAATACCTTGTTCATGGGGTCGATCAAGATGGACATCGGTTTGATCTTGGGCACATATATACACAGTTGGATATTTAGGTAATTGCTGGCGAATAAAAATGTCATCAAATTCAGCTTGATAGTTTGCATTAAAAAAGACAGTATGCCGCAGAAGCGGAAATCCTTGAGGCTTAGCTAACATCGACCAAGTTAAGGCCGAGAGCGAGGGAATTGCTTGGCGATCAATTGCACTGGCATTTTTAAGTCCTGTACCTAATAGGCCAACTTGCAGAGCCCGCGCATCACCATTAAAAATAATCGAATGGGCATGATACACATCATCATTATCGAGACGTACCCCACATGCGCGTCCATTCTTTAGCAAAATTTCATTACATTGATGACCCGTAATGAAGCGCACCCCTTTTTGTTCTGCAAGGCGCTGTAATGTCTTAACTAAGGCAGACATTCCGCCAGCAACGCTCCAGACGCCTTGCATTTCTACTTCAGCGATGAGCATTAAGGTAGCGGGAGCTTGAAAAGGAGAGGATCCACAGTAAGTTGCGTAACGCCCAAAGAGCTGTCGCAAACGCGGATCATGAAAGTAGTGACCTAAGGTTTTCCAAAGGTTGCTAAATAAACCAATCTCAAATAATGCTTTTGAACCAGAAGCGCCTAAGTTAGCCATCATGCTACCCATGCTTGGACGCCCAGAAAGCATGTATGGTTTTTTTAGCACCTGATACAGTTGGCCGGCTTGACTACAAAAATCAAGGAAGCGGTTCGCTTCGGCCCGCGAAGAAAATTCAGCAATGGCTTCAGCCGACTGCAGACGGTCGGCAAATAAATCGAGCCTTTCATCTTTACTCCAGGCATGGCGAGCCAAAATGGCTAAAGGAGAAATTTGCATTTCATCTTCTAGACGTGTACCCGCTTGACGAAAAAGCTCGTCAAATACCCAGCGCATGGTGAAAACAGTGGGCCCAGAATCGATTACTTGGTCACCAGCTTGAATCTGTCGAATTTTCCCACCCAAGGTAGATGCCTTTTCGATCACCGTCACTTCAAGCCCGGCGCAAGCGAGGGCAAGTGCGCTCGCTAGCCCACCGATACCACCACCAACCACAATCACCGTTGACTTATCCAAACGAGCGACCGTCCCAGCTACCTTGTAGATTTATCGGTTTAAAGCGGGCAAACATCGATTCCGAAAAATAATGTTGGCTATGGGCCGCTTGAATCGCTTTTAAATGACTGCCAGATCGGGCATAGTGATTCATTGCATCTTCCGATTCCCAAATTGTAAAGGTGGCCTGCCTTAAGAGTGGGGCCTCACCAACGCCAGCCGCAAGAAGACAGCCTGAAGTTTGTCGGAGCTCTGTTTCAGCAGGGGGCGCTTTGCTCCAAAATTGTTGCGCATACCAAGGCTTAATCGAAGCTCTGGTGAGTGAAGCGATTGTCCCAGTTGGAATTTCGGCATCATAAATTGGTAGCGACTTACCACCCCAACTGCCCTTGCAAGAGTAGGTCTGTAATTGCGCGGTAAAAAAATCATCCGCATGATCGCGATACCAGCCTAATAAAGCGGATTCATGCAAAAATTGCGTTGCTTCATCTTGACTATTAAAAGCTGCAAAAATGCCTTGATGGAGCGCGCTTGGTTTAACTGAGAATCCCCCGTTAACCCCTGATCCCAAGTGTTTAATCAGTTGTAGACCAGGCACTGATCCTAGTCGATAACGACCAAACATCAGCTTGGCAATGCCACTCAATTTTGCATTTTCAGTGATTTTGACTAAGACCATGATTACTACGGGTGCACCCATTAGACTGGGCATTTATGGCTCCAAATCATTCTCTTTTGAAGGGTCATTGAGGCCAAATTTTCTCAATTTGATATAAAGGCTTTGGCGCGATACGCCAAGCATTTCAGAGGCTGCTACGCGATTACCCCGGGATAAATCGAGTGCAGCTTTAATACATAACTCTTCGATTAAATCCGTAGTTTCATTCAGTATTTTTTTTAGTGGCAGGCGACCAACGAGTTGGGTTAGTTCTTCATTCGAACGCGAGATGCCTTCGCCGAACTGATAATGGGGTCGAATGCGGGAGCCAACCTCGCGAATTGAAAAACCAATACAGGCTTTAGGGCTAGTCATGGCAGATGCAGATATTTCAACTGGATGAAAAGCGCCAAAGGCATCGCGAATTGCAGTAGTAAATAATTTAATACTCCGTTCTGTCTGTAAATTAGATAGCATTACCTTTAAATCAATACTGGCGCGCTCTAGCCAAATCTCTAGTGATTCATGGAGGAGTTGATCAGGCTTTTCGACCATAATCATTTTACGAAAAGCATGATTAGTACTGATTATCAAGCCCTTTAAATCAGTAACCACAAAAGCATCGGCTGAATTTTCTAAGGCAAATAAAGCGAGGGTTTGACTGCCATTAATACCAGCAATTTCATTATTTTGAATTGCTTTGAATGCGAGTAAAATTAAAGACTGATTTGCATTCCGAAAAGGGGCTGCGATGAAAAATATATTACTGCTATTAAAGCTTGCATTGAATTCAATTTTCTCGCTACCATAGCTTGCTTTGGTTAAGGCCTCCCTGACGGCAGCGAGATCTTTTTTAGCTAGATAATCAAGAAAAGATTTACCAATAATTTTTTTTATCGGTTCCCCCACCATGCCAACAAACTGAGTATTTGCTTCTAAAATTTTAAAATGCACGCTATCGATAATGATATTTTCACTGGCGGCAATTTGAAATAAAATACGATTACGCGTTTCCATTTCACGCAAACGAGCATAGTTTAGGTCAATTGTTTGCTGGGCATCAATTAAGCGTTGTTGTAATAAAGATACCTCGTGTAAATCCCGGTATAAAGCCACAATTCGTTTGCTACTTGGTAAATAAATAGTGCCACACAGAAATGGTAGATCAGTTGCTCCGGGGATGGCAATATTAATTTGCCGCAGTCTTGAGGCGCCTAATTCTTTCGCATCCTTAATGAGTGTTTGAACTTTAATGCGGCTTTCCAGCGAAACAGTCTCTTCCCAATTTTGCCCAACCCAAGCTTGAAGATTTTTGCTATACAGCTCAGAGTTTCCGAAAGCCAAACCCAGGATGATGGCTTGTTCGTCCATCACAATAGCAAGATCTGATCCAGCTTGAATTACGGTTGCCACCTCCTGCGGCGCGAGCGAGCCAATGTGGAGGAGGGGATTTAGAGTTGCGGACGACAAGACATTCCTTGAGTTAATTTAACCCTCTATTTTACTAGGCTTGCCGCCGTTTTAATGGCTACATCAAGATTACTAGTACAACTATCGGCACTCGATTGATCGAGTAATTTGGGCTGCGCCCTAAAAAGTGCACCACCAACTATAATATGTAATTGGGGGTTTAATGATTGTTTTCGAATGAGTGGAATGATTTTTTCTAGCTCATCCCAATGCTTAACCGTGGCGATAGAAATGGCAACAAAATGGAAAAAAGCGCTTTTAACGGTATTGAGTATTTCTGCTTTGGTAGTTTTGGGGGCCGCTAAAACATTCCAGCCATTTTGAATCAGGTTTTCAGTTAACAGAAATACGCCTAGCGTATGCTGTGAATTAGGCATTGCAAAGGCAAAGGCATGCCCTTTGGTTTGATAGTGAAGATTTGCTTGAGTGTGAAAAAGCGGATTAAGCTCACGCAAAATAGCTTGTAAATGACCAATCGCTATAGTTGTTGAGCCAAACGAACAGGCGTCAACCTCCCATAAGTATTCCAAATTTCTTGCCGCATCAACCGCTAAGCTATAGTAAATTTCATTAATTGAGCAACCCGAATGACATAAGCGCAAAGCGTAATCGCGACACTCTTCATAGGGGGCAGTTAGCAATAAGATTGAAAATGCACTAATTTCCCGAGCGGAAACATGCAATGGTAAATGGGCAATATTGGCTAGCCTTAACTGTTTAATATTTGCGTGATCTGCCAATAAATTGGGCAACGCCTTTTTTTCAACAATGCTAGAGAGGTAACTGGGTTTAGTGCGCTTGTTTTTTTGGAGTACGTTTTGCTCAAGATCGGAAGCCGATGTGGAAATATCACATATTGGTAAAGGCCGATTTAGTACATTCACATAAACTCCAGTCATTGAGGTGAAAATATTGCACCGCAACAATTATTTAACCCTAAGTCCGTCCAAGACTTATGTGCTACGCCCATAGATTACGCAATTTATAGCCCTAATGTCAATTTCAATTTACATAAACTAGGGGTAGATACCTAGTGGGCTAAAAAATAGAAAAAGCGTAAACTTTTGTTTACACATTGAGCAATCGAAACCCTTGGTTAAGAGTAATGGCAAGAACCTATGAACCCCTATATACCCCCGCCGAAAGGCTGAGGCGGGATCAAACTAAATGGACTTTGGTGCAGGGCATATTGGCGCCAGTGCAGTTCGTAGTTTTTTTGGTTAGCCTGTATTTAGTTGTGCGGTTTTTAATGACTGGCGCTGGAGAAAATGCGGCCAATATTTCGGTGTTAGTTAAAACTTTTTGCCTTTACACGATCATGGTGACGGGCTGTATTTGGGAGAAGGTAGTTTTTGGTAAATACCTCTTTGCTAAAGCCTTTTACTGGGAAGATGTATTTAGCATGTTAGTCATTGCCCTTCATACTGCCTATGTCGTGTGCTTAATGATGGGCTTATTAATAGAGCAGGAATTAATGTATTTAGCTTTGGCGGCTTATTTCACGTATGTTATTAATGCCGGTCAATTTATTCTGAAACTGAGAGCTGCACGCATGCAAGAAAAACGCCAAATGAGCCCAGGGCTGCCAGCATGAGCACAGTCATTTCCCCGCAAGTTGTGCGACAAGTTTTGCCGATTATTAAAGAGCGTGGGCAGCGCGAGGTTTTTTGTGGCTTGACTGGAATCATTTGGCTACACCGTAAAATTCAAGACGCATTCTTTTTGGTAGTTGGTTCACGAACCTGCGCCCACTTAATTCAGTCGGCAGCTGGCGTGATGATTTTTGCTGAGCCACGTTTTGCCACGGCAATTATTGATGATCGTGATTTAGCTGGATTAGCGGATGCGAATGAAGAGCTCGATCGGGTAGTGGCGCAGTTATTGGAGCGGCGTCCTGATATTAAACTCCTTTTTTTAGTGGGCTCTTGCCCATCCGAAGTAATTAAATTAGATCTGGCAACCGCCGCCCAACGTTTGAGTAGAAATTTTATGCCCCAAGTACGCATTCTTAATTACTCTGGTAGCGGGATAGAAACTACCTTTACGCAAGGCGAAGATGCTTGTTTAGCCGCCCTTGCTAAAGATATTCCACTGCCTACTGCTGCTGAGTCGAGGGCCCCAGCGGAGTTGTTAGTCGTAGGATGTTTGGCTGATGTTGTTGAAGATCAATTCATCCGTATCTTTAATGATTTAGGAATTCATCAGGTGCGTTTTTTCCCACCCCGCAACTCAAGTAATGTGCCAGTGGTTGGTCCGCATACTCATTTTTTATTGGCGCAACCATTTTTGGCAGATACCGCAAGAGTATTAGAGGAAAAAGGCGCGCAGCGAATTGATGCACCATTTCCGCTTGGGGTTGAAGGCACTGAAAAATGGTTTGCCGCTGCTGCCTTGGCTTGGCAGGTTCCAGCAGATCTGTTTGAACAAGTCATCTCCCCCAAAAGACAGCGCGCGACCGCAGCTTTAGCCCGCTTTAAAACACAATTAGCCGGCCAAAGTATTTTTTTCTTTCCTGATTCGCAATTAGAAATTCCACTAGCGCGTTTTTTACATCGGGAATTAGATATGGTATTGACCGAGGTTGGCGTGCCCTATTTACATCGTCAGCATATGGCCAGCGAATTAGCCCTATTACCTGAGGGCGTGCAATTATCTGAGGGCCAAGATGTTGAGCGCCAGTTGGATCGGTGCCGGGCGATTAAACCAGATTTAGTGGTTTGTGGTTTAGGTTTAGCTAATCCGCTAGAGGCGGAAGGTATTACTAGCAAGTGGTCAATTGAATTGGTTTTTACACCCATCCAGGGCTTTGATCAGGCCGCCGACTTGGCCGAATTGTTTGCCCGTCCGCTCTTACGTCATTTGAAATTGGCTGCCTAACATGCAATTAACTTTATGGACCTATGAAGGACCTCCGCATGTAGGAGCAATGCGCATTGCAACCGGCATGGAGGGTGTGCACTATGTATTGCATGCACCCCAAGGTGATACCTATGCTGATTTATTGTTTACTATGATCGAACGCAATAATCGTCGGCCACCGGTGACCTATACTACTTTTCAAGCCCGCGATTTGGGTAGCGACACGGCTGAATTATTTAAAGAGGCAGCTCGCAATGCCTACGAACGGTTTAAGCCAGAACTGCTCATGGTCGGATCTTCATGTACTGCTGAATTAATTCAAGATGATCCTGGTGGTTTGGCTGCTGCACTAAATTTACCTCTACCAGTTTTACCCTTAGAACTTCCTGCATATCAAAAGAAAGAAAATTGGGGCGCTGCCGAAACGTTCTACCAAATGGTAAGACTCTTAGGCACAGAACATATCTTGGCGCCTGGCGTGAAAAGATCTCAGCGACCTGCTGGCCAAAAACCACGTTGCAATATTTTAGGCCCTACAGCTTTAGGTTTTCGGCATCGGGACGATGTGGCAGAAATTACCCAATTACTAAACCAAATTGGCATTGAAGTGAGTGTTGTTGCGCCCTTAGGAGCAAGGCCGAGAGATATTGCCCGCTTACACGAGGCAGATTTCAATGTGGTACTTTATCCAGAAATCGCTAATTCAGCCGCGCAATGGCTGGCGCGTAATTTCAATCAAGCCAACACTAAAACCATTCCGATTGGCTTTAAGGCCACGCGCCAATTTATTGAAGAAGTCTGCGCTTTAGCTGAGATTAAATGTGATGTTGATGCGCTAGTCAATAATTCACGGGCACGTTGGTATGCGCTTTCGGTGGATTCAACCTATTTAACCAATAAACGGGTATTTATCTTTGGCGATGCTACTCATGCTATTGCTGCCGCTAAAGTAGCGCATGAAGAGATGGGTTTTCAAGTCGTTGGTTTGGGTACTTATAGTCGTGAATTAGCTCGTGAGGTACGTGAGGCAGCTACACAGTATGGCATTGAAGCGCTAATAACAGATGATTATTTGGTGGTTGAGCGCGCTATCACCGAGTTACAACCTGAATTAATTTTGGGCTCGCAAATGGAGCGGCATATTGCGAAGCGCCTAAAAATACCTTGTACGGTTATTTCTGCCCCCGTTCATGTGCAAGATTTCCCTGCACGATACTCTCCGCAAATGGGTTTTGAAGGCGCTAATGTGTTGTTTGACACCTGGGTCCATCCATTGATGATGGGCTTGGAAGAGCATCTAATTGGGATGTTTAGGGGCGATAGTGAATTCCATGAAGAGGCGATGCCTTCCCACTTGGGCCATGGCTCCATGCAAGAACGGGTATCAGAGCCTAAGATTAGCGAGGCATCAGACCGACAAGAGCCACTTTCGATTTGGGATGACGAGGCGCAATCAGAGTTAAAAAAGATTCCATTTTTTGTGCGTGGTAAAGCAAAACGAAATACCGAGCGTTTTGCCGTGGAGCAGGGTATACACAGAATTTCAGTTGAAACACTTTACGATGCCAAAGCGTATTACAGCCGCTAATTTGCGGATAACCTAGGGGATGTGCCATGGAAGTAACGAATATACCGATTAGTCAAACAGGCCGTGTTCGGCCGCTAGATGGTGAGGGTAGCGTACAGGTTGAATTAGACCCGAGCGTCAAAATCGGGAAAGCAAAAGTATTTGCGGTTTACGGGAAGGGTGGTATTGGCAAAAGTACTACTTCATCGAATTTATCTGTAGCCTTCTCAAAATTAGGTAAGCGGGTTATTCAGATTGGCTGCGATCCAAAGCATGATTCGACTTTTACTCTCACCAAAAAACTAATGCCTACGGTGATAGATGTTTTGGAGAAAGTCGACTTTCATTCGGAAGAGTTACGGGTCGAAGACTTCGTTTACGAAGGTTACAACGGCGTAATGTGTGTTGAAGCGGGAGGGCCACCAGCAGGTACCGGTTGTGGGGGCTATGTCGTTGGCCAAACTGTCAAATTACTAAAAGAACATCATTTACTTGATGATACTGATGTGGTGATTTTTGATGTGCTTGGTGATGTCGTGTGCGGTGGGTTTGCTGCGCCATTGCAACACGCTGATCGCGCTTTAATTGTGACCGCTAATGATTTCGATTCTATTTTTGCGATGAATCGGATTGTGCAAGCGATTGGCGCAAAAGCTAAAAATTACAATGTGCGTTTGGGTGGCGTGATCGCTAATCGCAGTAATGCTACCGATCAAATTGATAAGTTTAATGAACGGGTTGGTTTGAAAACCATGGCCCATTTTCCAGATTTAGATGTGATCCGTCGTAGTCGCTTAAAAAAATCGACTTTATTTGAAATGGAAGACTCACCTGAACTAGAAGCAGTGAAACAAGAATATATGCGTTTGGCTGCAGCACTTTGGGTTGGCACAGCACCATTGCCAGCCGAGGCAATGAAAGACCGCGATATTTTTGATTTACTCGGTTTTGATTAATGAAAGCTTAGCCATGCAGCATCGCTCTTATGTCGATAAACGCAATCAGCTGGAGCAGTACTTTGATCGTACTGCGGTTGAAGCGTGGGCAAGATTAACTTCATCGGCTCCAGTTAGTGGCATTCGGGCAACGGTGCGGGCCGGTCGTGACGAGATGCGTAAGACAATATTGGCTTACTTACCGCTTAATTTGACCGGTAAACGGGTGCTTGATGCCGGCTGCGGTACTGGTTTGCTAGCAGTCGATTTAGCGCGCCGAGGTGCCCACGTGATAGCGATTGATATTTCTCCTACCTTGGTTCAATTAGGCCGAGATCGTGTGCCGACTGATTTGGCCGGTGGTTCAATTGAGTTTATTGCGGGTGATATGTTAGACCCCGCCTTAGGGGAATTTGATTATGTTGTGTGTATGGATTCGATGATTCATTACAACCGTTTAGACATTACAAAGGCTTTAGGTTTACTGGCGGCACGTACCCATCAGATAATTGTATTTACCTTTGCTCCAAAAACTCTATTCCTAGCGGCCTTGATTAGTATTGGACGTTTATTTCCCCGCGGCGATCGCGCTCCTTTCATTGAGCCGGTAGCAGAAAAGAAACTTTCCCAACTGATTGAGACGGGTGAAGATTTAGGCGCATGGCGAATTATTGGCAGTAAAAAAATCTCGCGCGGCTTTTATAAATCACAAGCCATGGCCTTAGGACGACAGTAAGCAGATCATGCATTTTAAGCCTCGCTTCCCCCGTCTGAGCTCGCGCTTCATGCCATTTGCGGATGTCGCCACGGCTGAATTACCCTTGGGTCGCCTCTTGCGTTTATCCCTGTTTCAGTTTTCGGTGGGTTTGGCAGCAGCGTTATTAATTGGCACACTCAATCGCATCATGATTATTGAGTTAAATGTCAGCGCGGGCTTAGTAGCTTTAATGGTGGCACTGCCTTTACTGTTTGCCCCATTTAGAGCCTTAATTGGCCATCGTAGCGATCGTCATAAATCTGTTTTAGGCTGGCGTAGGGTGCCTTATATTTGGATTGGAACGTGGCTGCAGTTTGGCGGCTTAGCGATCATGCCATTTGCCTTGATTTTGCTTTCAGGAGACACCCATTGGCCCATGTGGTTTGGTGAAGGTGCATGTGGTTTAGCCTTTTTGTTGGTTGGTGCTGGCATGCAAACTACGCAAACTGCTGGGCTCGCTTTAGCTTCTGATTTAAGTACCCCCAACTTACGCCCGCGAGTAGTTGCTTTAATGTATTTAATGCTATTAGTAGGTATGGCAGCGAGTAGTTTAGTTTTGGGATTTCTTTTAATTGATTTCACTCCAGTTTTATTAATTCGTGTGATCCAAGGCGCCGCTAGTCTTACCCTAATTTTGAATTTAATTGCTTTATGGAAACAAGAGGCACGGCAGCCGCATTTAACTGCCCCGCATTTACCGCGCAAAAGTTTCAGCGAGTCGTGGAAATTATTTTCTGCGCAAAAAAAAGTGATGCGATTTTTATTGGCTCTAGGTATTGGAACGGCTGCATTTAGTATGCAAGATATTATTTTGGAACCCTACGGAGCTGAAGTACTTCATTTGTCAGTTAGCTCTACCACCGTGCTTACTTTTATTACTGCAGTGGGTGCAATTTGCGCTTTTGCATTAGCTGCCAAATACCTTAATCGCAGTATTGAGGCTTATCGCTTGGCCGCGATTGGCGCACTATTGGGTATTCTCGCATTTACTTGCGTCATTTTTTCTGAGCCACTGCAGTCGCCTTTGCTGTTTCGTTGCGGCGCCTTCCTGATTGGTTTTGGCGGCGGTTTATTTTCTGTGAGTACCTTGACGGCAGCAATGTCATTTGAAACCGATGATATGAATGGACTGGTACTAGGGGCTTGGGGCGCTGTGCAGGCTACTGCCGCAGGCTTAGCAATTGCTTTGGGCGGCTTGATTCGCGATTTGATTTCAGGATTAGCCCAATCGGGCATTTTGGGTTCTGCCCTCGACTCGAGCGCAACCGGCTATAGCTTTGTGTACCACATCGAATTTTATTTACTATTTGCCACTTTAGTTGTGCTTGGACCATTAGTTGCATATCGGTCGCCCAAGATAGCAGCAGAAAATGCAGTTGAAAAAAAGTTTGGTTTAGCTGAATTACCAGGGTAGTTGATGTTTGTAAGTTTGTTTAATTAAAAGGAAATTGATTATGGGAACTGGAGCAATTACACAATACGTTGATTTAGCGCAGCTAATTCTTTATGTATTTTGGGCATTCTTTTTCGGCTTAATTTATTACCTCACACTTGAAAGTAAGCGCGAAGGCTTTCCTTTAGAGTATGACCAAGCCGGCAAGGTAAGGCGTGATCCAGGTTTAATTGGCATGCCCGCCCCTAAAATCTATAAAACCCAATTTCATGGTGATATCGTCAATCCGCGCCCAGAGCCGCTAGACGTGATTCGCAATGCGCGACCCGCGCATCGGTTTAATGGTGCCCCACTGGAACCCATTGGTAACCCAATGTTAGCTGCTGTAGGTCCAGGTTCATATGCCAATCGCCCCGACTACCCGGATCTTACCTTTGAGGGCCAGCCAGTCATTGCACCCATGCGAATTTTGCCTGGTTTTGCGGTAGCCAAACCCGACATCGATCCGCGTGGCTTGCCTGTTGTTGGTGCTGATGGTGCACGCGGGGGTGTTATTAAAGAGATTTGGGTTGACCGCGCTGAGATGGTAATCCGTTACCTTGAATTAGAAACTACCGCCGAAAATGGTAGTCGCAGGGTGATGCTGCCAATGAATTTTGCGCGTGTGCAGAGCAAAAAAATCGCAGTCCAGTCCATCTTAGGGAATCAGTTTGCAGAAGTACCCGCAATAAAAAGTCAGGATCAAATTACCATGCTTGAAGAAGAGCGGGTGATGGCCTATTACGGCGCCGGAACCTTATATGCGACCCCTGAACGGCGAGAGCCCTTAATATGAATTTGCTTCACCGCTCACCGGAGCATGAATTCGAGTCTAGTTATGGTTTGCCAGAAGCCTTGCCAGTTGGTGAGAAAATTTTATGGCAGGGAAGCCCTAATTGGCTTTCATTAGCACGTCATGCTTTCCATCTACCTGCTTTAAGCGCATATTTTGGTTTGATTATTATGGCTAAATTAATTTCAGTGGCGCTAGGGGATGTTGCTTGGTTGGCTGAATTGGGAAGTATTGCTTTAGTTTTAGCTTTATCTTTTCTAGGCTTGGGTTTAGTCGTGTATTTGGCGTATTTATCAGCGCAAACGACGGTTTACACTATTACTACGCAGCGGGTAGTGATGCGAGTTGGCATTGTGCTTACAGTTACTTTTAATTTACCTTTCAAGCGCATTGTGCGTGCTGATATACATGAGTTTTCTGATGGCACTGGCAATATTCCTTTGCAATTAGCTGCCAGCGACAAAATTGCCTATTTTCATTTATGGCCGCACGCACGTCCATGGTATTTTGCTCACCCTGAACCCATGCTGCGAAGCATTCCCAATGTCGCCGTGGCTGCTCAGCAACTTACGAGTGCTTGGCAGGCAGCAAATGCCGATCATCCCATTAGCAATTTCCATGCCGGCGACTCATTTGCTGCGCTGGTAGCAGAAGAACAAGTAGCATGAGGCTGACCTTAGAGCCAAAATTAATTCCCAAAGGTATGGGGGTTGCAGTGCTTTCAGTCATACTGCTTACTTTTACTTGGGTCGCCTTCATCAGCCTACAAGGTCACGATATCCGTGAGCCAGACGCTCCTACCCAACAAATGCGCCAATTACGCTTTGAAGATCGTGCCGATGGTTCGATCGCGGTAATTGAGTTTACGAGTGGACAGCAAATTGATAGTGTCGTTGGTGAGAGCGGCTTTGTAAGAGGCGTCTTGCGTGGTTTGGCGCAAGAGCGCAAGCGCGGGGGTTTTGATGGTTCGAGGCCTTTTGAATTAATTGGTCATACCGATGGCCGTCTAACCCTGGTGGATCCCGTTACTAAACGTAAGGTTGATTTAGATTCATTCGGGCCGATCAATGCGGAAAATTTTTTACGAATGTTAATAATCCCTGTTAAGGAGCAGAAATAATGGAAGTCAAAATGGAGAGTGTAGAGACCTTACTCGGTTCGCAAATGAGCAAAACAGCGCAGTTAAACTCATCGACTGAGCGCGCACTCGAAGACGCAGTTTTAAGTCCCCGTTTTTACACCACGGATTTTGCTGAGATTGATCGAGTCAAGATCGATAGTTTGCGACGTGAGTGGGATGCACTCATGGTCGAGTATGAGGCTGATACCAACAACGATCACTTCCAGCGTCCTGCCGATATGGACAAAGACTATTCAAAAGTAGATCCAGAGTTATACGATGAATTCGTTGATTTTCTCATCAGCTCAATTACCTCTGAATTTTCGGGCTGTATTTTATATGCTGAAATTAAGCGCAAAGTAAAAAACGAAGACATGCGTACTTTATTTGGTTATATGGCACGTGATGAAAGCCGCCATGCAGGATTTATTAATCAGTGGCTTAAAGACTTTGGTATTGGAATAGATTTAGGGTTTTTAGCGAAAACGAAAAAATATACTTATTTCAAGCCAAAATTTATCTACTACGCTACTTACCTCTCAGAAAAAATTGGTTATGCTCGCTATATTACGATTTTTAGACAAATTGAGCGTAAGCCAGAATTACGTTTTCACCCCATATTTTTATGGTTTGAAAAATGGTGTAATGATGAATTTCGGCATGGCGAATCGTTTGCCTTAATCATGCGCGCAAATCCAAAATTGCTAACTGGTATCAATAAATATTGGATTCGCTTCTTTATTTTAGCGGTCTATGCCACGATGTACGTTCGCGATCATGCGCGACCACAGTTATATAAGGCTTTACAAATTTCTCCGGCCGACTATGATCGCCAAGTTTTGCAAATTACAAATGAAATTACTAAGCAAGTATTTCCGGTAACTTTAAATCTCGATGACCCCCGTTTTTATCAGGGTTTAGAGCGTATGTTGGCGCTGTTTACCCGCATGGAAGCAGTAAAAAAACAGTCATCCTGGTTTAAGAAAATACATGTTGCATGGCTTAGCGCTCAAGTCGGTATTGAGTTTATTCGCGTCTATTTTTTACCGGTTAACGACAATACCTTGCCCAGTTCAGTGCGAATGGTGCCTACTTGGTAAACAATTCGAAACAATCATGAGCATCTATCTTTGGCCTGTGCTGTTTACCATCTTTGCATGGTGGTTTGGTACTGGCATTATTTTATTTTTAAATCAGCGTGCTCCAGCCACTTACCAAGGCACTTTTTGGTTAAGCGGCTGTGTAATGTTGTTCGCCATTGTGGGCATTAAAACTAGTAGTTCAATGGATACCGTAGCAGGAGCATATTGCGGCTTTACTTGCGCTTTATTGGTTTGGGCTTGGCAAGAAATTGGCTTTTTATTGGGTTTTATTACTGGACCACGGCGCATACCGTGCCCACCTGAAGCAACAGGCTGGAAAAAAGCCGGCTATGCATTTCAAACTATTCAACATCATGAGTTAGCCTTAGTGGTGTTGGCAATCGTGGTTACAGTGGCGAGTTGGGGCGGAATTAATCAAACCGCTTTTTGGACCTTCATGATTTTATGGATCATGCGCCAAAGCGCTAAATTAAATTTATTTTTTGGGGTGCTTAACCTCAATGAAAATTTCTTGCCAAGCCACCTCAAATATATTCATAGTTATTTTTCTCGGAGTTTAATGAATCCTTTATTGCCGATTTCGGTGATTGCAGCAACGATCGTCGCAATTCCAATTTGGCAAGCTGCGTTTGCAGTAGGTGCCAGCCCATTTCAGGTTACCTCATGTGCTATCTTAGGTTCCCTATTGTCGCTGGCAATTCTTGAGCATATTTTGCTGGTGTTACCAATTTCTTCAGAGGGATTATGGCGATGGAGCTTTCGCGCTTAAACCCCATGAATCTCAGCCGCACTTGGCCAACGGGCACTACTGTCCTTGAGCTTCTTAAACCCATTACATGGTTTCCACCAATGTGGGCTTTTGCTTGTGGGGCAGTTGCAGCGGGCATTCCCTTTAGCGGCCATTGGCTCGTTTTAGTGGCCGGTATTATCTTGGCTGGTCCTATGGTGTGTGCAGCAAGCCAAGCGGTAAACGATTGGTTTGATCGTCATGTTGATGCTATCAATGAACCGCAACGACCAATTCCGTCCGGCAGAATGCCGGGGCATTGGGGGCTTTATGTCGCAATTGCTTGGACTACATTGTCGGCTTTATTAGGCTATTTCATTAGCACTTGGGCTTTCATTGCTACCCTCATTGGGTTGATTTTGGCTTGGCTCTATAGTGCTCCACCCTTTCGGCTAAAACAAAACGGCTGGTGGGGTAACGCAGCTTGTGGCTTTGCTTATGAAGGTATTGCTTGGTTTACTGGCACCGCAGTGATGATGGGTGATGCGATGCCGTCAAAGCAATCGGTTATGTTGGCAGTTTTGTATAGTATTGGGGCCCACGGCATTATGACTCTAAACGATTTCAAAGCCATCGATGGTGATCGGCAAATGGGGGTGCGGTCTTTACCGGTGCAACTCGGTGTGCGAGGCGCAGCCCTGAATGCGTGTAGCCTTATGTTATTACCGCAAGCGTTAATTGTGCTGATTTTATTTACTTGGGATATGCCTTGGCGTGCGCTAACCATTGCCTTACTGATGGTTGGTCAGTTTGCAATGATGGTGTATTTTTTACGAGACCCCATTAAGCGCGCCTTATTCTTAAGTGGTTTTGGGGTACCCCTATTTGTTAGCGGAATGATGGTCAGCGCTTTTGCTGTCGCCAATTTAAATTAACGCCTGAAGGAAAAAGCATGAGCTCGTATGAACTTTTCGATGCTGTGGTGGTTGGCGGCGGTCCAGCTGGAGCAACTGCTGCCGGTGATTTGGCGCGCTTGGGTCATAAGGTGCTGTTATTAGACCGCGCTGGTCGTATTAAGCCGTGTGGCGGCGCAATACCGCCTCGACTCATTAAAGATTTTGAGATTCCAGATGAGCTCTTAGTAGCGAAAGCTAAATCTGCACGCATGATTTCACCCAAAAATAATAAAGTCGATATCCCCATTGAAGGGGGGTTCGTAGGCATGGTTGATCGTGATCAATTCGATGAGTGGTTGCGCGTGCGCGCAGCGAATGATGGTTGCGAAAGACGAGTTGGTAATTTTGAAAAGTTATCGCGTGATACTGATGGAGTCAGTATTGTTCATTACCTAGTGCGCTCGAGTAATAAAAATGAGCCTAGTACATCAATAGCGGTGAAGGCTAAAGCGATTATTGGGGCTGATGGTGCTAAGTCTGGTGTCGGTCGGGCTGCCATCCCCAGCGCTAAAGACGTTGAATATGTTTTTGCTTATCATGAAATTTTGCGCACGCCCGATATGCCACCAGCAGATTTTGATGGCTCGCGCTGTGATGTTTTTTATCAAGGCGCAATCTCCCCTGATTTTTATGGCTGGATTTTCCCGCATGGCAAAACGATGAGTATTGGCACAGGTAGTGCAGACAAAGGATTTTCATTGCGAAGCGCAGTAGGCGATTTAAAAAAAATCACTGGCCTGGAAAATATTGAAATGCTTCGTCATGAGGGCGCACCTTTACCGATGAAGCCGCTAAAAAAATGGGATAACAATCGCGACGTGGTGTTAGCTGGCGATGCAGCTGGAGTCGTGGCGCCAGCTTCAGGCGAAGGCATTTATTACGCCATGGTTGGGGGGCGCTTAGCTGCGGAAGCGGTCAGTGAGCTCTTGTTGACAAATAATCCCAAGAGTTTGGCCAAAGCGCGTAAGCGTTTTATGCGCGAACATGGCAAAGTCTTTTTGGTACTAGGCATCATGCAATGGTTTTGGTATATCAGCGATAAACGGCGCGAGCGTTTTGTAAAGATTTGCGAAGACAAGGATGTGCAAAAACTCACTTTTGACGCTTATATGAATAAAAAACTGGCAAAACGCGACCCCTTGGCCCATATCCGCATTTTTTTCAAAGATCTAGCGCACCTTTTTGGGTTAATTAAGGTTTAAAGTTCCTTTCCTTAAGGTATAAAGTAGGCTATGAGCATGTTTAGGAAACCGATTGTTGTCGCCCTTGTGTGGGGGTTATCAATTGCTATTTTGGGCGGCTGGGCAACTAATTTAGATGCTTGGTATCACGCCCTAAAAGAACCCTTCTGGAAGCCTCCCGATTGGCTATTTGGGCCCATCTGGTCAGCTATATTTATCTGTTCTGGCACTGCCTGGGTGATTGCTTGGGATCGAAATCCTGCCCCTGAAGCGGTGCGCCACCTGACGATTTTGTATGTGCTAAATGGGGTTTTCAATTTACTCTGGAGTTTTTTATATTTTCGCTTAGAGCGACCTGATTGGGCTCTTTATGAGGCAAGTTTTTTGTGGTTGTCGGTTTTTATAATTATCTATACCACCCGTCATTACTCACCAAAATCGAGCTTGCTGATGCTGCCCTATTTAATTTGGGTGAGCATTGCCATTGTCTTAAATTGGGATACTGTACGTCTTAATGGCCCCTTCGGTTAATTGAGCGAGTGAAGCAGATCGTGATCGTGGGCGGCGGTGCTGGCGGCCTTGAGCTGGCCACGCGCCTAGGCAATAGCCTTGGCCGTAAAGGTCAGGCTCGCATTATTCTGGTTGATAAAAACCGCACCCATATTTGGAAACCAAAGCTGCATGAAATTGCTGCCGGCAGCATGGATTTAAGCCAGCATGAAGTTGACTATATGGCGCAAGCTCATTGGCATCATTTTGAATATCGCATTGGTGAAATGACTGGTCTTGACTGTGCACAACAAATCATATTTCTCAATGCATATTTAGACGAAGCGGGCCATGAAGTTATGGGGGCACGTAAATTACGGTATGATATTTTAGTGCTTGCAGTTGGTAGTCTAACGAATGATTTTGGTACTCCAGGTGTAGCTCAATACGCCTTAAGACTCGAATCACCATTGGATGCTGAACGTTTTCATACGCGCATGTTAAATGACTGTATTCGGGCGCAAGCGCAAAAGACACCGCTAAAAGCTGGACAACTCCATGTTGCCATTATTGGTGCCGGCGCAACGGGCGTTGAATTGGCAGCTGAGCTCTATCGCACCACACGTGAAGTTGTGGCATACGGTTTAGACCGAGTTGATCCAAATAAAGATTTACAGATTAATGTGATTGAGGCAGCCGATCGAATTTTGCCCGCCTTACCCGTGCGATTATCATTGGCCACCGAAGTTTTGTTAAAAGATCTTGGGGTTGATGTGCATGTTAACTCGAAGGTAGCCGCTGTATTGCCCGATGGCGTACAGTTTGAAAACGGCCAAATTTTGCCAGCTGAGTTAGTGGTTTGGGCGGCGGGCGTAAAAGCGCCTGAGTTTTTAAAAGAGGTAGGTGGCCTAGAGACGAATCGCATTAACCAGTTACTGGTCTTGCCAACGCTGCAAACAACCCGCGATCCCCATATCTTTGCGATGGGTGATTGCGCCGCTTGCCCATGGCCACAAGCACCCGGTGGCCATGGAGGGTGGGTACCCCCGCGAGCGCAAGCCGCCCACCAACAAGCCAATCATTTGTTCCAGCAAATTCAACGGTATTTAGCGGGCAAGGAATTGCAGCCCTACTATTACCGTGATTTTGGCTCCCTGGTGTCGCTAGGTAAATTTAGTACGGTAGGCAATATGATGGGCGGCCTCATCGGCGGATCGATCATGATTGAAGGATTGTTTGCTAAAATGATGTATTTATCGCTGTATAAATTACATGAGTTAGCATTGCATGGTTGGGTAAAAACTACCTTAGATACATTGGCGCGACTTATTACTAGGCGTACTGAGCCGCATGTGAAATTGCACTAATTTTCGGCCTTCACGTAAAGAAAACCAAGGCAGATTAAAGAAAAGATGGCGGAGAATGAAATGAAGATTTGTATCGTTGGTGGTGGTGGCGCAATTGGTGGTTATTTGGCCGTAATGTTAGCCCGAGCTGGTAATGAGGTTACAGTCGTCGCGCGCGGCGCAACCTTGCGGGCGATTCAGGAACGTGGTTTGGCCTTGATTATGGAGGATCAACCCGAACCATTACATGCCGAAGTGCGGGTGGTTGAAAAAATCACCGATGCTGGTAAGCCCGACTTAGTGATCTTGGCTGTTAAGGCTCACCAGGTTGAGCCGTTAGTAGCCGATTTAGCAAAAATCATTGGGCCCGAGACAATTTTGATTCCCATGCAAAATGGGATTCCTTGGTGGTATTTTCAGAAGCTTGCAGGGCCGTATGAAAATCATTCGGTCGAAACGGTTGATCCAGGAGGCGCCATCATGCGGGCCATCAATCCAGCCAATATTATTGGTTGCGTCGTTTATCCGGCAACCGTAACTCAAGCTCCTGGGGTCATCCGTCACGTTGAGGGCACCCGCTTTCCGATGGGTGAGTTAGATGGCAGCACGTCTGATCGAATTCAGATTATTTCGAACTTAATGGCTGAGGCAGGTTTTAAGTCACCAGTTTTGGCAGATATTCGTGCTGAAATTTGGCTTAAGCTGTGGGGCAATATGACTTTCAATCCCATTAGTGCGCTGACGCATGGTCATCTTGAAGGCATATGCCAGTATCCTCTAACCCGCGAGCTAGCGCGTAACATGATGATGGAAGCCCAAATCATTGGGGAAAAATTGGGCGTGACATTTCGGGTGGATATTGAGCGGCGCATTGCCGGCGCTGAAAAAGTGGGGCAACATAAAACCTCAATGTTGCAAGATCTAGAGGCGGGACGGGCGCTTGAAATTGATGCGCTGTTGGGTTCGGTAATTGAGCTGGGTCAAATTGTGCAAATACCAACGCCATGCTTAAGCAGTGTTTACGCTTTAACCAAGTTTTTAGATGTTAATGTACAAAACGCTAAGGCAAGCTTAGCGCTGCCTTTTGCAACTGGTTATTAAGTTACACAGGAGTTAAAGAGGATTTACACAGAATGCTAATTGCGCTTATGAGATAGTGGGTGAGCTCAAGCCCAACTTAGACGAACTGGTTGGTAAGGGTACCAAGGCCCTCAATCACAATGCTAACTGAACTGCCCGGTTTCATACTACCAACGCCGATTGAAGTACCGCAGGCAATGACGTCGCCTGCTTCAAGCGTCATCTGTTGGGAAAGCAAGCTAACGAGTTTTGCTGGCGGGAAAATCATATCTGCTACTGGATAGTTTTGTCGTTCTTGATCATTCAAAATAGTTTGAATGATCAAGTTCAGCGGATCAATCTCAGTAGTGATGTAAGGTCCAAACACCCCAAAGGTATCGAAGCTTTTAGCCCGCGTCCACTGGGCAAACCCAGGGTCTTTTTGTAAAATTTCAATTGCAGTTACATCATTGATACAGGTATAGCCAAAAATAGCTTCTAAGGCTTCTGCTTCAGTTAAGTTCTGTGATTTTTTACCAATCACAATTCCTAGCTCACCTTCATAAACTACTTTTCCGCTATACGATTTGGGCAGGCAAATGGTTTTGCCGCTAGCTAGAAAAGAGTTATTACCTTTAAGGAAATAGAGCGGCTCAGCTGGCACAGCATGCGCTAATTTTTCCACCAAAGCATAAAAATTATCAACTAAAGCCACCATTTTTGTAGGTAGGCAAGGAATATCAAGCTCTACCTCAGCAAGATTAAAGACTTCGCCGGTGGCCTGAGGGTGATCAAAAAGATTGCCTCCATAGACCATAATTTGAGATTGGTTTAATTGGCCAAAGTAGGCCTTTCCATGATGATTAAAACGAAGCCATTGAGCCATGATTGAGATTAAATAGAATAAATTTTAAAGGTGAAAAATGGTCGGAATGAGAGGATTCGAACCTCCGACCCCCTCGTCCCGAACGAGGTGCGCTACCAGGCTGCGCTACATTCCGTGCTAATTAGTCTATTTTAGCCCTGTAGCTTAGGTTTGCCGATTCAGAGAGTACGCACATAATGCCCGTAATGCGCTTGTAGCTTCGTTGTCAGGAAAATTACGAATCGTTGCTAAGGCTAAATTGGCTTCACGCTCAGCGGCTTGATGGGTATATTCCAACGCCCCAGACTCTTGTACTGCTCTTAATATTTGACTAAAAACATCATCGGGTAGATCGGTGTTCTGCGTGATTGCTTCGCGCACTAATAAGCGTTCATCTTGACTGCCGTTCTCTAACAAAAAAATTAGCGGCAAGGTAGGTTTGCCTTCGCGCAAATCATCACCAGCATTTTTACCCATTTGCGTTGCATTGGCAGTGTAATCAAGCATGTCATCCATTAACTGAAAGGCAGTACCAATATGCCGACCAAAAGCTGCTGCTAATTCACGATCAATTTCTGAAGAACGGGCTAATAAAGCGCCCAACTCAGCCGAAGCTTCAAATAATCTCGCTGTTTTATAGCGAATCACCTGCAAATAACTTGATTCGCTTACTTCGGGGTCATTCATATTGAGTAGTTGCAAAACTTCGCCTTCGGCAATAGTGTTGGTGGCGTCAGACAAAATTTGCATAATGCGCAAATCATTTGGTGTAACCATCATTTGGAAGGCGCGAGAATATAAAAAATCCCCAACCAGCACGCTGGCAGCATTGCCAAACGCAGCATTGGCAGTTTCACGACCACGACGAAGGGTTGATTCATCAACCACATCATCGTGTAGTAAGGTAGCAGTATGGATAAATTCCACTACTGCCGCAATTTCTAGAGTGTGAGGTGTAGCTTGTCCATCGGCTAAGGCTTTAGCAGTGAGGAGGAGCAAGGTGGGTCGGATGCGCTTACCCCCAGCTTGAATAATATAGCTTGAAATTTGGTCAATTAAGGCCACTTCAGACGCTAGTCTTCGCTTGATTACCTCATCCAAAGCCTTTAAATCAGGGGCTATGGGAGCCAATATAGGGGCTAATTCGATGTTTTTGACACTGTTTGTCATGCAGGATATAATAATCGGCTTGGCTAATCCACGGTGGATTAGTCGTAAAAGTAGTTTAAAAGTAGTCTTAAATTGAGGTTTCTACCATGTACGCGGTCATAAAAACCGGTGGCAAACAGTATAAAGTTGCTGCAGGTGAAAAATTGAAAATAGAACAGATACCAGCGGATATCGGCAGCGAAATTACCCTCGACCAAATTCTCGCCGTAGGCGAAGGCGCTTCACTCAAATTGGGTGATCCATTGGTTAATGGTGCCGCTGTGATGGCCACTGTCATCTCACAGGGACGTCACGATAAAGTGACAATCTTCAAGATGCGTCGGCGCAAGCATTATCAAAAGCACCAAGGCCATCGCCAGAATTTCACTGAAATTCTGATTAACACCATCAAAGCCTAATTAGGCTAAAGCTGTCAAGCAGGAGAAAGAACAATGGCACAGAAAAAAGGCGGCGGTTCTACACGTAATGGTCGCGATTCCGAATCAAAACGCTTAGGCGTAAAGGTTTTCGGTGGCGAGCATATTAATGCCGGTAGCATCATTATTCGTCAACGGGGCACCAAAGTACATCCTGGTATCAATGTCGGTATTGGTAAAGATCACACTTTATTTGCATTAATTAACGGACAAGTGCAATTTAGCGTGAAGGGTGCTTTGAATAAAGCACAAGTATCGGTCCTGCCACCTAAGGCCTAAATTTTTATTAGGCGCCTGGCTGAGACCAATTTCTTGGCAATTCGATGGTTTACTTGAATTGAACTGAACTTATAACCCTCAGAAGCAGGCCTCGCAGATAGCGAGGCCTTTTTTATTTATGAAATTTATTGATGAAGCCCGAATTGAAGTAATCGCTGGTAGCGGTGGAGCTGGCAGTGCCTCAATGCGTCGCGAAAAATTCATTGAGTTTGGTGGTCCTGATGGCGGTGATGGCGGTCGGGGCGGTAGTGTCTACGCGATTGCTGATCGCAATATTAATACGCTCATCGATTATCGTTATGCCAAAACCCACTTAGCTAAAAATGGTGAGCCAGGACGTGGCGCAGATTGCTACGGCCGAGCTGGTGAAGATATTGAACTTCGTATGCCTGTAGGTACCATCATTAGCGATTTTGAAACGGGCGAGCCCATTGCCGACTTAACAACCCATGGTGAGCGCCTCTGTTTGGCTGAGGGCGGTGTGGGCGGTTGGGGTAATATTCATTTTAAAAGCAGTACTAATCGTGCTCCCCGCCAAAAAACTAACGGCAAAGAGGGTGATCGCAAAAAATTAAAGTTGGAATTAAAGGTCTTGGCCGATGTTGGTTTGTTGGGCATGCCTAATGCCGGTAAATCTACCCTGATTACCGCTGTATCAAATGCTCGTCCCAAAATTGCCGACTATCCATTTACAACATTACATCCAAATTTAGGGGTAGTGAGGGTTGGGCAAGAGCGTAGTTTTGTGATTGCCGATATTCCGGGCTTAATTGAGGGCGCTGCTGAAGGCGCTGGTTTAGGGCACCGGTTTTTACGACATTTACAACGTACCGGAGTTTTATTGCACTTAGTTGATATTGCTCCTTTCGATGAAGCAGTTGATAACGTTGCCGATGCTAAAGCCATTGTGAATGAATTACGTAAATATGACGAAGCCTTGTATGAAAAGCCACGCTGGTTGGTTTTAAATAAAGTCGACATGATTCCCGAAGAGGCACGCAAAAAAACTATCGCTGATTTTATTAAGCGCTTTAAGTGGTCAGGCCCCGTCTTTGAAATTTCGGCTTTGACAGGAGAGGGTTGCGATCGTTTATGTTACGCCTTGCAAGACTATCTCGATTCACTGCGGCGTGAGCGCGATAAGTTAGAAGAGCAGGCAGTCGATCCCCGCTATCAAGGCAGTATCGATCTAGATAAGCCTTAAAAGCCAAGCCTGCAGAGCGTTTAAGTAGATTAGAATTAAGATGAGAGCCTCGCCATGACAGTTCAGCCAATAAAACGTATCGTAGTAAAAGTGGGGTCTAGCCTAGTCACTAATAATGGTGATGGTTTAGATCGAGCGGCAATTGAACGGTGGGCTGAGCAAGTAGCCATGCTTTTACAGGCCGGCATTCAGGTTTTAATGGTTAGTTCGGGCGCAATTGCTGAGGGTATGCAACGTTTGGGGTGGCAATTACGCCCCACTGCAATTCATCAATTACAAGCTGCTGCTGCAGTAGGTCAAATGGGTTTAGTGCAAATGTATGAGCGTTGCTTCAAGCGCTTTAATTTACATAGTGCACAAGTTTTATTAACGAATGCCGACCTTGATCATCCTGAGCGCCGGGCTAATGCGAAGGCAACGATAGAGACTTTGCTAAGCTTAGGCGTCGTGCCCATCATCAATGAAAATGATACGGTAGTTACCGATGAAATTAAATTTGGCGATAACGACCACCTTGCTGCCTTAGTAGTCAATTTAATTGGAGCCGATCTCTTAATTATTCTGACCGATCAGGGCGGTTTGTTTACCGCTGACCCGAGGCAAGACCCTACTGCAACTTTAGTACAGGAAGCCTTCGCCGGCGATCCTCAGTTAGAGAAAATGGCTGGAGGTGTTGGTAGTGCAATTAGCAAGGGCGGTATGCTTACAAAAATTTTAGCTGCTAAAACTGCTGCTCAAACAGGTGCGTCAACTGTAATTGCATCTGGCCATGAACCCCAAGTGTTAAATCAGATTACACAAGGCCTGCCAATTGGAAGTCTGCTTAAAGCAATAAATTAAAATTGATGAGCGCCAGAACTAGGCTTACCAGTAAATTTATTAGGCTGTAGCAAGTCCATGATTAGCGCTTTATTTTTTACTTGCGATTTATTGTTGCAAAAAGCACCTTGTGCAAGTGCGCCATGGTATCGATTCGCCTCAGTATTTTTAATATCTGTCCAAGTTTTACGTTGATTCACCTGCCAAATTGAGCTGGTATTTAGAGTGGCGTACAAAGCAAACTGAAAAGTTTCGCAGCGAATACCTTCAAAATTAACCTGTTGACTTCCACTTGGGCTAGTAATTACAAGTACATAGCGCGTTACGCCATCAGGATCGATGCGAATTGAATCAGGATCAACCGCAAATTTAAAAACGGAGTGTTGAGAAACATGAAAGGCGATTAGATTCGCCGTATTGGGTGGCTTAGTAGGCAGGGGCACAACCGTGTCTTCCTTAAATACCTTGGGTGCAAAGGGGTCTTCGTAGGCGTCGGGCGTTGTACCGGCGCAAGCAGAAAATAAGAATGCAATTAGCAAGGTAAAAGGCCAGCTAAGCCATGTTAGCAATTGGTTTACCTGAGGTCCTGGGGGTAATTTATTTGGTTGAGTCAAGATCAGTCACTTTCTTTTGCGCCGAATGAGATTCAATGGGAGCCCCCCAAGTTGCATCTTGCATGCGCATCCCGCTAGTAATGAAACGCGCTAGTTCCGACAGTGCCTGTTGGTACACTTCTCGTTTGAAATCAATCACCGTTGCTAATTCAATCCAGTAGGGATGCCAACGCCAAGCATCAAATTCGGGATGGGAAGAAGCGCGCAAATGGATATCGCTGTCTAAGCCTGTTAAGCGCAGTAAGAACCAAATTTGTTTTTGACCGCGATAGGCTATGCGGTGAGGTCGACTCGCATTTTGGCGACGCAAAAACTCCTCGGGCACTTCGTAACGAAGCCAATCCCTAGTACGCCCAATAATTTGGACGTGTTCTGGCAGCAAGCCAACCTCTTCGTGCAATTCGCGGAACATGGCCTGTTCAGGACTTTCGCCATATTGAATCCCGCCCTGCGGGAACTGCCACGAATGCTGCCCAACGCGTTTTCCCCAGAAAACATCGTTGTGGCCGTTAAGGAGGACAATGCCGACATTGGGTCTATACCCTTCACGGTCGAGCATAATAGCGCTCCGAATCCTTTAAAATCAATGATTTGATTATATCCACACATGAAAGCATCTCAATCATTTCTAGTCACCCTTAAAGAGGCTCCCGCCGATGCTGAAGTCGTGTCGCACCAGCTGATGGTGCGCGCCGGCTTAATTCGTAAGCTAAGTGCCGGTATTTATTCCTATTTGCCATTGGGTTTAAGGGTAATTCGTAAGGTCGAAAATATCATTCGTGAGGAAATGAATCGGGCTGGCGCAATCGAATTACTGATGCCCATAGTTCAGCCTGCCGAGTTGTGGCAAGAAACGGGCCGCTGGGAAAAAATGGGACCAGAGCTATTGCGTATCCAAGATCGTCATCAGCGCGACTTTATTATCCAACCCACTTCTGAAGAAGTGATTACCGATTTAGCGCGCGCAGAAATTAAAAGTTATAAACAGTTACCGATCAATTTTTATCAAATTCAAACAAAATTTCGCGATGAACGCCGCCCGCGTTTTGGCATTATGCGGGGTCGCGAATTCACCATGAAAGATGCTTATTCATTTGATTGTGATACTGCTGGCCTAAAGCGCTCTTATGACGCAATGTTTGCGGCCTATACGCAAATTTTTAAACGCATGGGTTTGCAATTTAGAGCAGTTACAGCAGATAACGGCTCAATCGGCGGGTCGGGCAGTCAAGAGTTTCATGTGATTGCTGAAACTGGTGAAGATACTATTGTTTATTGCCCTAGTTCTGATTACGCAGCGAATTTAGAGGCAGCAGAATCACTGCCTTTATTGCCGCAACGTGACATACCCAGTGTTGCCTTAGAAAAAGTCGCTACCCCAGAACAAGTGCAATGTGAAAAGGTTGCCCACTTTTTAGGTTTACCTCTGCAACAAACTGTGAAATCCTTGTTGCTAGCAGCTGATCAAGCTAACGGTCCGGCACAATTATTTATGGTCTTGCTAAGAGGCGATCATGATTTAAATGAAATTAAGGCCAGCAAAGTGCCGGGTTTGGCGCAATTTCGTTTTGCTAGTGAAGCCGAAGTACTAGCAGCTTGCGAATCAACCCCTGGATACATTGGTCCAATTGGATTAAAGCTGCCTGTTACCATCATCGCCGATCGCACCGTTGCTAACATGACTGATTTTGTCTGTGGCGCCAACGAAGCTGGATACCATTTTAAGGGTGTCAATTGGGGACGTGATTTGCCTGAGACGAGTATTTTTGATTTACGTAATGCGGTGGCCGGAGATCCTTCGCCCGATGGTCAAGGGTTGGTTGATATTTGCCGGGGTATTGAAGTCGGTCATGTGTTCATGTTAGGCACCCAGTACTCCACCGCCATGAAATGTACCTATCTTGATGCCCAAGGTAAAGCTCAGCCTTTGGTGATGGGGTGTTACGGTATCGGTGTCACGCGTTTATTGGGGGCAGCAATTGAACAAGGTCATGACGGACGCGGTATTATTTGGCCAGTTTCAATGGCCCCATTTGAAATCGTAATTTGCCCGATGAATTACGATCGATCAGAATTAGTACGTGCAGCGGCTGATAATTTATATGCTGAATTACATGCTGCAGGCGTTGACGTAGTGCTAGATGATCGTGGTGAACGCCCAGGCGTGATGTTTGCCGACTGGGAATTAATTGGCGTGCCATTTCGGGTCGTAGTTGGAGCGCGCGGACTCAAAGATGAGGTAGTCGAATTTCAGGAGCGAAGCGAGCTTGAAGCGCAATTAATTCCACTGGCAGATATTACAAAATATATTGTGACTACAGTGAATGCAGCGAAAAATAGAATAAGCGAATGAAGTAAGTAACTTATTTTTTAAATAAACCACCCAGACCTTTGGCTGCACCGCGCGCTGCCATTGAGCCCATCATGCGTGCCATTTTGCCGCCTTTAAATTGCTTCATCATGGTTTGCATTTGTTCAAATTGGGCTAACAAGCGATTTACTTCTTGAACTTGTACTCCAGCGCCAGTAGCTATTCGTCTTTTTCTGCTGGCCTTCAGTAAATCTGGTTTAGTTCGCTCTTTGGGCGTCATGCTATCAATAATGCCTTGCATGCGTTTTATTTGTGCATCGGCTTGCCCCAAATTCGCCTTATTAGTGGCTTGGGTTAAATGATTCGGTAATTTATCCATCATGTTGGCCATCCCGCCCATTTGTTGCATTTGGCTAATTTGCGCACGAAAATCGCCTAAATCAAAACCACCTTTTTGAATTTTGCTAGCTAACTTTTCCGCTTTTGCAAGATCAACATGCTCTTGGGCTTGTTCAACTAAGGCCAAAATATCGCCCATGCCCAGAATGCGATTTGCCATTCGTGCTGCATCAAATGGCTCAAGACCATCCATTTTTTCGGCAACCCCAATAAACTTGAGGGGCACTCCAGTAATAGCTTGTACTGATAATGCTGCACCACCACGGGCATCACCATCTAGTTTGGTCAAAATTACCCCAGTTAGTGGGAGCGCTTCATGGAATGCTTTAGCGGTGTTGACCGCATCTTGCCCCAGCATTGCATCAACCACAAAAAGAGTTTCAATTGGCTTAAGTTGAGCATGCAAGACACTGATTTCTTGCATTAGTTCAGCATCAATCCCTAGACGTCCGGCAGTATCAACAATTAACACATCAAAATAATGTCGTTTAGCCCAATCTAGTGCCGCCAGCGCAATTGCTTCAGGACGTTGGTCTGTCGAACTAGGAAAAAATTCAACGCCAACCTGAGTGCTCACCGTTTGCAATTGTTCGATTGCCGCAGGACGATAAATATCGCAAGAGACAGTGAGTACTTTCTTCTTCTTTTTTTCATGTAACCATTTGGCTAGCTTCCCTACTGAAGTTGTTTTACCTGCTCCTTGTAGGCCAGCCAGCAAAATCACTGCAGGGGGTTGGGTGGCTAAATTGAGTTCACCACTTACCCCAGAATTACCTTGCATAGTGCGGGTTAACTCGCGTTGCACGATTCCCACTAAGGCTTGACCTGGATTAAGGCTAGCAATGACTTCTTCGCCAAAGGCCTTCAGTTTAATTTGCTCAAGTAATGATTTCACAACTGGTAGGGCAACATCCGCCTCTAGCAAGGCTAAGCGGATCTCTCGTAGCATTTCTGCCGTATTGCTTTCAGTGAGGCGAGCTTGTCCCCGCATGGTTTTAACTACACGCGAAAGACGATCAGTGAGGTTTGCTAGCATTTATCGATTAGACTTTAGTTATGTCAATTTTAGGTTATCAAAGCAGCCCATGGCTGCCCTCCTTACTTTATCTGGGTTTGCTGGTGGTTTTAAGCTGGCGCCCACGGTCGCGGCCAGATACGCAGGCATTTATGATTTTGGTACAGACCTTGATTTTATTGAGTTTGCTGATGCATGGCATCTATTTGCACGATTCGGTGTTTACTCCCGCGGGCTTTGTTTTTGGTTTTGCCCAAGATTTATCGCTCATGGCTTGGGTGGGGCTCTTATTTTATTGGCTACAAAGCTGGTATTTGCCTATTGCTAGCTTGCGTTTAATGGTCTTAGTCTTTGCAATGTTGTGTGCTTTTTTACCCATTTTATTTCCTGGAGCGTTGATTTCTCCGCGAGCCGTTGCTGATCCCTGGTTTAAGGCCCACTTTATTGTGGCCACAATTGCCGTTGGACTACTTACCTTGGCAGCGATGATGGCCGTACTGATGGAGGTACAAGATCGGGCTTTACGACGCACTCTTGCGTATGCTCCAGATAGTCGTTTAGCCCATTGGCTTGAAGGTTTACCGCCTTTATTAACCATGGAAAATTTACTCTTTAATTTAATTTATTTTGGCTTTGCACTATTGAGCTTGACCATTTTCTCTGGCATCTTTTTTTCTGAAACTTTATTTGGTAAACCATTGATGTTTGACCACAAAACTATTTTTGCTTTCGCTTCATGGTTGCTATTTGGCGGTTTAATTGTGGCGCGTTTACGGGTTGGTTTAAGAGGGCGATCTGCGCTACGTTGGGTCTTATGGGGCTTTGCCGCACTTCTGTTGGCGTATGTGGGCAGCCGCTTTGTGCTCGAAGTTATTTTGCAGCGGATTTAAGTCAGTGTTGAAATGGGTCTTACTAGTTGGCTTGGTGGCGGTGCTTTATTTTTGGTTAAAAAGACCAAAAATAGTAAGCCACGTTTTTACTCCTAAGCCCCTTATTCCTGAGCCGTTAAAAATAGTACCTTGCGCTTATTGCGGCGTGCACTTGCCGGCGCAAGATTGCATTGAATATGAGCAACGGCACTATTGTTGCCCCGATCACCGCAATGCGCTTGACCCAGCTGGGTGGTATGGCCAAGCCCAATGGCGCCCTTCACCTAACCATGATGCGCGGCCGAATGAGACGGTGCCTGATTTAGTTCTAATGCATCATATCAGTCTGCCACCAGGTCAATTTGGTAACAATTACATCAGCGATTTTTTTCAAAATAAGCTCGATTTCACGGCGCATGCCTATTTTGCGGAAATTTCTGGGCAGCAGGTTTCGAGCCACTTTTTGATCGATCGTAATGGACTTATTAATCAATTTGTATCTACTCAAAAACGTGCTTGGCATGCGGGAGTCTCCAATTTCTGTGGACGAGAGCAATGCAATGACTTTGCCATTGGCATTGAGTTAGAGGGTGACGGACAAACTTCCTTCACTGATGTGCAGTATGTTGCTTTAGAGCAACTGCTAAAAGTTCTTGCTAAAACGTATACCAACTTAAGCTTTGCAGGCCATAGTGATGTTTCCCCGCAGCGGAAAACAGATCCAGGTATTCATTTTGATTGGCGACGTTTGCAGCGCGAAAATAATCTCAGCCAAAAAAAACTCCCATATGGTCTTGAGCCAAGAGCCTAATTAAGGCTGATCCTTGCTTATATGTGAGTACTTGCTTACATAAATCTAGGCAAGGTAGCCTAGGTAAATTCCTACAAACCTAAGGAAAACCCTGACAAAAAATTGTCAGAAAAGGCTTACAAAAGATGGAATAATTCCCTATACTTAGTACAAATCAGCGCCTGAACCACTAGATCTAGTGTTTTAAACCGCTGCGGTGGTCTGCTGTTACAGCTATATATGCATTGAGTTTTTTACCTTTTTTACCCTATTTGAGTGCAGGAGTTCTATGTCTTTCGCAAATCCACAATCGGCTGGTTTGGCATCCAGTAACCAAGCCACAGGCCTTAATCCTGGGGCCCCAATTAGCCAAACCCCATCGGCCGGTTTTATTGCCGGCGGAGTTGGTGCGGGGCAAACCACCCAATTATCTGATTACAAAATTATTCGCCGTAATGGCTCGGTGGTGGCTTTTGAGCCCTCCAAAATTGCGATTGCGGTGACCAAGGCATTTTTAGCGGTTAATGGTGGGCAGGGCGCAGCTTCAGCACGGGTCCGTGAGCAAGTTGAGCAATTAACCAGCGTTGTCGTGCGCGCATTATTACGTAGCCGCCCCAACGGGGGAACCTTTCATATTGAAGATATCCAAGATCAAGTTGAATTGGCTTTAATGCGTGGTGGTGAGCACAATGTTGCGCGGTCTTATGTACTTTATCGTGAAAAACGCAATCAAGAGCGCGCTTCACAGCAGATTTTATCTACAGATGCAAAAGGTCAGCCTGAAGTAGCGGCACCAACCTTACAAGTGATGGATGAGGGTGTTTCAAGACCGCTGGATATGGGTGCATTACGTACCATCATTGAAGCTGCATGTGAGGGTCTAGGTAATCATATTGACGCTAGCCCAATCATTACTGAAACAATTAAAAATTTATACGATGGTGTACCTTTAACGCAAGTCTATGATTCGGCCATTTTAGCTGCCCGTACCTTAATTGAAAAAGATCCAGCTTATAGCCCAGTGACTGCGCGCATCTTAATGCACGTGATTCGTAAAGAAATTTTAGGGCGCGAAGTACTGCAAGGCGATATGCAAGCAGAGTACCCAAATTATTTCCCCAAGTACATTCGTCAAGGCATTGATGCCGAGTTACTCGATCCCCGCTTGATGGAGTATGACCTCACTCGCTTATCAGCAGCATTAAACGCAGATCGCGATTTGCAATTTAATTATCTGGGCTTACAAACTTTGTATGACCGTTATTTTTTACACATTGAAGACCATCGTATTGAAATGCCCCAAGCCTTTTTTATGCGCGTCGCAATGGGCTTGGCGCTCAATGAATTAGATCGTGAACGGCGGGCAATTGAATTTTATGAAATTCTCTCAAGCTTTGATTTCATGTCAAGCACGCCGACCTTGTTTAATTCTGCTACGACTCGACCACAGTTATCGAGTTGCTATCTCACCACTGTAGATGATGATTTAGATGGTATTTATGAGGCACTCAAAGAAAATGCCTTGCTCTCTAAATTTGCCGGCGGTTTAGGCAACGACTGGACTAATGTTCGCGCCCTCGGTAGTCATATTAAGGGCACCAATGGCAAGTCGCAAGGTGTTGTCCCCTTTCTAAAAGTAGTCAATGACACCGCCGTTGCTGTTAATCAGGGCGGCAAGCGCAAGGGTGCAGTATGCGCTTATTTAGAAACTTGGCACTTAGATATTGAAGAGTTTTTAGAGTTACGTAAAAACACCGGCGATGATCGTCGCCGTACGCATGACATGAATACCTCGAATTGGATTCCTGATTTATTTATGAAGCGGGTGATGGAAAATGGCGATTGGACTTTATTTTCACCCTCTAACACACCCGATTTGCATGATAAGTTTGGCAAAGCATTTGAAGTTGCTTATGTTGCCTATGAGCAAAAGGCCGAATGTGGAGAGCTCAAGCCAAGCCGTAAAATTCCTGCGCAACAACTCTGGCGCAAGATGTTGGGCATGTTGTTCGAAACAGGCCATCCTTGGATTACATTTAAAGACCCCTGCAATATTCGTAGTCCCCAGCAACACATTGGTGTGGTGCACTCATCTAATTTATGCACCGAAATTACGCTCAATACCAATGAGACTGAAATTGCGGTTTGCAACTTAGGCTCAGTAAATTTAACCGCCCACATGACCACCGATGCCAACGGCACAATGGTTTTAGATCACGCCAAGTTACAGAAAACCATTCGCACTGCGATGCGCATGTTAGATAACGTAATCGATATTAACTACTATGCAGTGGCCAAAGCACGTAACTCGAATTTGAAGCATCGTCCCGTAGGTCTGGGTATTATGGGTTTTCAAGATTGCCTCCACATGCAGCGCATTCCTTATGCCAGCGAGCAAGCAGTGCAATTTGCTGATAGTTCGATGGAAACGGTGTGCTACTACGCCTATCAAGCATCGAGCGAGTTAGCCGAAGAGCGCGGCACCTATAGCACCTACAGTGGCTCACTATGGGATCGTGGCATTTTGCCGCAAGATTCAGTGCGTTTATTGGCCGAAGAGCGGGGTGGTTATGTGGAAGTAAACATGTCCTCAACGCTTAACTGGGATGGGCTGCGCGGCAAAATTAAGCAACATGGTATGCGCAACTCGAATTGCGTAGCAATTGCGCCAACGGCGACAATTTCAAATATTATTGGCGTATCGGCCTGCATTGAACCCACTTTCCAGAATTTGTTTGTGAAATCGAATTTATCGGGTGAATTTACTGTGGTGAACGAGTACTTGGTGCGCGACCTAAAAGATCGCGGCCTGTGGGATGAAGTCATGATCGCTGATTTAAAATATTTTGATGGCACCTTATCAAAAATTGATCGTGTGCCCCAAGATTTACGTGATTTATATGCTACCGCTTTTGAAGTCGAGCCAAGCTGGTTGGTGGAAGCTGCATCGCGCCGTCAAAAATGGATTGATCAAGCGCAATCGCTCAATATCTATATGGGCGGGGCTTCGGGTAAGAAACTTGATGACACCTATAAGTTAGCTTGGTTGCGTGGCCTTAAAACCACCTATTACTTGCGCACCATGGCGGCAACTCACGTTGAAAAATCTACTGTTACTAGTGGGCAGTTGAATTCTGTTTCGAGCGGCGGGGGGGTGGCCGGCACTGATGCTGCTGGAGCTAGCGCGGCAATCAGCACTGATGGTCCAGCTTGCACAATGCGCCCAGGTGATGCTGGATTTGATGAATGTGAAGCTTGTCAGTAAGCCACTGCTTACAACAAGTAAGAATGTATTAAGGAGAAGAATATGTTGAATTGGGAAGAGGATGTTGCGCCAGCCCTAGCTAAGGTGGGTTTGGCCCCTCAGCCAACGGTAGTTGAGGTAAAGCGGGTAGAGTCACCGCAACTTAAGGCCGATGAGGTCGCAATTGCAGCGCCACAGGTGGCAATGCCTCTGGCCGCCAAAGATGATGCAGTTGCGCGGCGGGTTAATGTGGCTGATAAACGGGTGATTAACGGCACAACCGATGTCAATCAATTGGTGCCTTTTAAATACAAATGGGCTTGGGAAAAGTATTTAGCAGGTTGCGCTAATCATTGGATGCCGCAAGAGATCAATATGAATCGCGATATTGCGCTCTGGAAGGATCCCAATGGCCTAACGGACGACGAACGCAGAATTATTATGCGTAATTTAGGCTTTTTTACTACTGCAGATTCTTTGGCTGCCAATAATATTGTGTTGGGCACTTATCGTCAAATTACTGCGCCAGAATGCCGCCAATATCTTTTGCGTCAAGCATTTGAAGAGGCAATTCATACCCATGCCTACCAATATATTGTTGAATCATTAGGCCTCGATCAGAGCGAAATTTTTAATGCGTACAACGAAATTGCCTCCATTCGCGACAAAGATGAGTTCTTAATTCCCTATATTCATGTCCTAACTGACCCTGCATTTAAGACTGGAACATTAGAAAACGACCAAATATTGCTCCGATCTTTAATCGTTTTTGCTTGCGTAATGGAAGGTTTATTCTTTTATGTTGGTTTTACGCAAATACTTGCAATGGGTCGTCAAAACAAAATGACGGGGGCTGCTGAGCAGTATCAATACATCTTGCGCGATGAGTCAATGCATTGTAATTTTGGCATCGATTTAATTAATCAGATTAAGCTGGAGAACCCGCAGTTATGGACTTCCGCGTTCAAAGATGAGATTAAAACCATCTTCGAAAAAGCGGTTGAATTAGAGTACCGATATGCCGAAGATACGATGCCAAGAGGGGTGCTCGGATTGAACGCGCCGATGTTCAAAGGCTACCTTCGATACATCTGTAATCGTCGTTGTATGCAAATAGGACTTGACTCTATGTTCCCAAATGAAGAGAATCCATTTCCATGGATGTCAGAAATGATTGATCTGAAAAAAGAACGTAACTTTTTTGAGACCCGTGTTATTGAGTACCAAACTGGTGGTGCGCTGAATTGGGAGTAAGTACTAAACGGTTGTAAGCGTACTAATCAGATGAATAGGAGATTAGCCGGTTGAATAGTATTAGCAGTCGATATTTGAGCCAAACAGAATTCCGAAAACCCTTTCAACTGGGTATGTGGAAGGCTCTTCCCCTTTTCTCCAACCTATTTAAAAAGCCGTTATCCGCAAGGATTACGGCTTTTTTTCCAAGATTCATTAGCGTGCAGCATTGTGTATTAGGCCGCATGCCGATGAATGGCTCGCTCGTTTGTTCTGCAATGCCGCAAGGTAAGGCAAAGCTAAATGGTCGGGTCTTCTTAATCGGAAGTTCGTTTTAAACTTCATTGAAGGAGTAATACTATGGCCATGGCCAAGAAAAAACCTGCTGCAAAGAAAAAAGTAGCTGCTAAGAAGCGCCCAGCTGCTAAGAAGCGCCCAGCTGCTAAGAAGCGTCCAGCCGCCAAAAAGCGTCCAGCCGCCAAAAAGAAGCCAGCCGCCAAAAAAGCTGCAAAAAGAAAGCCTGCTAAAAAAGCAGCCAAGAAGAAAGCTGCAAAAAAAAAGTAACTAAAAAACCTGCCGCCAAGAAGAAAACGGGCTCAGCAGTAAAAAAGCCCGTGGCTAAACCAGCTGCAGCGTCAACGCAAACTGCGTTGAATCCTGCAGCTGCCTGGCCCTTCCCAACCGGTAGCCGTCCTTAGGCTTCAAGTTTTCTGACGCTCATGGACGTATAGTTACTTGGATGGGGTCCTTCGGGACCCCTTTTTATTGGGCTAATTGTTTTTAATTAATAGCGATAGCCAAAGGCTTTGGTAAATAAGTCAGCAATTTCAGCCGTTGTTTGGCGATGATTTTGTGGGCCTTGATGGGCAATTTTGATTGAACCCATCAGGCTGGCTAATTTACCGGTAGTTTCCCAATCCATGCCTTGATTTAGGCCATACAGCAAGCCGGCTCGAAAAGCATCGCCACAACCTGTTGGGTCGATCAATTGCGCTGCATTGACGACCGGAATTGCAATTTCCTTGCCATTGGTAAAAATGCTTGCTCCAGCAGCACCTTTGGTCACTATTAAAGCTTTAACGCGTTCAGCTAATTGCTTCAGTGGCATACCAGTGCGTAGCGCAAGCATCTCACCTTCATAATCATTCACCGCTAAATAACTAGCGAGAGCACTTAATTCAAGCAGTTCTTTACCATCAAACATTGGCAAGCCTTGGCCAGGATCAAAAATAAAAGGAATTTGTGCTTGAGCCAGTTGATGGCAATGCTCCCACATACCCTGCCGACCATCGGGGGCAACGATGCCTAAGGTGGGTAAGGGTTTTTGTACTTGACGGCGTTGCTCTAAAACTTGCGCCACCGTATTAAGGTGCGAATCATTCATTGCTCCAGGATGAAATGCGGTAATTTGATTATTGGCAAGATCTGTTGTAATCATTGCTTGCGCTGTAAAAGCCGCAGGTATTTCACGAATATGGCTAGCATCAATTTGAAGTGCACTGAAGCGCTCAAGGTAAGGCTTAGCATCACCGCCAACGGCAGCCATAATAATAGGTTCACCGCCCAATAGTTTTAGGTTGTAGGCGATATTACCGGCACAACCACCAAATTCACGGCGCATCTTCGGCACTAGGAAGGCGATATTCAAAATATGAATTTGATCAGGCAAAATTTGTTCCTGAAAGCGCCCCTCAAAGTTCATGATGGTGTCGTAGGCCACCGAACCACAAATCAAACTAGCCATGTTGTACTTTCTGCATAAAAGAAGATGAAAAAATTAAGGATACAAAATACGCAAGCGATAGCCTGCAGCTTGAGCTGGTAACTTTAAGGGCACTGAACAATTTATCTGCAAGTTAGCTGGTGCCCCGATTGCTAAATAATCGGGATGGCTAGTTTGATAAGTAGGCGGAAGCCAAACTGCGGGTTGTAACTCAATCCGAGTGAGGCTGTTTTCAGCGGTATCAGTTAGCGTGAGCTCTAAGTTTGGCCATGCAACTGGTAAGGCAAAGCGATTTTGTAATTCAAAAGACATAATCGCGGTGATTTCAGCGCCCGTAGAGGCATTATTTTTATTTTCCATGCCCAAACTGGCAGAATCAATTTTCCACGCCTCAAACACTTGAATTGGCACCTTCTTGCAGGGGAATAATTTGCAGAGCGTTTTATCAAGACCTAAAAATGCCGAGAAAGCAGTGCTGCTGACTAAATTTACTTTTTCATCTTGCCGCGGTGCTAGCGAGCGCAGCAAAGACGTTCTAAAAAAATGGGCACCCATTACGAGTAAAAATAAAACTAGCAAACTAATTACTAAGGCATACAGGGGCCATTTTTTTTTGGGCTTACTAAGCCTAAGCCGCTGATTAGGGAAGGATGCAGAAAGGGGTTGTGGCAAGATACCATGTAAACAAATCCAGCCTTCACTTTCACCTGCAACTGTGAGCGTTAGCCATTGGCTATAGGTGGCACAAATTTCAGTAGTTTGTCGCGCTAAGATGCCTGAAAGAATCAAATGCCCGCCGGGACGCAAGCGCGAGATCAGCAAAGGAGCTAGCACTTGTAATGGGTTGGCCAAAATATTTGCCATGACGATATCAAATTGGCTTGGTACAGATGCGCCAGAACTTGGATTGTCTGGCAAAAGAAATTGCACAGCCACTTGGTTGATTTCAGCGTTACTGGTGGCAGCAATAATCGCCTGGGGATCGATATCAACGCCCAACACAGGTTCGCACCCCAATTTTTTTGCCGCAATGGCCAAAATGCCAGAACCGCAGCCGTAATCTAATAGACTACGTTGCTGTAAATTAAATTGATTTTCTAGCCATTCCAAACAAAGTCGTGTGGTGGGGTGACTGCCAGTTCCAAAGGCGAGGCCAGGGTCAAGCGCTAAGCGAATTGCATTTGTAGCTACTGGAGCCTCATGCCACGATGGCACGATCCAAATCCGTCGACCGATTTGAATTGGGTCAAATTGACTTTGCGTGAGGCGTACCCAATCTTGTTCAGCAACTAGTTTTACGATGGGCTGCGCAAGCATAAAGCCTGCTGTCGTTAATGTCTCGTAGATATCTGTGCGCACTATCTGGGCATCACCACCACTAGCCGGCAAGAGCGCTGTAACTGTTGAGCGTTCCCACGCTTGCAAATCTGGTACTAGGCCGGGTTCGCCGTAAAGGGGGCTTTCATCATAGCCACCTGCAGCCGCGTCTTCGACAGTAACTGCTAGGGCACCCAATTCAAGCAAAGCATCACCAAGAGGCTCGGCAGTTTCAGCTGCCACCATGAAAATGAGTTCACAGTAAGACACGATTAACTTTTGCCGCGGCTTGCTGCTTGTTCCTCAAGGCGATGTTCCAAATAGTGAATGCTCGTACCACCCTCTACAAAATTGGGATCCAGCATTAACTCGCGGTGCAGGGGAACATTCGTTTGAATACCATCGATAACCATTTCAGATAAGGCAATGCGCATGCGACGAATCGCTTGCTCGCGAGTTTTTCCATAAGAAATTAACTTGCCAATCATTGAATCATAATTGGGCGGAACCATGTACCCACTGTAGGCATGAGAATCAACACGAATACCAGGACCGCCTGGCATATGCCAAGATTGAATCCGGCCAGGACTGGGCGTAAATTTGAATGGATCTTCGGCATTGAGACGACATTCAATGGCGTGACCTTGAAAAACAATCTCTTTTTGACGAAAGGCTAATTTTAAACCAGCTGCAATACGAATTTGTTCTTGCACAATATCAATGCCAGTAATCATTTCGGTGACAGGATGCTCAACTTGTATACGGGTATTCATTTCAATAAAAAAGAATTCACCATTCTCAAATAAAAATTCAAAGGTGCCGGCACCACGGTAACCCATTTTTTTACAGGCCTCGGCACAGCGTTCGCCAATTTTTGCGATTAAACGGCGGTCAATCCCGGGGGCTGGAGCTTCCTCCAGAATTTTTTGGTGACGGCGTTGCATAGAGCAATCTCGCTCACCCAGCCAAACTGCATTGCCATAGGTATCAGCCAAAACTTGAATTTCAATGTGGCGGGGCTTCTCCAGAAATTTCTCAAGATAGACTTCAGGATTACCAAAAGCTCGGCCCGCCTCTTCACGTGTCATGTTAACGGCATTGATAAGTGCTGCTTCGGTGTGTACGACGCGCATGCCTCGACCACCACCACCGCCAGCAGCTTTAATGATGACAGGATAGCCAACGCGTTTAGCAGCAGCAATAATTTCTTTTGGGTTGTCCGGTAGCGCACCATCTGAACCCGGCACACAAGGTACGCCAGCTTTAATCATCGCCCGTTTAGCAGACACTTTATCGCCCATTAAGCGAATTGTTTCGGGCCGTGGACCAATAAATGCAAAACCTGATTTTTCAACTCGTTCAGCAAAATCAGCATTTTCAGAAAGAAAACCATAACCCGGATGAATTGCTTCGGCATCTGTTACTTCTGCCGCTGAAATAATTGCCGGCATATTGAGATAACTTAATGGCGAGGGCGCAGGCCCTATACAAACCGCTTCATCAGCTAATTTGACATACTTTGCCTCTTTATCAGCAACTGAGTAAACCACCACAGTTTTAATGCCGAGCTCGCGACAGGCGCGCTGAATGCGTAGGGCAATCTCTCCGCGATTGGCAATCAGAATTTTGTCAAACATATGCGTTTCGGAAAAGTAAATTAAACAATTACAAAGAGGGGTTGATCATACTCAACCCCTTGGCCGTTTTCGCACAAAATTTGTTTAATCACACCGGCAGTTTCGGCTTCAATTTCATTTAGCAATTTCATGGCTTCGATGATGCACAGGGTTTGGCCAACTGTGACACGATCACCCACTTGTACAAAATTAGGCGATTCTGGATTTGGTGCACGGTAAAAAGTGCCTACCATGGGTGAGCGGGCAATAACACCTTCGGGCTCAAGGGCAGGAGCGTCATCTTGCATCTGACCACTGCTTGAATTTATATCTAGATTGGTATTACTCGCAGGGTTTGCCTGAGGTAGATTGATGTTGGCAGAGGGGTGGCTAATCATTTGCGGATGGTGGGCTTGGGGCTCACGCGCATTCACAATGCGCACGCGATCTTCGCCTTCGTTCACTTCTAATTCAGAAATACCCGATTCGGAAACCAGATCGATTAAGGTTTTCAGTTTTCTTAGATCCATCGCCATTTTCCTTCTACTTACTTAAATAAGGTGTAACTGAGATTAAAAGACATTGCGTGCTTAGACCAATCATTTAATTGGCTCTTATTGGGTTGGCAAGTTAAGGTGTTGCCCAGCCGCTTTGAGGGCTAACTCATAGCCAATAGGACCAAGACCACAAATAACGCCGGTGGCAATATCAGATAGATAAGAGTGCTTACGAAACGCTTCGCGCTGATGAATATTGGACAAATGCACTTCAATAAAGGGAATTGCCACACCTGCCAAGGCATCACGTAAGGCAACGCTAGTGTGGGTAAAACCACCTGGATTAATTAAAATAAAATCAACTCCATCTTGTTTGGCCTTTTGAATGCGATCGATTAACTCGCCCTCATGATTGCTTTGATAGGTCTCTAGGCCAATACCAGCAGCATTTGCAATTAAACTAAGCTTAGCGTGAATCTCATTTAAGCTCGTTGAACCGTAAACTGAAGGTTCACGGGTACCTAATAAATTAAGGTTAGGACCCTGAATAACGAGAATTAATGGTTTTTTTGACATAAATAACAACTTTTAGATGCACTTAAAGATAAAAAGGCTGCAAATCAGCCTTTATCACCGGGAAAGTATACCCTTTTGAGCTCAAAAAATAGTACTAGTTAGCGTAAAAGGTTAAAAATATTCACAGAAGCAGATTGAGACATGGGAAAGCTCAAGTTGAATAAAATACACTAAAGTAAGCTAATTTTGATTAAAGTGCTTTTAAAATTACGCTTTTAATTTCATCTTCATCTATCTTACCCAGTTTTCGATAAATAATTTGTCCTTTTGAGTCGATAATTACGGTAAAAGGTAGTGCCCCCTGAGTATTGCCAAGAGATTTACCAATTTGGCTGCCTTCCATGCCACCAATCACGATTGGGTAGGAAACAGGGGTTTTCAATAAAAATTCACGAATATTACTTGGCGAATCAATGCCAACACCAATAAAAATTACTTGGCGTTGCGTTAAATCTTGACTCAGTTGGTCTAAGGCAGGCATTTCAGCCACACAGGGCGGGCACCAAGATGCCCAAAAATTAACTAGTACTAAACGGTTTTGCCAGATTGCTGGGTTGAGTGCCTGACCATCGGGCATAAGCCAACCATGCTGAAAAAAAGCTTGCGCATTGGGGTCGCTACTTAAACGATTTTCAGCCAACCAGCGCGAAGTTCCAATTCCGGCCAAAAGGGCAATAATGGCAATCAGTGCCACACTTAGCCACTGTCTTCGGTTCATTCTTTGACTCACACCAGCTCTCCTTAGCTAAAATTCAGTGATGCATATTCACATCTTGGGCATTTGCGGTACTTTCATGGGCGGCATTGCAGCAATTGCAAGGCAGTGCGGACATCAAGTCACAGGCTGCGATGCCAATGTCTATCCGCCGATGAGCACACAGCTAGAGGCGCAAGGTATCGAATTGATTGAAGGATACTCTCCCGACCAATTATTACAGCTTAAGTCTAAGCCCGATTTATTTGTGATTGGCAATGTTGTTTCTCGTGGCAACCCGCTGATGGAAGCGATTATGAATCAAGGCCTTGCTTATACCTCTGGCCCGCAATGGTTAGGCGAACAGGTGCTGGCAGGGCAACATTTATTGGCGGTGGCCGGCACTCACGGTAAAACCACAACAGCAGCTATGTTGGCTTGGATCTTAGACAGCAATGGCCGTGAACCAGGCTATTTAATCGGCGGCGTTCCGCTTAATTTCACGGTCTCAGCTCGGTTAGGCGCTGGACAATTTTTTGTGATTGAGGCCGATGAATATGACACAGCATTTTTTGATAAGCGCAGTAAATTTGTCCATTACCACCCACGTACTGCCTTGCTCAATAATTTGGAATTTGATCACGCCGATATTTTCACTGACTTAGCAGCCATTGAAACCCAGTTTCATCACTTAGTGAGAACTGTGCCAAGTACCGGATTGATTGTTGTTAACGCAGGCGAGCCAGCCTTAGAGCGGGTATTGCAACGAGGCGTTTGGTCTCCAGTAGAAGGGTTTGGCGTCGATAGTCAGCTTAACTGGTCATTATTTCCCCAAGCCCAAGATGCATTCACTGTTCTGCATCAAGGCCAGCCAGTGGCGCAGCTTGTATGGGCAGAAAATTCTGGTGTGATGGGCACGCACAATCAACTTAACGCTTTAGCAGCAATTGCAGCAGCCCATCATATTGGCATTAGTCCCACTGATGCAACGCGAGCATTAAGTACTTTTCGTAATGTTAAACGGCGCTTAGAGCTGCTTGGTATAAAAAAGAACATTACGGTCTACGATGATTTTGCGCATCACCCTACAGCTATAGCCACCACCCTTGATGGTTTGCGTCGACGTGTGGGTCAAGCGCGTATTTTGGCGGTACTGGAGCCACGTTCAAACACCATGAAATTAGGCGTGATGAAAGCCCAATTACCTGCAAGTTTAAGTTTGGCCGATCATGTTTTTGCTTATGGTGCTACCTCAGATAAAGAGGCGCTCGGCTGGGATTTAAATGCGGCACTTGCACCCCTTAATCAGGCGCTAGGAGCTGAAAAGGGTTCAGCAAACGTTTTACCGAAAGCATTGGTTTTTACAGAACTAGATCAACTTGTTACAGCTGTTGTGGCCGAGGCTAAGCCGGGCGACCATATTTTGGTGATGAGTAATGGCGGATTTGGTGGAGTTCACCAGAAAATTTTAGCGCGTCTCACCTAGTCTATTCTTAGTTAGTCTATTCTAAGCTTCGATTGTTTTCATCAAAAGGAAATGCATTATGCAGCAACGCTTGCAGAATAAAGTAGCCATTATTACTGGTGGAGCCAAAGGCATTGGTTTGGCAACCGCACAACGCTTTGCTGCAGAGGGAGCTAAGGTGATGTTAGCCGACGTCAATCTTGAGGCAGTACAAAAGTCCGCCGCTCAACTTAGTAACGCTGAAGCCTACGAGATTAATGTGACCGATCGGGTTTCAATTCAAGTGGCAATTGAAATGATTATGCAGCGCCATGGGCGCATTGATATATTAATTAACAACGCAGGCATAACTCAAGATGCACGTTTAATTAAAATGACAGAAGCTCAATTTGACGCAGTCATTGATGTGAATCTAAAAGGCGTATTTAATTGCACGCAATTAGTGGCCCCCTATATGTTAGAGGCTGGCAAAGGTGCCATCGTCAATGCCTCAAGTGTAGTCGGTATATATGGCAATTTTGGGCAGACTAATTATTCTGCCTCGAAGTTTGGCGTGATTGGGTTTACGAAAACTTGGGCGCGCGAATTAGGACCTAAAGGTATACGAGTCAATGCAGTTTGCCCAGGCTTTATTTCCACCGAAATGGTGAAGGCCATGCCGACTTCTATTTTGGCCGATATTGAAAGGCGTTGTTGGTTAGGGCGACTAGGCACCCCTGTAGAAATGGCCAATATCTATTTATTTTTAGCCAGTGATGAGGCCAGTTACGTCAACGGTATTGCGCTCGAAGCTAGTGGCGGAATTTCACTCTAAGCATGCAACTTGTTTATGAAGAAGGCGGCGAAATTCGTGCTGCAACCGTTTTATCTTCATCCGGTTCGGGTGACACTGAGTCATGGCTAGCTGCTAGCCTTTCTGGTAAACAGCTGAAGTTAAAAGCCAAAGAAGTTTGGCTACGCTTTGAAGAGCCCAGTGCACAATTGGCTATCAATCAAGCCCATGCTTTAGCGCAGGAGATCGACTTGCAGTTACTCTGGGATTGCGCCCCCACTGATGAATTTAGTTTTACTGATTTAGCGCTAGAGTATTTCGGGAATACGATTGGGGCTGTACAAAAAATCGCTTTAGCCATCGCCTTACAGGGCGCGCCGATTTATTTTCGGCGTAAGGGTCGAGGCTGTTTTATCCGAGCTCCACTCGAGCAACTTCAGGCAGGCTTGGTTGCTATCGAACGCAAAAAAACTGAGTTAGCCCAACAAGAAAGATGGGCCGATGAATTGGTCGTCGGTATTTGTCCCGAGGCTTTGCGCGGTCAAGTAAAGAACTTACTTTTTGCCCCAGATAAAAATGGCCTAGCCTATAAGGCGGTGATAGCTGCTTGCACTATTGTTGGCGAGACCCCTGCACAATTATTATTGCGCTGTGGTGCAGTTGAATCACCCTTGCAATTTCACCAAGGCATGTTTTTGCATCACCATTTTCCGCATGGTACTGCGCATGCCATAGCGCATGGTATTGAAGCAAATACCTTGCGGACTGCGCTTGCCAATTTACCCGTTGCGACAGTACAAGCATTTTCAATTGACGATGCTAGCACCACCGAAATAGACGATGCATTTTCAGTAAGTGCAATTCCTAGTGGAGGCTATCGAATTGGGGTTCACATTGCCGCTCCCGCCTTAGCGATCCAAAAAGATGATGTCTTTGATCAAATTGCGCGGACACGTATGTCGACGGTATATTTCCCTGGCGACAAAATTACGATGTTACCCCCCGCTTTAATTCAACAGTTTTCACTTGATGCAGGCTCATTACGACCAGCCGTATCGCTATATGTCGATGTTGATACAGAGGGTCAGTTAACCGCTATTAGTCCACGCTCGGTAATTGAGTTGGTGCCAATTGCAGCAAATTTGCGCTTGGAAGACTTAGAAAATAATTTGACTGCAGAAAGATTGGAAGAAAATATAGCAGTTGGCAATCCTTCAATAGCTTTACCATTTCAAATGGAATTAAGCGTTTTATGGCGAACCGCAAAACTATTTCACGCGCAGCGTCAAACTCAACGTCTAGCTAATGGCTTACGGGTTGAACAGTTGGGGCCGGTAGAGCCAGGCGCCTTAGCCCGCGATTTTTTATTTGAGATTAAAGATAATTCGGGAACTGAACAAATTAATATTACTCCCCGCCAGCGGGGCTCTGTATTAGATACCGTGGTGGCAGAGTGGATGATCTACTGTAATAGCACTTGGGGTCGCCTGATTGCTGAGCAAGGCCTGCCCGGTTTATTTCGTACCCAAAAAGGCTGGGGCCCTTTGCGCACTCGGATGCAAACCACGCCTGCTCCGCATGAGGGCCTGGGTTTAGATTATTACGCTTGGTGTACTTCACCACTGCGGCGCTATACCGATTTAGTCAATCAATGGCAATTATTAGCCATTATTCGGCATGGTGTAACGGCAAAAATGGTCGCTCCCTTTCCACCGCGCGATGCTAATTTGATGGGCATCGCAGCTGATTTTGAGTCGTCTTATCAAGCATACGGAGAATATCAAGATCGCCTCGAAAAATATTGGTGCTTGCGTTGGCTGCTACAAAATAGTTTACCAACTGCAATTTCAGTACGGCATTTAAAAGAAGGCATGGCACGGGCAGAATTAATTCCACTGCACTTACCCATTCCTGAGTTGACTTCTCATGCGCGCATGACGCGTGCGATGATTGAGGTGATTGAGGTCGATTTATTGCAACTAACTGCGAGTACCCGCGTGAAGGAAATCGAAACCCTAGTAGACCTTATACATTCAGCAACCCCCGAGATTAATGACAATACGCCAAACCCATGATTTATTTGAGCAGCCACTGTCGTTTGGCGTAAGCCTCAAGCAGGCTTGCTTTAGGCGACCATTTTGGTGCGCTTTAATTGTGTCCATTGTTTTACATGCACTTTTTTTATCATTTCGGTGGAGTTGGCAAGAAGTTCAAAATCGCCGTTTAAATACAGCCTTAAGTGTAGTGTTAGTAAATGCAAGCAGTCAGAGTAAACCTAAAAAAGTGCAGCAATTGGCCCAAGCCGACTTACAGGGCGGTAGTAGTACCTTGCCACCTCAGCAAGCTAGCGCCATACAGCGTGCTCGTTTAGGTTCAGAAGCACAGTTAGAGATATTAGAAAAACAGCAAAAGAAGATGTTGGCGCAACTTGATGCTGAGCGCAAACAATCGGGTGGCCGTCTTAGTGGTGAAGTGCAAACTGCAAAATCCCAACTCAATGCTTTAGAGGCAGAACTGGCACAGCGCTTACAGAATCTAGGTAGTGATACTCCACGGCGTGCAATTTTGACTGCTAGTAATGCTAAGGCAGTAGTATTTGCCCAATATTACGATGCCATGCGCAAAAAAATTGAAGCTTATGGCAGCGCTTTTTTCCCCCGTGCTAATGGTCGACCAATTTATGGGAGCCTGATTCTATTAATTAGGGTTGATGCAAGTGGACATTTATTGAAGACTGGAATCAATTCAAGTGGCATTGAAATTAGCCGATCCTCAGGAATTGCTGAATTAGATCGCCAAGCCCTAGCGATAGTTAGAGCCGCCGCGCCTTTTGGAGCCTTTTCCCCAGAGATGCTGCGCCAGCTAGATGGCTTAGATATGGTTGCAACTTTTGAATTTACTCGCGATGCTAGCGCCCCCGGATTAAATCGTTTGGAATTGAATCGGTAAACTAGCGCTATGGATATCAAGCTTTTTTACGATCAAGTCGACCCAGCAGCTATTTTGGGTAGAACTTGCTATGCCGTGGTTGGCAATCCGATTGGTCATAGTAGGTCGCCATGGATTCACCAGCGCTTTGCTGAGCAGGCGGAGCAGAAAATGTATTACGGACGCATACAACCGCCAGTAGAACAATTTAATGCCAACGCACAAGCTTTTTTTCAACAAGGTGGGCATGGTCTCAATATCACCGTACCTTTTAAATTAGAGGCCTGCGCCTTTGCTAAACAACTTACTGCGCGAGCGCAACTTGCCGGTGCAGTCAATACCCTATGGCAAGAAGCTGGGCAAATTAATGGTGATAACACCGATGGTTTAGGCTTAGTACGCGATTTAGATGCACAAGGAATTGAATTAAAGGGAATGAAGATCTTGATTTTAGGCGCAGGGGGTGCCGCTCGCGGAATCATTGGCCCCTTGCTAACTGAAGGTCCGGCAGTAATGATGATTGCCAATCGCTCTCTGGGCAAGGCCAAGCATTTAGCCATACTATTTGGAGAGCTTGCCCAGTCGGTGGAAGCAACATTGCTAGCAGAATCAATCGATGATTTAGCAACTCAAGCGAGCTCGGGCGTACTCGGTCAATTTGATTTAGTGATTAATGCTACTGCGGCTAGCTTAGATGTTCTTTCTCCCCTTAGTGATCAAGTCGCCGCGCAGCTTTTTCAGCCTCGTACTTTTGCCTATGATTTAGTTTATGGTAAGCCGACGCCCTTTATGCAGCAGGCCCTACAACATGGGTCACGCGTGAGTGACGGGCTTGGTATGTTGGTAGAACAAGCCGCCGCCGCTTTTTTAATTTGGCGTGGCGCAAGCTTCAGTAGCGCAATTAATCCGCGTCAAGTTTTGGCTGAATTACGTCATGCTTTGGCTTAAAACCTATCTTAGTTATTTTTTGAAGTGTGTGGTTTTTGGTATTGTGGCCATGCAAATTTATTTTGTGATTCAAATTGCACTGTGGTCAGTAATCAAGCCGAGCTCGACTGCCTTTGAGCGCGCCGAACGTTGGCGCTTATGCACTTGGCATTGGTCTTGCGCAATTGAATCTAGCTGGACACCGTATCAGAAAATAGCCAGTAATTTAAAGCGCGCTATTTTGGTGAGTGAGGATGATATTTTTTTTCAACATCATGGTGTACGCCTTGAGAATATGCAAAAAGCCTGGGAGCGCAATCAGCAAAAAGGGACTCAGCCTGTCCGTGGCGGCTCGACTATTACGCAGCAGCTAGCAAAAAATTTATTTCTATCATCAGAGAAAAATTATTTCCGCAAAGCCCAAGAATTAGTGATTACAGGCCTGCTAGAGCTTATTTTATCGAAGCAGCGACTGTTTGAAGTCTATATGAACGCGGTCGAGTGGGGTGAGGGGATTTTCGGAGTAGGTGCTGCTGCACAGCATTATTTTGTCACCACCCCAGCTGCTTTAACCCGTGATCAGGCTGCTGCTTTGGCATCAGCGTTACCTGCGCCGAAATGTTTCGATAAACTTAAATATTGTCGTAAGGCGAGCATTCATTTTCCAACAAGGCAGGCTTTTATTTTGGAGAATATGGATCGCATTGTGCTACCGCGACCCTAAGTGCATCGCGAGTACTGAGTGCGGCTGATCGGGCTGCGTTAGCAAAATTAGCTCCAGCACTGGCATACAAAATGGCCCGCGATGAATTAATAATCATGCCTGTGCCCGGCTGGCCGGCAATCTGCCCTGCTTTTACTGTGGCCTCAATATCACCGCCTTGGGCGCCAATACCAGGAATTAATAGGGGCATATTGCCGATGATGGCACGTACCTGAGTAATTTCTTCTGGAAAGGTCGCACCTACCACTAGCCCAACTTGTCCAGAGGTATTCCATTCTTGGCTTGCTAAGCGAGCCACATGCAAATAAAGGGGTTGGGGGGTTTCTTTGCCCATTACGGGTAAGGCTTGCAAGTCGGCACCTCCAGGGTTGGAAGTGCGACACAAAATAATCACACCTTTACCCGCGTAGCGTAAATAAGCCTCAACCGAGTCGTGCCCTAAGTATGGACTCACCGTTACTGCATCGGCTCCATAACGGTCAAAGGTCTCAATTGCATATTGTTCGGCGGTACTACCGATATCACCCCGCTTGGAGTCTAGAATAATGGGAATATGGGGATACGTTTTTTTCAGGTAATGCATCAACTTTTCTAGTTGCGGCTCAGCGCCTTGGGCAGCAAAGTAGGCAAATTGGGGCTTAAAGGCGCAGACTAAATCGGCAGTTGCATCGGCTATTTCTTTACAAAAAGTAAAGATTGCCTCGTTTTGGCCTATAAGGCAAGCTGGTAAGCGCCTTGGATCAGGGTCAAAGCCTACGCACAGCAGGCTTTCTTGTGCCGCCCAGGCCGCCTGAATTTGCTCAATAAAGCTGATTGAATTTGATTTCATAATGGAGATGATTCATTTGGTGAATTTGTCATAGCTCATAGGATAAACTAGCGCATTCCTTAGGAGTTCACCATGATCAACTTGTTCGTCCTGCAAAACGGTCGACTCTCTCAAGAGCAAGTCGAAGATCGCAATGAACTACTCCAGCACGTTAATCCCATTTGGATTGATGTGGTTGATCCCGAAGAGGAAGAGTTGATCTGGATTAAAGAGGCATTCGATGTGCTTTTACCAGAGCTCGATGATTTGGGTGACCTGGAGGCATCTGCGCGGTATTTTGAGGCAGATGATGGCCATATGCATATTCGTACTGACTTCTTGTTAGATGAAGACGAAACCTCACGTAACGTGCGGGTAGCATTTGTGCTCACAAAAAATGTCCTGTTTTCGATTCATGATGAAGATTTGCCGGTTTTCCGCTTAGTGCGGCTCCGCGCTCGTTTGCGTCCGGGCTCGGTCAGTAATGCGAAAGATGTTTTATTAGACCTGTATTCCACCGATGCCGAATACTCTGCCGATGCTTTAGAAGAAGTCTATGAAAATTTAGAGCTCGCTGGTAAACAGGTTTTGTCCGATGATATTACCGATGCGGATGCCGCCGATGTCCTCGAAACCATTGCGAAAGAAGAAGATACCAATGGACGCATTCGGCGTAATGTGATGGATACTCGGCGCGCTTTATCTTTTCTCATGCGTAGCAAATTACTTTCCGATGAGCAGCAAGAAGAAGCCCGTCAAATTTTGCGTGATATTGACTCATTAGAAAATCATACAGCTTTCTTATTCGATAAAATTAACTTCTTAATGGATGCAACGGTTGGTTTTATTAATTTGAACCAAAGCAAAATTATTAAGATCTTCTCGGTGGTTTCTGTGGCTTTAATGCCACCCACTTTATTAGCTAGTATTTGGGGAATGAACTACCGCTTTATGCCTGAACTTCAGTGGGAACTCGGTTATCCCATGGCTATTGGCATCATGATGATTTCAGCCATCATTCCGCTTTGGTATTTCCGTCGTAAAGGTTGGATGAATTAAAGCCAGTGCGCCTTGCAGGGCAAAGGCGCAAGCTTGTGTTCGCACTGCTGCTCGATCGCCAGCAAAATATTGGGTGTTAACTTTCACTAGCGCGGGCGAATGCAGATTGTTTACTAGCTGCGTAAATGCCCAGCCAAAACAAACTGTACCAACGGGCTTGCCGGGACTACCACCCGTCGGCCCGGCGATGCCAGTAATGGCAATCGCAAGGTTACTTGTGCTGTTTTTCAGGGCGCCCTCCGCCATTGCCTTAGCTACTTCTTCACTTACTGCGCCAAATGAACCAATGATTTCAGCACTAACACCAAGACACTCGCTCTTGGCTTGATTACTATAGGTAATGTAACCCCGCTCAAACCAAGCGCTTGACCCCGCAATTTCAGTGAGACTAGCGCACACCAGTCCACCTGTACATGATTCCGCAAGCGCCACACTCCAACTATGTTGGCTTAGTTGTGAGCCTAATAACTGGGCTAACTGCGCAATGGAGTTTATGGTCGAATTTTCTGTGCTCATCAAGATACCAGCGTCTGAAATAAAGCAATGACTAAGAGTGTAAAGAAGGCTGCCACGACATCATCAATCATGATGCCAAAACCATGCCATAGGGTTTGCCAAAAATTGGGGTTTTCTACTACTGGAACTTTTTTAAAATAGCCATCTACTCCGCGGATTGGTCCAGGTTTGATTGCATCAAAGAAGCGAAATAAAACAAAGGCTGCAGTCTGCATCCAATAGTTTGTAGGCATGATAAAAAATAAGATGAGCCAAAAGGCGATGATTTCATCCCAGACAATACCGCCGAAATCGGTCTGCCCAATTTCTTTGCTTACCGAACCACAAAGCCAACAACCAAAAATGAAACCAAGCGCAATAATCCAGGCCCAATCGTTGGCTGAAAAAAAATAGTTGCCCAGCCAAAATGTTGCCCAAGCCCATACAGTACCAAGGGTACCTGGCGCGAAAGTGCTGAGGCCACTGCCAAAGCCAAGTGCTAAAGTGCGGTTGCCAGTTTGTAGCATCCAGCGTAATGAGACTTGGGGTTGGGTCAGCATGAGTAATTATGCAAAATGATCAAATGAGCGCAGTAAATTTACGGCCACGCTTGCTGCGATTGCTTGCCCTTGACCATCTAAGAGATCGATGTCGGCTTCAGCAGACTCACTTACAAAACCAATACGCGTCAAGGGTAGAGATAATTGTTGACTTAAGGCTTCTATTTGTTCGCGTTTCTCGGGTGAAGCAGTAAAACATAATTCATAGTCATCACCGCCTGCAGCTGCACATTGCCAGCGAATCGTTTCGGGTTGCTGCGCCAGCGAAGCTGAAATTGGTAGCGCTGAAATATCAATCACAGCGCCAACATGTGAGGCTCTTAAAAGGTGCCTTAAATCACCGAAAAGACCATCCGAGACATCAATTGCTGCACTGGCTAGTGACCTTAAGCCGAGACCCAAGGCAATGCGTGGAGTAGGCAAATGCATGCGAGGTAAGACTTCAGCTAAAGCAAGATCACTAATTGACCACTCCTGACGTAGTGAACCTAGCGCTAAACGTGCATCACCAAGCCAACCCGAGACCCAAATATCATCACCAAGCTTTGCTCCTTCGCGGCGCAGTACCTGCTGATTGCCCACGCTACCCATGATGGTGATCGAAATAGTCAGCGGCCCAGCAGTGGTGTCTCCGCCAATGAGGTGACAGTTAAATTGTTTAGCAAGCTGAAATAAACCCCTACTAAAATTATCTATCCACCCAGGATCACTCGCAGGCAAGGCCAGCGCTAAAGTAAAGGCCACTGGTTGTGCGCCCATTGCCGCTAGGTCTGAGAGGTTTACCGCTAATGCTTTATGTCCTAGCCACTGTGGATTTGC
>CAMCUP010000010.1 GCA_945878885.1 Polynucleobacter meluiroseus | reverse complement strand
CCAAAGTACTTGAGTGCGATCGCGTAAGTTTTCTAAGGTACGCACCTGTAATTGCTGGCGCCACATTAAGCTAGCCATCAACACCACTGAAACGCCAACCACAATGAGCGCAGTAATTGTCGCCGAGCCGGTTTGTGTGCTTACGCCAGATCGAGCAAGTACATCATTTGTCGACTTTACATGTTTCATCTTATAAACTAGTTCCCGCTAAACAAGATCTAGTAATAGGAAAGGGCATATTTTTAAGGCCCCAGCTCATAGTAATGCCATTTAATAATTCGTTTTTTTCTGCTGGGTCAGTTGATGTAGTTTGGGTGCCTGGTGGATTAGCAGTTGTTGGCGAACCAGACCCACCGGGTGTAGTTGGTGTCGCTGGAGTGGCTGGTGCTCCTTGATTTCCTTGTCCCGCTTGGGTGGCACTTGGGTCACTAGTTAAGACTTGGGCTTGCTGACTAACTACTTCTGGTATCTCAAGACTTACTTTCATTTCGCTTGAAAGTAGATCGGGATCACTCAAAATAGCTTGCCATACCGTAAGCGCATCTGCTCTGCCTTTCAGAGGTCTACTAGTCCAGCGTTGCAAACCCGCTGGAGTCATGCCAAAACCCACGATCATCCAAGCATCAATATTATCGAGCCGATAGCGGCGTACCCACCAAACATTTTTTGCACCTGCCGCATATGGCTTAACACCCAATTCTGAATTGGTTAACATTTCTTGGCAATCTCGCTCAAACTGTCGAACCAATTGCACATAGCTAGCATCTTGAGTAGATCGACGATCAATCGTCTCGCGTCCACGAATCATGGCGTCCATGCCGCGCCATGCCATTAAGCCAACGACGGCCATAATGATTAGCGCTACCAATACTTCTACCAGTGTAAAACCAGCATCATCAGGGCGCAGTTTCACAAGACGCCGCCAGTCGGGTTGGCCACCACCGTAACTAACCAAGCTAAGCGTGGGCCATTCGACTCAGTGGCGCTTGTCTGGCTGGCTAGGTAAACCGTAATTTCAACTCGTCGAAAGGCTGGATTGGGGGTGGCTAATACTTTGCGCTGACAAACTAAGATTATCGATACTTGTGGACAACTAAATGAGCTGGTACCCAATTCAGGCCAAATTTTTTTCATACGAATTTCGTTTAATGCATCATCTGCACTCCATAAGGCCATGGTACGTTGTGAAATTGCTAGCTGCGTATCGGCACTGTATGCCACTGCTCGTAAGGCTGCAATTAAGGCGACGCTTAAAATAATTAAGCCCACCAATACCTCAACTAATATAAATCCATTTTGCTTAGGTGAACTTTGATAGCTCATGGCGACTCCCAACTAAAGCGCCCATTACTGGCGCGCACTAAGGTTGCAAAACGCTTATCTTGTTGAATTGGAATGCGCATGGCTGTGGTGACAGACTCGGCGCCTAAGGTCAGTTGTATTGAACTGACGATCACTGGTTTAGCCCAAACCTTCGCCTTATAGGCATCAGGAATAAATGTGGCAGGAGTATTAGCTTCAGCCATTGGATTTAGATTCAGTGGTCGACTAAAACGCCAACCTGCTTCATCAATTTGCGCTAACATGGAAGACCCACTCATCAGGCTTTCATCCTGAGCTGCATTCAGTGAGGCAACTAATTGATCGAGGTTATCGCGCCAATAACGTTCATCATGATTCGGAATTGTCAGCACTGCAATTCCCAACATCACCGCCACAATTGTGAGGGCTAGCAATAGCTCGATTAAAGTGAATCCACTTTCAGCAGAAGAACACTTAATTAAGCCATTACTTTTTTTACCAATTCCCAATATCCGCATCAGTTCCGGTTCCGCCCGGCTTGTTATCTGCCCCATAACTCAAGATATCAACTTCACCTTTAGCACCAGGGTTGCTGTACTGATAAGGATGGCCCCAAGGATCATTTGGTAATAAATCTAAATAGCCACCCGTTTTCCAATTTTGTGGCACTGGCTCAGCGCTAGGGCGACTAACGAGAGCCTTAAGGCCCTGCTCGGTAGTGGGGTAGCGGCCAATATCTAAGCGATATAGTTTGAGGGCTTGGGATAAGGTGCCAATATCGTGCTTGGCCGCGGTCACTCGCGCCTCATCGGGGCGCCCCATAATGCGGGGCACTATTAAAGTCGCCAAAATACCAATAATGGCTATAACTACCATAATTTCAATTAAAGTAAAGCCGGCCTCGCGCTTTTTGCAGTCAGTAAGCGCCTGTTTTAGATTGGGGCTGACTAGTGCTGTAGGTAGTTTAAGTAGGTATTTCAAATGGGGCTCTCAATCAATTAAACTGAAAGAATATTATAAGGATTAATTCTAATTTGAGCGAATTTCTGCATCGTCTTCAAGAGCGCCTAAAAAAACGCTCTGCTAGGGCTACTGATAGCTCTGGCAAAGGACAATTACCCTTGTCTTGGGCAGAGCGTTGGACGTCTTTTAATCACTTAGCCCAGCAACTACTGAGCGCAAGCAAACAATCTCTGACTAAAAATGGTTTTAATTCTGACTTAAATAAATCTAGCATTATTTTGCAGTTAAATCTGTTTGCTAAAAATTATCTTAAACCAAGCCTAGTTATCCATAGCCTTACTTATCTGGGAATGTTAATTACCATAGCTTCAGTGACTTATTGGCTGATGCATTTATCTCAAATTCCCAGCCCACCAGAGGCTCTAAGTAAAAATGCTAAAGGGGCTGTACTTTATAGCAACCAAGGTAGTACTGAGAGTTATGCTCTGTTTGGTAGCAAACCCATGGCAGCCGAAAATATCATCTTACGCGGTGTTGTTGTCACTGATAAAAATAAAGATGGTTTACTGCAAGGCTTTGCCCTCTTTGAAATTGATGGTAAACCAACTGGCGCTATTGCAGTTGGTGAAAGTTTAGGTAAAGGACTGATGTTGCAGACTATTACTACAGAAACTGCGACTTTACTCTATCAAGGTAAGCGGCTCAACTTTAGTCTGAATAAATCAAATAAAGATAAGCAAGCGAATAATTCTGGTAACGGATCTAATAGTGGAGCATCATCAGCACCCAAGGCTCGTGCAATTCCTAATATCTCACCAAAAACTGAATTACCAAAATAGCTAGCCCGCTTAATGATCTGCTTACGCTTTGCTATATCTTTTACATTAAGCATGTTAGGCCTATTGGCATATAACTCGGTCTATGCGCAAGCCGATAGTTTTATTAGCCTACTTGAGCCAAGTGCAAAAAACGAGTTGTGGCTTAACCCGGGTATGGTCACTTACCACTTTCAAACTGATCAAAACCTCAACGGCGCTAACTGGGGCGCAGGAGCCGAGTACCGCTTCTCTAGCGTCTCCTCGCTCACCGCTGGACGTTTTTATAATAGTAATAACGCTTACTCTAATTACGCTGGCATCTACTACCAACCCCTTGCAATTGGCCCAATTAAAGTTGGTGCTGTTATTGGTGGCTTTAGTGGTTATTCATCAATGAATAATGGTGGTTGGTTTGCAGCAGCAATACCAGCACTGACCTGGGAAGGTAATTGGGTAGGTGCTAATATTTTTATTATTCCTACCATTGGTGATCGGGTGCATGGCGGCATATCTCTGCAACTTAAATTTAAAGTCTTTAGTTAGCCTTACCCTTTGGCCTTACCAAATAAAGCAACTCCAAATTCACAAGCGTATTTTTTATGCTCTGCTGATCCCGCAATCGGATCATTTTCTAAAAATGGCGTGCGTAATACAGCTTGAAATGCCCTAAGCGCTAAGCGGCATTCATCTTCATTCATTATTTTACATGTATTCGTTACATTATCTCGTGCAAACTGAAGTAGCGCAGGAATAACAGAATCCATCACTTTACTTAATTCTTCAGGTTTTTTAGATACTTTCAATAAAAGTCGCATCAAGAGCTTATATTTTTTGCCCGTATGTTTTTTTTTCTGCAGACGCGAAAAAATTGTGTCAACAATAGCAGTCATGACTGTGCTGACCTCATCATGCGGAGTAAATTGGCGTATGATTTCTTCGGCATGTAGTGCCATCTTACGCAAATGGCGATCAATGAAAATAAAAGCAAATAATGAGTTGAGTGCGCCAAAATAACGATAGAAGGTGCCAATAGAGTATCCCGATTTGGAGGCAAGTTCTCTTGCCGTAGGTAAATCACCATCTTCTTTTTGCATCAAGTCATCAGTGGCTTGAGTAATATCGATAAAGGTTTTTTCAGCGCGTAACTGAAGTGATTTTTTATACTCAAATTCCTGAATTTCTTTCATATTGAGCCATCATAACCAAAATTACGCATAACTGAAGATGAACATAGTGCAGATTAGTGCAAAGATAGGATGAGAGCCATATAAATATTGGGTCTCAGGTCATCAAAAAAAAATGAAAAGTGAACCAGAAAAGCGCTGAAACTCGCAAAATTGTAGGTAAATTCGAGGCTAGCATCAATTTTCTAAGGGAAAAATCATGAAAAAAACGATCGGTCTTTTGATGTCTTTGGTAGCCTCGATATTCCTGGTTGCTTGTGGCGGAGGCGACATGGGTTCGGCATCAACGGGTAATTCCGCATCGCCTAACTCAGTATCAGCAGTTTCTGCAGCGGCAAGTAATAGTTGTTTAAGTATTACAGCCCCAAGCACCAATCTAGGTCAATGGTGGACTAGCGGTTCATTTAATGTGGCCAATACTTGCGCCACTGTGCAAAGCGCTAGTGGTTTGCAAATTCAAATTGCTAGTAGCGGAACTGCTTTGGTAGGCTCTAGGTTTCAATTGAATTCGATCAATGGCTTATATTTTCCGCCACCCATCTATTGGGCCCAATCTACAGGGACATTTATTACCAATAGTGTGGCCGGCAGTAAAGATATGGTCACTTTAACCTTAAACTCGACTGGGTTGATTCAACCCAATACTTCAGCCACCGTATTTTATGGCTACAACCCCAATGGCACTACGCCAGGCGCAATCAGTTATAGCGTCAATGGGGGTAGTACCCCTGTTACACCTACTGGTGGATCAAGTGCCTTTAGTATTGATGCCACAGCATTAAAAACGGTTTGTGTGAGCGGTACAACCTGCAATATTCCAGTGGTGCTTAGTGGCCCCAATAGCTATACATCGACTGTGGCAACCATTGATAACAATAATGCTGGCACCGTCATTACGAATAATAATTTTACTCGACTTGCTACAGGCGCATACACCTTAACTGTTACTAGCAGCGCTTTACCGGCTAACGTCAGCTTTAGTGCCCCAGCAATTAACGTTACTGATAACAATATGGTGAATGAAGCAGCCCTCTTTACGGTTGCTAGTACACCCGTAGTTGGCGGTTCGTATAGTGTGGGCGGTACGCTAAGCGGCTTGAATGCTGGGCTAACAGTGGCACTCAATAACAATGGCGCTAATTCATTAAGCCTCGGCTCGAATGGCTCATTTAAGTTTAGTACGCTAATTGCTGCTAATGGTAACTATGCCGTAACCGTTGGTACGCAACCTAGCGGCCAGACCTGTTCCATTTCAAATGGTGCAGGCAAAGTAACTGCCAATATCACTACAGTTACTGTTTCCTGTACGACCAATTCATCGGGTTCTACCGGCGCGATTAAATACCGTGGTGTTAATTTAGCTGGCGCTGATTTTGGTGAAAGTAATTTACCTGGTACCTATGGCGTAGATTACACCTATCCAACCAATGCTGAAGCGACTTACTTTAAAAGTAAAGGCATGAATGTCATTCGCTTGCCATTCCGGTGGGAGCGTTTACAACCCACCTTAAATGCAGCTCTTAATCCAACCGAGTTAAATAGGTTACAAACTTTTGTTAACCAAGCAATTGCTGCAGGCCATACAGTTGTTTTAGATCCACATAACTATGCGCGCTATAAAAATAACATTATTGGCGCCAGCTCGATTACAAATGCTAACTTTGCTGATTTTTGGGGTCGTTTAGCAACAGTATATAAAAATAATCCAGCTGTCTTATTTGGTCTAATGAATGAGCCTAGCGAAATGTCAACTGAAACTTGGGTGGCAGCCGCCAATGCAGCAATTGTCGCAATTCGTAATGTTGGGGCTAATAATGTGATTCTGGTTCCTGGAAATGGCTGGAGTGGCGCCCATAGTTGGGCCCAAAATTGGTATGGCACAGCAAATGCAGTAGCAATGTTGTCGATCAAAGACTCTGCCAATAACTTGATGTTTGAGGCCCATCAATATCTTGACTCGAATAGCTCGGGAAATTCAGATATTTGTGTTAGTCCTACCATTGGAGCTGAGCGCTTAGTCACCTTTACCAATTGGTTGCGTACCAATGGCAAAAAAGGCTTTTTAGGAGAATTTGCTGGCGGGAATAATGCTACCTGCAATCTAGGCATTGCCAATATGCTCGCTTATATGGAAGCAAATGCTGATGTATGGGCTGGCTGGACTTGGTGGGCCGCTGGACCATGGTGGGGAGGTTATAAATTCACTATCGAACCAAGCAATGGTGTAGATGACCCTAAATTAACCAATCTATTGCCGTATTTGAAATAAGTTGTCAATTCAGCATAAAATCTTAGCCTAAGGTCCCAGCCTTAGACTAAGATTAGTTTTTATCCCATTTCGAAGTAATTCTATGAAAATTATACAAACTGCTTTATTTACTATTTTCAGTATTTTTATTTTAGCTTTGCCCCTAGCGTCTCAAGCAGAATTAGGCGGTAATCTTGCCAGCATCAATCAAGAACAAAAGACTTTTGGCTCAACTCTTAGCTCCTCGACGCAAACTGGCTACACCATTTATACTCAAACCATTAATCCAGGTTTAGTAATTAAAGAATATCTAACTACCAATGGCAATGTTTTTGCGATTACTTGGAAAGGCCCAAACTTACCTAATTTTCAAGTGGTGTTAGGGGCCTATTATTCAAACTATCTCACAGCACTGCAAAATAACCCGCGGGCAATTTTTGTTCAAGATGACAATATCGTGATTGAATCGGGTGGGGTTATGGGCGGGTATCTGGGACGCGCTTATTTACCTAAGCAATTTCCTGCTGGCATGACACCTGCGAATCTTCAGTAGATCATGGGCGGCATGCTTTTCTTAAGGGAATTCCTAACAGTAGTTTTACGTGGTCTGCTAATCACTTTTTTTGCCATTATTTTGGTGGCTTGTGGCGGTGGTAGCTCGAGTAGCTCATCTTCTGACAGTGATCAAAGCTCTTTACCCAGTGTTAATTTGTCGGCTAATTCGATTAGCATCAATGTTGGCGCAGGTACAGCAAAAAATGTTAATACGCCTTATGTTAGTGTAACCATCTGTCAACCTGGCACAAACATTTGCAAGACAGTTGATAACATTCTGCTAGATACCGGTTCAACGGGTTTACGCGTTTTAGCCTCTACTATTACCTCATTACAACTCACTCAAGTTGTCGTTAATTATGCGCCCATTCTTGAATGTGCCTCATTTATTAGTGGCGATGCTTGGGGTCCGGTGAAATTAGCTGATGTCAAAATGAGTGCAGAAGTAGCTAGCTCAATTCCGATTCAAATTCTGGCAGATCCTAGCTATAGCACTATTCCTAGTGCCTGTGGTGGCTCACAGAATACACAAATCTCTACTACCCTAAAGACAAATGGTATTTTAGGGGTTGGCTTATTTATTAACGACAACCAAAGTTACTTTAACTGTGTGCCAACTGCTTTAAATAATTGTCGTATTAGTCTTAGTCTAGCCCCTAATTTACAGGTGCAAAATCCCGTTGCCGCTTTTCCGGTTAATAACAATGGTGTGATTCTTAAACTTCCCTCAGTTGGCGCTACAGGGGCCAAATTGGTCACCGGCTCGCTAACCTTTGGTATTGATACCCAAACTAATAATTCATCAGTTGGGTCTTATGTTATTCCGACTAATAGCAGCGGGCTATTTACCACCATTTTTAATAACACCACTTTTAACAGTAGTTTTATCGATAGCGGTTCAAATGGGCTCTATTTTCCATCTGGTAGTTTAAGTTCTGTCTTGGTTAACTGTTCATCGTTCACATTGTCGGGGTTTTATTGTCCCGCTGTCACTCAATCATATATGGCCTCTCTAACTTTAAAGAATAATGTTTTAAGTAATGTGAGTTTTTCTGCCGCCAATGCTAAAACTTTAGTCGCTAATGGCAACTATGCTTACAACAATATTACCGGTCAAATTGGGGGCAATTTATTTGACTGGGGCCTACCCTTTTTCTTTGGCAAAAGTGTATTTATCGGCATTACTGGGCGAACGAGTAGCGCAGGTATTGGACCTTATTACGCTTATACAAATTAACCTATTCTTTTAGTCTTAACCCCCGCCCCTACGGGTATATAAATCAAATTTAGCCATCACCTGCGCTACTTGCTCTTCATTAAAAGCACTCATTGCAAATGAAAAATTGACCTCAAGCACAGGAGTTTTCAGTAAAGCAATTTGTTGAGGGGTTTTTGTGTGGCCAGTGATGCTTAATATGGCATTTGGTACTTGATAAGACGATTTATCATCGATTGCTACTGCAGTTGATTGTAATAATTCACCCAAAGCGTTTGGTAGCCAACGAATTAAATCTTCCGCCGAACAACCCATCACTCGCTGTACTTGAATTGCATTCACCCTAAAAATTAACCGCCTGCAACCGGGGGGCAAATAGCCAGGGCATCATTTTCTTTTAAAACCGAGTTCAAGCGATCTTGTGGCGGAATATATTTACCATTAATCATGACTAAGTGGGCTTGTGGATGGGGGATAAAATGAATATCCATCACTTGACTTACAGTAGCGCCATCAGGCACCTGAATAATCGCCTCAATCGTATTGATTTTATTGGCGGGTAAATAGCGATTGAGGCTGGCAAAAAGCTTGAGGGTAACTTGCATAAGTAAAGCTTAATTCATTCAAGCAGATTGTGCTTGCCCTTGCGCTAAATACGCTTCCACTAGCAGGGTAGGATCTTGCAGCAACCTTTCTTTCCAGGCGCCTAAGGCAATCTTGGTCTGTATCAAGCCACGTAAGACACCAACATGCTCAGTAAAACCTAAGCTAGTTGCACCAATTAACACATCGCCTAAAAATTCTAAACGTAGATATTTGAATCGTTGAGGGTCACAAAGTTCAATGTGATCACCACCTTTAGCTCCAGACCATAAACCAAATGAGGATGCAATTAAACCTAAGGTATCCAATACATTCACCTGTAAAGTACCGATACTGCTAACTTTTCCACCGGCCATATTGATCGCAGCAACTCCTGCTTGCTCTGCAGCATTGGGTTGAATTGCATTAATCATGCGCTCTCCAGTGAGAAAATCAACGCTTTCAGTCACATCACCCGCTGCATAAATATCGGCAACCGAACTTTGCATCTGCTCATTAACTAAGATTCCTGTTTTGATGTCTAGCCCCGAGTCTTTCAAAAACCCAATATTGGGACGTACGCCTGCTGCAGAGATCACCAAATCAACCTCGATGGTTTGACCATTCGATAATTTCACTGCTAAAGCTGATTTACCTTGGGTAATTGCCTCCACTTTAGTATCTGTAAAAACGGTGATACCTTTAGCTTGCACCCATTCTTTAATTAAGCCGCCTGCTTTTTCAGTCATCATGCGTGGCACCATGCGGTTACCCATTTCAACAACAGTCAGCTCTACCTCTCTACTTGCTAAAGCCTCAAGAATGATGCAACCAATAAAACCTGCCCCCATTTGTAAAACACGGGCTCCGGGTTTAGCTAATTTATCAATTGCACGGGCGTCTTCTAAAGTCCAACAATGATGGACTCCTGGTAAATCAATTCCGGGAATGGGGGGTTGTACGGGTACTGACCCAGTAGCAATAAGTAACTTATCAAAATTAATTTTTTGTAGTTTTTTATTGCCATCTTCAACTTGCAGTGCTTTATTTTTGGCGTCGAGTGAAAGCACCCTACCCTGAAGTTGTTGAATTTTTAGTTGCTCGAAATGCTTGGCAGTTTTCCGCAAATAAGTTCCCGATTCGTCAATATTGCCAACCAATAAATAAGGTATTGCCATCCGGGAATATGGGGGTGAGGTCTCATCACCGATTAGCACAATCTCGTCAACGGGGCATCGCTTGCGAATGGTCTCAGCTGCAATAACGCCAGCTGGCCCATTGCCAATAATGACATGCTTCATAGCGGTATTTAAAGACCTAAACGCTTGCGGGTATCGGCATTAATTTGCCCGTCACTATCCCAGCCGCGAATCTTGTAATACTGGGGTAACATCTTACCTAAGCCAGACACCGTGCCTTTGCCAGGTCCTGTTTTTGCAGCTTCAGTCATTAAGCGCTTCGGTAACTTATCGTCTTTACTAGTAAAGCCGGCACGATTATTAAAGTCGCGCTCCATATTCCAAATACGCTCGCCAATTAAAGTTAAATTTTCGACTGTGAATTCGTCTCCACAAGCGGCTTGCAGTTGGGGCGCAACGTCGGCTAGCGTCCACGCAAAGCTAGTGAAAATACACAAGCCAGCCGAATCAAAGGCTGCGGTAGCATCTTGAAAGGCTTTTACTAATTCAGGCTTGCCATCTGTATCTGCTGGCTCGGTTTTAACCGGAATACCTAATACTTCCGAAGCGATGGTGTATCCCCGTAAATGACAGGCGCCACGATTAGAAGTGGCATAAGCCAAACCAATACCCTGAATAACGCGCCCATCGTAAGCCGGAAACTCTTGACCTTTAACGCTCATTGATAAATCAGGCTGCCCATATTTAGCTGTCAGCCGAGCAGAACCCAAGGCAATTTCTTTGCCAAAGCCAATTCCTTGCGCAGTAATTTCAGCAAAGTGACAGAGTGCTTTGACCGAACCAAAAGGCGCTTCAATGCCGAGCTGCTCTTTGGTTAAGACACCCATTTCATACATTTCCATCACTGCACCAACTGTAGCGCCAAAAGTAATTGGATCAAAACCATCTTCGTTACAAATCATATTGGCATACTGCAATGCTTCCAGATCATTAACGCCATTAGCTGCGCCTAAAGCCCAGGCAGCCTCATACTCAAGACCACCCGAGGTATTTTTATATTGGGGCTTATTTTCAATCGTGAAATGCGACTCATCAATTTGTGAAATACGGCCGCACGCAATTGTGCATGCAAAGCAAGCTTGGGTGGTTACTAAATGGGATTTACCATCAGCGCGTTCAACTGCCATAGCCTCAGCAGAAATATCTTTTGCGCCATCAAATTGCACATCCTGATGATTGCGAGTAGGTAATGCCCCCACCTCATTGATCACATTCATTAATACTTGAGTGCCATAAGTTGGTAAACCTTGGCCGGTTACAGCATGCCCGGCTAAAACCGCTTTGCCAGCATTTACTGCCGCCATAAAAGCTTTAGGATTTTTGATATTACCAACGCCTTTGGTGCCACGGACTGCCAGGGCTTTTAAATTTTTACTGCCCATCACCGCACCAACACCAGAGCGGCCTGCAGCGCGATGTAAGTCGTTTACGATCGCGGCAAAATACACTTGATTTTCACCGGCACGGCCAATGCAAGACACTCGAATTTGGGGATCTTGATGTTTTATTTTGATCGCGGGCTCGGTTTCCCATACTGTTTTGCCCCATAAGTCACCGGCATCTACTAACTCAGCACGATCATCTTCAATATAAAGGTAGACCGGCTTAGGTGACTTACCTTCAAAAATAACCATATCCCAACCGGCCATTTTTAATTCAGCGCCTAAATAGCCACCTGAATTAGAACAAGCAATTGCACCGGTTAAAGGGCCCTTGGTGACCACAGTAAAACGCCCCCCAGTAGAAGCCATGGTGCCTGTTAACGGCCCAGTTGCCCAAATAATTTTATTTTCAGCTGATAAAGGATCGACCTTAGGATCAACTTCATCGACAAAATATTTCGTGGCTAAGCCCCGCGAGCCCAAATAGGTTTTAGCCCACTCCATATTCAAAGGCTCAGACTTGCAAGTGCCTTTAGTTAAATTAACGCGCAGTAGTTTCCCGGCCCAAGACATAGTATTTTCCTATTCAATAATTAGTTAGTGCTGGCTTGATTGCCAAGCTTATTGGCCCATTCGCGCATGCGATCGAGCCCAGTCCAATCGGCGTCTACATAGGTGATAGCATCGGTTGGACACGCGGTTGCGCAAGCGGGATCGCCAGAACACAAATCACACTTTTGTACCTTGCCAGTATCTTGCACATAATTAATCGTGCCAAAAGGACAAGCAATTGTGCAAACTTTGCAGCCCACACAAGTATCCTCAGAGACTACTTTTGCGCCCGTTACTAGATCTATGGAAATGGCATCAACAGGGCAGGCCTTTAAACACCACGCCTCATCGCATTGAGTGCAGGTATAGGGCACCTTGATTCCCGTATTGTGAAAATCAAAGACCCGAATTCGGGATTTAGAAGGATTAAAGATCCCATAATGTTCATAACTACAGGCCATTTCACACTGGAGGCAACCAGTGCATTTATCGGCATTAATCAGTAAAGACTTTTGCATTTCTAATCCCTTGTTTATTTGGAAAATAAGCTATATATGCAATCTTCTGCCAATATAAAACAAATGGGAAGCTAGTAGTAACCCTAGTAATGGTCCTAAAACCTTGGGGCTTTAAAGCAAATCCTACTTCTTTTGCCGAAATCCAGAGTTCCCTGTTTTTGATTTAGGTTTTGCCTTAAATTTGGCAGGATGTGCTGCCTTAATCAGCTGAATACTAATCTTAGGGTCCACCTCAAATCCTGAAATAATTTCTTGCGGAATAATTTGTTTAGTTAATTTCTCAATATCTTTTAATAGCCCCAATTCATCGATACAAACTAATGAAATTGCTACTCCATTCGAGCCGGCTCGGCCGGTTCTGCCAACCCGATGTACATAGTCTTCAGGTACATTAGGTAAATCGTAATTAACCACATGAGGTAGTTGATCAATATCAATACCCCTTGCTGCTATATCGGTTGCTACTAAAGCAGTGATTTTTCCAGACTTAAAGTCTGCCAACGCTTTAGTACGGGCCGATTGACTTTTATTCCCATGAATAGCCATGCAAGTGATGCCATCTTTTCCAAGCTGCGTGACGAGCTTATTAGCACCATGTTTCGTCCGCGTAAAGACCAGCACCTGCTGCCAGTGATTCGCTTTAATAAGATAAGCTAATAATGCCTGTTTTTTATTTTTATCGACTGGATAAATTTTTTGAGTAATTGCTTCATGAGTACTATTACTGCGTGCTACTTCAATTAGTGCAGGGTTTTTTAATAAAGTATTCGCCAGAGTTTTTATTTCGGGAGAAAAAGTTGCTGAAAACAATAGGTTCTGGCGTGCTTTTGGTAATAAGGCCAAAATACGTTTAATGTCTGGCAAAAAACCCATGTCTAACATACGATCAGCTTCATCTAAAACCAAAATTTCGATTTCCTTTAATGAGATAAAGCCTTGTCCAATTAAGTCGATTAAACGTCCTGGGGTAGCTACCAAAATATCAAGGCCTTTTTTAATCGCATTAATTTGCGGATTTGCACCGACACCGCCAAAAATTACCGCCGATTTTAATGGCGTGTATTTGCCATAAGTTAAAACGGATTGATGTACTTGCGCCGCTAGCTCGCGGGTCGGCGTCAAAATTAAGGCCCGTATTTGGCGACGCGCATTTGTTTCACTAGCTTTCGAGTCCATCAATCTTTGTAAAATTGGTAAGGTAAAGCCTGCAGTTTTACCAGTACCTGTTTGCGCTGCGGCCAGTAAATCTCCGCCCTTTAAGACTGCTGGAATTGATTGAATTTGAATTGGGGTAGGCGTTGTATAGCCTTCTTCTTGCACAGCACGCAAAATAGGTGCAGATAAAGCGAGTTGATTAAATAGCATGTAGACCGATAAGTGATTACAACAAATGAATAGATCATTTTATGCTATTAATTATGAATAATTAGGAAGGCCAAACGTCAGATGGTAAATGAGCATAAGGAGCAACAAATTGTTGGCGGATCATTTGAAATGATTGGGGAGTTATATTCCCAGTTTTATATTTGACAATCCAAAAATAATCATAGACATCATCTGGCCAAGTCGTGGGTACTCCTGTAAGTTGATCTAAATTGAGTAATTGCCTCAAGGTAACTTTTTCTCCAGCAAATTCAGCCTCTAGCGCAGCACTAGCAATATGAAAATGTTCCCAAATCATCAGCACTGTTTTATCAGCATATCTAGTGGTATTTAATAGGTCTGCAGCAGCTAATTGATTGCGTACATTTTGCCCCGCCATATGGATCCGAGCAAGTCCTGCCTCTGCCCAATAAGTCATGATCGGCATATTCCAACTGCTAGCAATCGGTGCCATCGTTTCAATGGTATGCAAGGTCATTGCCATTAAAGCAGCTGGCAACTCATTTTTTGCAAATAATGAATGGCTAGCATGTCGCCCCAAATATTGATCCGAGAGTGCTTGCGCCCTCATGATGCCTGTCTCCGAAAGACTTGGAGCATTTAATTTCTCAGAATGGCGTGCAATAATAATTTTCATAATTACCTAAAAAAATAATAGCAAAAATTCAGACCAATAAAAATAGGTTACATTCCTATAGATGCGGAATAAATCTACCCAAAATGAGCTGGAGCTATCCTATCATTTTTTAACAATTTGTGGATCTTACTCGGGATGAAAGCACCAGCTACTTTATTTAATAAGAATTTAGGTTTATTAATAATTTGCCAAGGGCTTTTTTTAACCAACAATGTCACTTTTATTGCCATTAATGGCTTGGTTGGCCTCAGCTTAAGTCCTTTGTCTTGGATGGCAACTTTACCAATTATGGGTTATGTAGTTGGGGGTGCATTGTCGACCTCAATCGTTGCTAAAACGCAGCATCAATTTGGTCGACGCCGCTCCTTTCAGCTCGGTTTATTCATTGCCTTTATTTCTGCGTTAATTTGCGCTTATGCGGCCCTCTCCAGTAATTTTTGGCTGCTGGTGGCAGGCACTTTTATTGCTGGTTATTACAGTGCTAATGGTCAACTCTATCGTTTTGCGGCTGCTGAGTTAACCATTGCCAGTTTGCGTGATAAGGCAGTATCGTGGGTTTTAGCTGGCGGAATTTTAGGAGCGGTGGTAGGACCCAATTTAGCATCATGGACAAAAAACGTATTTGCAGTGCCATTTTTAGGGGCCTACCTAACCTTAGCAGTTGCGGCAATCATCGGTATTGTCGTAATGCAATTTATATCCTTTCCTGAAGAATTTAAATCGCAGCAACCTCTTTCGGCAGGGCGTGATTTAAAAACGATTTTGCTCCAACCGGTATTTTTAGTGGCTACGATTGGCGCTTCACTGGGTTATGGTGTGATGAATTTACTGATGGCTGCCACTCCTTTAGCAATGCAAATTTGTGGTTTACCTTTTGCAGATACTGCCCTCGTATTAGAGTGGCACGTAATTGGCATGTTTGCTCCAGGTTTTTTTACTGGCTCGCTAATTCAACGCTTTGGCGCTATCAAAATTATGGGGGTTGGAGTAATACTCAATTTAATTTGTATTGCTATTGCCTCAACTGGCACCGACCTACATCAATTTTTGTTGGCGCTTTTCATACTCGGAGTAGGTTGGAATTTTTTATTTACTGGCTCCACTACCTTAGCGATGACTGCTTACCGTCCCGAAGAAAAAGATAAAGCTCAAGCAGTAATTAACTTTTTTGTATTTAGCACAATGGCTTTCACATCATTTGGCTCGGGAGCATTGGTTACCACAAAAGGCTGGGAACTCCTAAATCTGGGATCTCTCATTCCTGTAATGGTGATTGGGTTGGCCTTAATTTGGCTCAGGGTAAAAAAATTGACCCCGTAGCCTTAGACGTCATCCATAAAGCTGCCACCACCACTATTGTCATCCCAATCCGAATTGCCTGCGTTACCTGAGTCTTCCCATGTGCTAACGTCGCGCACCCCAAAATCGGTATTATCTCGCCCCGCTTGAGCTGGCTGAATATTGCCAGAGGAATCCCGATTACCATGCTCGCCACCCATTAAATGACTCGCTAAAGCCTGCCCAGCGACCATGCCAGCCCCTAAGGCTGCCCCAGTTGCTAAACTGCCCATGAGGCCAGAACCTCCAAAGCCAGTGCTTGGTGCACCAGCTGGGGCATTAGGGCTGCCAGGGCCTCCCGGACTATTAGGCCCTGGCCCACCAGTAGGGTTTGGTGCCGAACCGGTCTGCGGGCCTTTACCTAATGCCGCCGCATTTGCTTGCTCGCGCTTTCTTTGCTTCATAAAATAAATCAAGCCGCCAACTAAAACCACCATTAACAGCCAAAAAATCGGGCTACTAAAGATCGAGTTAGGCGCTGCCGCATTACCAGCTAAATTAACACCTGAAACCTTTGAGCCAGATGCCAATTGCGTGCGCAGCTTTTGGACTGAATCGACCTGCGCAAAAGGCAAACCAGGGGCAAGCTTCTCGGCTCGAGCCAGTTCTGCTCGGGCCTGCTCAAGGCGCCCTTCTTTTAGCCGCAGTTCAGCCATAATATAGTGGGCTTTAGCGCTATTAGGATGATTTTGCAAGACCTCTTTCATCATGACATCAGCCTGAGCCAGCTGTCCAGCTTGAATTTTTTGATAAACCTCATGCAAACTAGGCTCATTGGCCAAGGCTAAAGTACTAAAACTTAAGATAAGGGTTGCCAGAAGGCTAACAATGAAGGGAAATTGGGCTAAGCGCATAATAGTTCCTTTTCTTCAATCGGAGAATAAGAGTAAAAATACTCCTTTTTAATGAAATTAGAAATACCCTAAAATTACTAGGGAATTGCCCAACTCCTCAGGGCTTGCGACACCTTTTTTTATTAAGGGCTTGCGATCAGCATAGCTTGGCTAATCTGCAACTCAGCAGGTAAGCCTTGCTGCACTAAGCTGCAACTTGCTATCTGCGCTAATGAAATAGCTTGATTAAATACAATCTTTAACTCGCAATTAGCCAAATTGAGCTGATACGCCTCCCCCTCTTCAGATAAATTCCTGCTTAATGTATCGCCCCCCTCTATTTGCAACAATTTCATTAGAGTGCGAGTGGTCGCTAAAGGGTTAGCCGATTCTAGGGTAATGCTTTGTAAGTGGTTCATCGAGTTTGAGTGTTGCTGGTCAACGCGCACCCAAACAAAATCGGGGGTCAAGTGTTCACAAAAGTAAATTCGTAAACCTGCGATTGGCTGCTGAGAAAAACGTACCGTCTTAAAAAAGGCTTGCTTTATCCCATCACCAACTTTTGCGGGGCGTGATAAATCTTGAGGGGTATTTGGCGCAAATCCAGCCTCTTGTAGCACCTTGAAACATTCCTCAGCATTGGTCGTTCGAAATACCAATGCATCAAGACCTAAAGCTTGGTTAGCAATTTCTTGCCGCTGGGGTAGAGTTCCAGCCTCCCAACCCAAGATCTCTAAATAGGTGTTATCCAAAACGATTAATTGGTTCGATGAGCCTAAGTTATGAGTAGACTTAGCGCTAAGGTGAAAACCAAGATCACTAAATTGTTTAGCAACCAGACTCATTTGGTCTCTTGCCATTATGACTAAATGGTCAAATTCATACTGCATAGGGAGCTCTTTTTGCCGTTCGAGCCCTCAATACTAAATCATTGCTACCAAATCTCCCATTGGGCTAGATTGAATTACTTCCCCGCATTAGGAAAAAATAATTGCTGACCCCCAATTTTGTAAGCAGCAATTGCATCCTGGCCAGGCTTCGAAATAAGCCAATCAATAAAGGCTTGTCCCTCCGCTTTTTTCACCTGGGGATATTTCATGGGATTCACTAACATAACACCGTATTGATTAAATAAACTAGGGTCACCTTCTACCAAAATATCTAAATCGCCCCGATTTTTGAACGATAACCAGGTGCCACGATCAGCTAATACATAAGCATTCATCGCAGAAGCCGTATTTAATGCTGGACCCATCCCAGAGCCTGTTTCTTTATACCAATTTAAATTGGGATTAGCCGCAATACCAGCATCTCTCCAGTAACGCAACTCTGCCGCATGAGTACCACTTTTATCGCCCCGAGACACGAATGGCGCTTTAGCTTCGGCAATCTTTTGAAACGCGACCTTAATATCTTTACCGCCAGCAATTTTTGCGGGGTCGCTCTTAGGACCAATCAAAATAAAATCGTTGTACATCACTTCATAGCGTTTGGTAGAAAATCCCTCATCGATAAATCTTATTTCAGCTGGTTTATCGTGAACAAACACCACATCAGTATCACCACGACGGCCAATATCTAGTGCTTGCCCAGTGCCCACTGCGACAATTTTTACTTGAATGCCAGATTGCTTTTGAAAAATCGGCAAAATAGAACTGAATAAGCCGGATTGCTCTGTCGATGTCGTTGAAGATACAACAATGCTTTTATCCTGTGCAAAACTAGTAGTAATCAAGCCAAATAAGCTAAACAATAATAAAGCCATAAAACTAGAGAAAATTAATTTCATTTTTTCTTTTTTATGACACTGGTGCAAGCGGAAGATTAAATAATAAATTTTGCGGTTTCAGTTTTAATACTTTGTCCTGATTCATGGCAATGCCTAAATAAACGGGTTTGCCCGTTAATTCAGGGAGAACCACATTAGGACTTATAAAATCTAAACGAAATAAGCAAATTAACTTTGCTATGTTATCTGCCTCAAGAGCCTCTTTGTTATAAAGAGCATTTAAGATTTCAGTAGAAGCGGCGTCTAAGCCAACATGCCAGACCCACTGTGGATCATTAATCGCTGCTAATGGGGTAATCTTGGCCTCGATACCTAAAAAATGATTGAGCCATTTGGCAAGTAATTTACTAAAATTCTCAACTGGGGGCTGACCAAAATTTAAGGGAATTGCAAAATCGTAGCTACTATCACGGGTCCAATATAGATCAGCATTATCTTCGTGCAAAACATCAAGGTCGATTGATTTCATTGCTACTGTAGTCTGTTTTAGTAAATCAATGATGTTGCCAAACTCAGGAGCCTGAGCATTGCGCTCGATGGTTTCATGGTCTGCACTCATCACCAAACCATCTTCTAAGATACTCATTTTTTGAGGGCGAAAAAATAATTCAGCCACTCGGGTATCCATTGCACTTGGTGTATCGCCCAAAATATGTCGCATAAAAATTTGGACTAGTTGGTTGATAAACAATGGTGGCACATCCACCCCACTACCGGCAAATAGGCTTAAATAAAATGACTCTAATGAGGGTGCTAAGATTAATTTAGCGCGATACCGCAACCAAATCCGGTAATTTTCTTGAATGTCACTATCCATCATTTCAGCAATTTCAGCTTCGCTAATTTCAGCACGTGGATTTTGCGTTAAACGCTGATGCAGGAGCTTTTCTGCGGCACATGATTCGGATACTAAATTCAGTTCATCCCGCAGTAAATAAGAGCGCAAAAAATCATCACTTACCAATAATTGATTATCTGGGCTAATTTGCAAGGTTTGATAGGCGCAATTAGGCCAGTAATTGATCATCGCGTTCACTTCAATTGGTTTCTAGCTGAAAATGCTAAGCATAATGCATGACCTGCCAACCAGTTGGCGGCAGGATCTTGCAGGAAGGGATGAAATAACTATTTCTTGGCTGGTGCTGCAGCTGGCGCGGCGGCTGCCGGTGCTGCCGCTGTAACTGCTGTAGGTGGCACAAAAGGTGGAACTTCAGCACAAGCTGCGGGTGCTGGTGTACCAGCAACCTTGAATCGATTGGCCAAGGTATTTTGTATCGTACATAATTTAAATGCGCCGACTTTATCGCCGTAAGCAGTTTTCGCTTTTGCTAAATCAGCCGCCGCTTGCTGCTCTGGTGTTAAAGGAGGAAGCATCGCCAACACGGTACTGGCACTGAATATACAAATGAAAAATGCAATGATTTTTTTCATAGCTCAACCTTTATTTAAATCGTTGTACCAAATTTCATGATGCTCTTTCGCCCAAGTAGCATCAACATAACCTGTTTTCATCCCATCGATTGATCCTTGCATACCAATAGTGCCGATATAGATGTGCCCAAATGCCATAGCGGTCATAAGCAATGCAGAAGTGCTATGAATAATGTCGGCAATTTGCATCGTGCCACGCCAATATTCAATCGCAATGAATGGCACGATCATATCTAAAACCCAGCCCGAGGCCGATACGGTGAGCCCGAGAATAACCATTCCAAACCAAAACCAGATTTTTTCACCGAAATTAAAAAAGCCAGCTGGTATATGCTTTCCAGATAGCATGCCGCCAAACCCAGTAAGCCATGCCATATCACCTTTTTCAGGGATATTTTTACGCACAAACAAGAAAAAGAAAATAACGATGGTGAGGGTAAACAAGGGGCCAGAAAAGTTATGAATATTTTTACACACTAATAAAAATAATCCATAGGTCACACCACCCATGAGAGGCATCACAAAATATTTACCATACAAAATCATAAGCCCAGTAAACGCTAAACCCACAAAACTAAATGCCATAGTCCAATGAATAATGCGATCAAGTAAACTAAAGCGCTTAATTTTGCGACCTGACATGGGTTCATGCAGCTTAATTGAGCCCTTCAGAATAAACATCGCCAAGACTGCAGCTAATGCTAATGCGAGTAACCAAGCGCCATAAACGGTAATGACACCGTTACGAATTAAACGCCACTGTTGGCCTGATTTTTGGATCAAAACGCCTGCTTGTTTATCGGGAATACTGACGTAATTGACATCATCACTATTTGCGGTACGCCAAATCGGTGAATTATTCCCTGGTTGGTTCTGATTGGCCTTACGCTCTGCCTCAATCGTGGCATTTGGCGCGCGGCCTACATCCATAATATTGGCTGACTCTACTTTAGGTAAGGCGGCGGGCGCAGCTGCTGGGGCTGCGGGCTGAGCCGCACTAACTCCAGTAAATAGAGCAAGGCAAAAACCTGCCGGAATAAGCCAGGAACGGAAAGAAGCGCTTACGGTTTGATTCATGCAAATTCCCTCACGGCATTGATCATTACTTAATACGGCTGTATTCAGTTTGATTTTGATTGCGCTTATTTATTTCTTGCGTCCAACTGACCTGGTTACCAGGGGTCCAACCCTTTGCCATAAAGCCATCGTTAGCGCCCATATAAGGAGCCACATCAGGTCGCTTCGATGCTTTGAAGCCCTGCTCTTCATCTTTACAGGCACTGAGTAAGCCGAGTGCAAGTGAGGCCAATAAGATCGCTTTTAGAGTTGCTTTCATGACTTACCTCCTTGTGGTCCGGGTGGGGCTTTACTTGGTGCAGGAGGTGCTTCACCAGGTTTACCGTAGGCGGTGGTCCAGCCAAATACATTAGCTCCTGCATTTTTACCATTGGTTTGGCGTTTAACTACCCTAGCCCGGTAAATATCAGCAATGACATCTCCATCCCCGCCAATTAAAGCTTTAGTGGCGCAAAGTTCAGCGCAGAGTGGAAGCTTTCCTTCAGCCAGGCGATTGCGCCCATACTTCTCAAATTCTGCGACGCTACCATTGGCCTCCGGGCCGCCACTACAAAAAGTGCACTTATCCATTTTGCCGCGCAGTCCAAATAAACCCGAGGTTGGAAATTGGGGCGCGCCAAAGGGGCAAGCGTAAGAACAATAGCCACAACCGATACAAATATCTTTATCGTGTAGCACCACACCTTCATCGGTGCGATAAAAACAATCGACTGGGCAAACCGCCATGCAAGGCGCGTCTGAACAATGCATGCAGGCAACTGAAATGGATTTTTCAGCACCGATCACACCATCATTAATTGTCACGACCCGACGGCGGTTAACGCCCCAAGGTACTTCGTTTTCATTTTTACAGGCGGTAACACAACCGTTGCATTCGATGCACCGTTCTGCGTCACAAATAAACTTCATTCTTGCCATGAGATTCTCCTGAATTTAGCTCGTTAATTTAGGTGCTTAGGCAAATTTTTCAATTTGGCACATGGTGGTTTTGGTTTCTTGCATCATCGTTACGCTGTCATAGCCGTAGGTCGTTGCAGTATTCACCGCCTCACCTAAAACAACTGGGCAAGCGCCTGTTGGGTAAAATTCGCGCAAATTCTTGCCTTCCCACCATCCCGCAAAATGGAATGGTACGAAAGCAGTATCTGGACCAACTCGCTCAGTAACCATCGCGCGCACTTTGATCTTGGCACCAGTTGGGGACTTCACCCAGACATAATCCCAATTTTTAATCCCACGACGAGCAGCTGCACCCGGATTTATTTCCACATAATTTTCTTGTTGAAGTTCTGCTAACCAAGGGTTAGAACGAGTTTCATCGCCACCCCCTTCATATTCAACTAAACGCCCAGAAGTTAGAATAATCGGGAACTTTTCATACAGCTTCTCATTCAAATTCTGCTGTTGCACAGTTAAGAACAAGGTTGGTAAGCGCCAGAAATTTTTCTTATCGGCCGATGTTGGATACTTAATCATCATATCGGGACGCGTGCTATACAAAGCTTCACGATGCTGGGGAATCGCGTCAGGGAAATTCCAAACTACCGCACGCGCTTTAGCGTTACCAAATGGATGGCAACCGTTTTTCATGACCACCCGTTGAATACCGCCCGATAAGTCAGTCTTCCAATTTTTGCCTTCGGCTAATTTTTGCTCTTCTGGTGTTAATTGGCTCCACCAGCCCAATTTCTTCACAAAGGCAGCATCAAACTCAGGATATCCAGTAGTGATCGCAGAACCTTTAGAACATGAGCCATCTTCAGCTAAAAGGGTTTTACCGTCTTTTTCTACACCGAAGTTAGCGCGGAAATTACCGCCGCCTTCCATCAAGCTTTTACTGGTGTCATAGAGATTCGGTGAGCCAGGATGCTTAATCGCCGCAGTACCATAGCAAGGCCATGGCAAACCAAAGTAATCACCAGTTGTATCGTAGCCACTAACTGGATCTTTGCCACCACGCGATCGCAATGTTTTGGGATCAAAAACACTCATCATGCGCATATGGGCTTTAAGACGCTCGGGCGTTTGACCGGTGTAGCCAATTGTCCAGACGGCACGATTAATTTCACCCAAAATTGACTCGGGCTCGGGCTCACGCCATGATTTACCAGCATACTTTGAATCAAGCATTTTGTAGTTCACCGACAGCTCTTTACCAAAACCAAGGCGATCGGCTAAAGCTTGCATGATCACATGATCAGGTACCGACTCAAATAAAGGATCGATGACTTTTTCCCGCCATTGAATCGAACGATTCGAAGCAGTGACAGAGCCTTTAGTTTCAAACTGAGTTGTGGCAGGCAGTAAATACACTGCTCGATCTTTATTGACTTGCCCGCCAGCCGCTGGTGGCATAGCAGCCATAGCAGCAGTAGCACTGGGGTATGGATCGACTACCACCAATAACTCTAATTTATCCATTGCCTTTTTCATATCTAGGCCACGAGTTTGCGAATTCGGCGCATGACCCCAATAGAACACACCCTTGACATTAGTGGCCTGATCAACCATATCGCTTTTTTCGAGTACTGCATCAATCCAGCGCGATACTGTAGTGCCTGACTTTTCCATCATATCGGGTGCGTAGCGACCCTTAATCCAGTCGTAATCAACGCCCCAAACGGTCGCGTAGTGCTTCCACGAACCGGCAGCTAAGCCATAGTAACCTGGTAATGAATCGGGATTAGGGCCGACATCCGTAGCACCTTGCACATTATCGTGACCGCGGAAAATATTTGCGCCGCCGCCCGATCTGCCAATATTGCCAAGCGCCAATTGCAAAATACAAGAAGCCCGTACCATCGCATTACCAATGGTGTGCTGGGTTTGACCCATACACCAAACAATCGTACTGGGACGATTCTTCGCCATGGTTTCGGCTACTTTATAGACTTCCGCTTCAGGCACACCGCAAGCTTGCTCAACGTTGGCAGGCGTCCATTTCTCCATTACATCTTTACGTACATCATCCATCCCGTAAACGCGATCGTTAATGTATTTCTTATCTTCCCAGCCGTTGTTAAAGATGTGATACAAAACACCAAATAAGAAAGGAATATCTGTTCCTGAGCGAATGCGCACATACTGATCTGACTTAGCAGCGGTGCGGGTATACCGCGGATCAACCACCATCAATTTGCAGCCATTTTCTTTGGCATGCAGCATACTCAACATCGATACAGGATGTGCTTCAGCAGCATTCGAGCCGATATATAGTGCGGCCTTCGAATTCATCATGTCGTTATAACTATTAGTCATCGCACCATAACCCCAAGTATTGGCTACGCCAGCTACGGTGGTCGAGTGACAAATACGCGCTTGGTGATCGGTATTATTAGTACCAAAGAATGAGACCCACTTACGCATTAAATAAGCTTGCTCGTTATTGTGCTTAGATGAGCCAATAAAGAATAAAGAATCGGGGGTTGATTTCGTGCGCAGCGATTTCATTTTTGCGGTAATTTCATCGAGCGCCTGATCCCAAGAAATCTTTTGGTATTTACCATCAACCAATTTCATCGGTGAACGTAAGCGGTAGTCACCGTGCCCATGCTCCCGCAAGGCTGCGCCCTTTGCACAATTTGCACCCAAATTAATCGGCGAATCAAAGACGGGATCTTGCCGAACCCAAACCCCATTTTCTACTGTGGCATCGACCGCGCAGCCTACCGAGCAATGAGTGCAAACAGTGCGCTTGACTTCTATCTTGCCAGCTTTGCCATCAATCATTGCCTTGGTATCAGCAGCATTTGCCTTTTGCAATAAGTTCAGTTGTGAAGCAGCTAAACCTGCACCAACACCAATTCCCGAGCGCCGTAAAAAAGTGCGCCGATCCATCGTTGGCACAGCCGCTTTTAAACCCCGTGCCAAACTGCCAATTAAATGGCTTGAAGTTTTGGGGTTACTGCTAGAAGAAGTTTTACGAACCAGGCTCATGTGCTACTCCAGAAAGAATTCTTATAGATTGATTATGTAAAGATTTAAATTCTTAAATTAACGTTGTTTCATAGTACTTTTTAATATGGGCTGATAACTGGTAGCCATCTGCTTTGGGGCTAATTGCGCTGCCAACTTCTTGAATCACTGCTTGACCTAAAGGAGTTTGCGATACAACCGCAGCTGCCCCTGCAGCAACTCCTGCAGTAAGAAAAAATGTTCGACGCGATGGTTTCGATGTGAGTTGAGCAGCGTCTACAGCGAGAATTGATTTGTCTTTCATAGATCGTCCAATCTAATGTAAATGCAAAAATGAATATTACGAAATAAGTGTAATGCTAATTGCTTTTTTGCGTATAAGAACTTGAAGTAAGCGTAAACCCTAATCATTTTTTAAGTATGGAAAAAGGTATGAACTTCTGTCAATTAATTTTTACAATCACAGCATGTCAAAGCCTTGGGCCTCTATCGCAAAAAATTCTCGGATTAAAAGAGCTACTGGTAAATAAAAATGGGTCTCTGGAGAGTTTTCTATTGCATCGCAACAATCTTCATACCAAGATCGTATATGGGTATTAAAGAATATTTTCTGATTCGTCAGATTAGAAACCGCAACATCATCTCCGGCAATTAAATAGCGCATGACTTCACATAAGGCAGCAAGGTGATCCTCCGTCTCAGAAACACTATCGGAAGCCTCTAGCCCAAAATTTTGTAAGGCTCTGCGCACCTCTACTAAGGGTTTTTCATTTAAATGTCCCGCCATGAAATAAGAACCATTGAGGAACACATTAGGTCTTCCAACCCCAACAAAATTGGCATCATATTCTTTTCGCCAATCACCCTCTTGGCTATTTTTGGTCAAGGTCACTAAATTTAGCCATACGCTAGCTAAAGCAGTTAAATCATCTGCTGCTGTTGAAGACGCCGCAATACGATCCAATAAATCTTGAGCTGGCGGCCGATGCAGCAAAGCTGCTAATAGGCCATAGAGGTCTGCACGTGCTAGGTCTTCGGCCAGACCAATCTCGCCCACTGTTGCTGGCGTGACCTCGGCCTTTTCCCCCGATACTTTTTCTCCTTCTGCTTTTTGGGGTTCTTGGCTCATGAATCAGCCTTCATCATATCGACTACCCTACAGTCACTACACATTTTTAGTCGATTCATTGCGGGACCCGAAAATGCCTCGTGTGTTCCAAGCTTTCCCAACATTAACTCAACCATTTTTAAGGTGCCAAAGGCTTTGCCACAACTAATGCAATGAAAGGGCGAGGTTTCATTAAGGATGACTTTTTGTTTGCGTTGCTCCACACTCAATAAGCGGGGCAATAATTGCAAGGCATTTTCAGGGCAGGTTTGGACGCATAAACCGCATTGCACACATTGCTTTTCTAAAAACGCCAACTTTGGCTCATCGGGGTTATCTAATAATGCACCTTCTGGACAACTACCCACACAAGACATACATAAAGTACAGGCCGCTTGATTGATGGCGAGACCGCCGAATAAAGAGGGGTTAGGCAAAACTACGCCATCCAAGGGTAGCGAAGTTTTCGCTTGCTTCTCAAAATAAGCCAGCACAGCTTCAAGCGTTTCCCGTTTTTGATTGCTTAAGGCAAAAGTAGCCGATGGGCCCAAAGCCGGCAATGCACCCCGTTTGCGTAGCAACCCAAAAGACGCACTCACCGTTAACAAATCATTAACAGCATGCGCCCCAATTAAGCTAATTCGAGTTGCATCAGAATTCGTATTTAAGCCATAGGCCTGCAAAATGGCATTACCTAATGCAGCTTGCTGTTCTAGAGCCTGACAATATGCTGGATCTTCATTGCCAGTTAAGAGGATCTTTACCTCAGCAAAGCCATAACTTAAGGCACCTAACCAAAGATCAATTCCAGCTGAGGCAATATTTTCAATACCTAAAGGCAAAACAAAACTCGGCAGACCTTCATAGGTCTTGGCCTGTAAGTGGGCTGAACGACCTAAATTTTCTAATAACTGTAAACCTTCGCCAAGACTATGCAAAAGCAAAGTAGGTGCACTAGCAGCTAAGTTAACCCGCGCAATCTCGGTAGCATAAGTTTTGCTAAGTGCTTTTAATTGTAGGCCCTGATATGGAACGCTCGGATAGTTGTAGCGCATAGCGCCCGAAGGACATACGGTTGAGCAAGCACCACAACCCATACATAAATTGGGATTAACCGCTACTTGACCTTGACCATTTTTGAAGACAGATTGAATTGCCGCAGTTGAGCAAACATCGATACAGGCAGAACAGCCTGTAACGCCATTACGTCCATGGGCACAAATTTTTTCGTTATAGACGAAATATTTTGGCTTTTCAAATTCACCTACTAAACCAAGCAGTTTGGCAGCAGCTAATGATTGCTCAAAAGGGTCGGCGCCAGGCGCTAAATACCCTTGAGGAGTCTGGGTCATCGGCATACTAGGAATAGCTCGCAAATCCATAATTAAATCAAATTTACCGCTACGCAATGTATCACTACGTTCAAACTGAATTGCCCCAATACCGGCACACGCAGTAACACAAGCACGGTGAGATTTACAGCGCTCTAAATTAATTTGAAAAGAAGCGTCAATTGCATCTTCCGGGCAAGCGTTTACACAAGCGCCACAGCGGGTGCACATTTCAGGATCAATTGGATTGATTAAATTCCACGCAACCGTAAATTGACCTAAAAAGCCGTCTAATTTAGATACTACACCACTATAAATTGGAAAATTGCGACTCAAGGGCAGTGTGCCAGCTTCAGTTGATAAAACGCTGATATCAAGAGACGCGCCTAATTTTTCAGCCCAAGGTAATGCTTGTTCAGCTGGACCAATAATGAGGAGGCGTCCTTGGCTTTGAAACTCAACTACGGGAACTGGATCAGCCTGTGGCAACTCAGCTAAAGCCAATAAGGCCAAAATTTTAGGGGTTGATTTTTTCGCTTCTTGAGTCCAGCCCGCTAGCTCGCGAATATTTACAAAACGTAGTGGCGCGCCTAAAGGCTTAGCTGATTGCTCTGCCAACTCACTAAATAAAGCCCGTTCTTGCGTACAAGCCACAATCATTGGCTCGGGCTCATCAAGCGCCGTCAAAAATTGACCGACCTCTTGACGACATAAAGAGGTGTGCATTGCAACGCCTAATGCTTTGGCATCGAGCGGCATTGTGCGGTTGCAATCACAGACTAATAACTTGGTCATAGGGTACTTTTACGTTTTTAATTGGGGATCAAGCGGTGGTTTAATTGGTTGAATCTCGGTTAACTCCACCTTGGACTCTAATGGCAAGCTAGTAGAGGGTTCATTATCAGGGGTCTCTAGGGCAATTTTTTCTGTGGCGCTTTCATTGAGCTTTTCCTTTTCATCATCTTCTGCTTTAAAGAGATTTAACATCTTTGACTGTACCAAGCGCCGTAGCATTTCTGGAGGAATGGGGTCTGGCTTGGAATAGTCATCAATGTAAATATCTAAACCATCCATGATGTTATAGCGAGGATCAGAAAACAATTTTTTCATTGCTGCGCGCTTGACATCAGGATCAACCCCGCTTTGCATAAAGACCGAAAAATCATCTTGATGGTTAAGCTTTGCAACATCGTCCAAAGTGAGTTGCGGCAAGGCCGCAGTTTGAGTTGGAGCGATATTCTGCTGATCAACATTGAGCTTAGTCTCATCGACTGAGTCGGGAACAGTTTTAATAACATTGGAATTAGATGTATTCGCTGGTTCAGGTGTTACCTTACCAGCCTTGCGTTGCGACCAGCGATTTAAAAAACCATCTGCCATTATTCCCCCGCTGGGCGCACTGCGCCCTTAAAGGATGCGGGCTTTTGGCGCCGTTTTGGCTCAGGCTTATATTTTTCATCGACATACTCTTTAAGCCAAGCAATTTGCTCTGTATTCATGGGAATATTATCAACTGCTTCACCGCCATCTAATAACCGCGCTGCTTCGTTGTAACTCACTAAAATACGATGTGGAATTGCTAATGCTTCATTGGCAACTAAAAACTCTTGTGATTGATGATTTAAGTATGCTTGTGGCTCTTCTTCTAAACGCCACATCACAAACCAACATGGGCTTTGTGCTGAAATATTGAGGTAATAGCCCTCAGCTTCATCAGCAAATAAATTTAAATTAAAACCTGTAAATAGCCACGACTCGTCCAAATCATTGCGCTCTAAAAATCGGCCGACTATTTTTTGCGGCGCATTTTCTAATGCATCGGTTCCAAACTGCCCAAAATCTGGGATCACCTCTTGGGGAAACCAACGATGACTAACCCATTGGTTAATCATTTTTTGTTTACGCATGACAACTGCAAATTGCATCAATTCTCTCTTTCCTAGTAGACCTTCTTCAAGTCGACGTTCTTTAATTAGTCAAAAAACTAATCGGCGGTAATGCCTTTATCTTTAATCACCTTGGACCATGCACTTGATTCTTTTGCCATGTATTTTGCGAGCTCATCACGCGACGTGGGATTAGGCGTTAAACCATGCTCTACTAGACTAGCAGCCACCTCTTTATCATTTAATACTTTAACAATTTCAAGATTCCAACGATCTAATAAAACTGTTGGTGTCTTGCTTGGTGCAACAAAGGCATACCAGTTAGTTGAATCAAAGCCAGGATAACCAGACTCAGCAATACTTGGTACGTTTGGAAACAAGGGCGCTCTTTTCGCGCCTGTTGTAGCCAGAGGGATTAATTTACCAGCCTTAATATGTGGCGAGGCAGACGCTAAAGCAGCGTAATAAGAAGAAACTCGCCCAGCCAATACATCAACTAAGGCTGGGTTACCGCCTTTATAAGGAATATGCACCACATCGATGCCTGCACGCAAATTGAATAACTCACCCTGCAAGTGCGAAGCTGATCCATTGCCAGTTGATGCATAAGTTAATTTTCCTGGCTCTTTTTTCGCTAGAGCTACATATTCTTTAAGGGAGCCCACTCCTAAGGACGAAGGCACAACCAATATATTAGGAAAACTCATCCCCATCGTTAATGGCGCCAAATCTTTGACTGGATCATAAGGCAACTTCATAAGATGCGGTGCAATGGTTAAGGGGCCAATTGAGCCTAACAAAATCATTGAGCCATCGGCGGGGCCATTAGCAACAGTGGCATGCGCAATATTCCCGCCCGCCCCGGGCTTATTGTCAACCAGTACAGTTTGACCAATATTTTCACCAAGCTTTTTAGCAATTAAGCGTGCCCCCGTGTCGGCTGCTCCACCTGCAGCAAAGCCCACTACCATGGTTACTGTTTTTTTCGGAGGAAATTCCTGCGCTAAAGTTATTGGACTAAAGAGCACCATTAAAGATGGGGCAAGAACTGCTGTCAACAAACCTAATAAACTTGATTTTTTGCACATTACTAAAATCCCTCAGTTAAGCTCTTTATTAACAATTGCAAGCTATTTTAGGGGTTTTTGCAGAATCGCAGTTTCAACTATACAATTTTCCATTGGCTTAAATTAGAAACTATCATGAAATCAACCCTCTCAAGCAATACCCTCGGCATCTATTCCCCATTATTTAGCTTAGTAATTACCCTTGCATTACTATCTTTGGGTTCAAATGTACATGCAGCCACTGGCGCTGAAACTTATCAGCAAGTTTGCGCGGCTTGTCACACCACGGGTATTAATAATGCCCCTAAATTAGGCAATAAAACTCAATGGGGTAAATTAATTAAAGAAGGCCAAGCCAACATCAGCGCTGATGGCTACTATGGCGTTCGCGCAATGCCCGCTCGGGGAGGTAACGCGAATTTGACTGTCGCTGAATTTGCTGCCGCTGTAGTCTATTTAGCAAATCAAGCAGGCGCAAAATGGCAGGATCCCGATCAGGCGATGCTAAAAACCATCAATGAGCGCTTAGCTAAAAAACAAGCTCAGGCTGCTAATAAAAAATCATAGTTACTGAGCACTTATGATCGCGCAACTGCCTTGCATCGAAATTGAAACTACCCCAAATCCTCAGGCTGCAGTCATTTGGCTACATGGCCTAGGTGCCGATGGTAATGACTTTGCTTCAATCGTACCTCAACTCGATTTAATTGGCTGCTTACCAATTCGCTTTATTTTCCCTAGCGCACCTAGTATGCCGGTAACTATTAATGGCGGTTACGTAATGCCAGCTTGGTACGACATAGCTGCACCCGATTTAACTAATCGCCAAGATGTAAATGGCATTCAAAAATCAGCCCTCGCAATTGCCGCTCTCATTGAACAAGAAATGAATCGGGGCATACCCTCAAACAAAATAGTGCTTGCAGGGTTTTCACAAGGTTGTGCCATGGCACTCTATACGGGCCTTAATTTTCCCCATCCTCTTGCTGGCATCATGGCTTTGTCTGGCTATCTGCCACTTGCAGAAAATTTTTTAAGCAGCAGGCATGCAGCTAACTTTAATACCCCAATCTTTATGGCGCATGGTATTTGGGATCCAGTTGTGATTCCAAAACGGGGTGAAGATTCTCATGCCTTACTCATTCAACATGGCTACCAGGTCAATTGGCAAACCTACCCAATGGAACACTCGGTTCATCCAACTGAGCTAGCTGATATTTCTCTATTTTTACAGAAAGTACTTGCAGTTGCTTAGTTCGCGCTTTACAAGCAATTAACAATTATCAGTTGGGCACGCCTTAATGCAATTTTGCCGCTTCATTGCACAACTATTTTGTGCTACCAAATCAGTCGCTTTTTCCATGCAAAGATTATTGTTCATATCGCACTCACGCACACACCCTTGGTCCTTATTGCCCATATCAACATTGGGTGCATATGTACCACAAGCACTTAAGGTAAATAAGCAGATCGCGCTAAGGCAAATAAATTTATTCACGTGCAAAATAGTTCCTAGATATATTTTTAAAAGGTATTTCTATGCAAGGTTGCAATCGATAATCAAATTTTCTATTAAGATCCAATATTATCTATTAATTAATTCAAGCTTGTGAAGCCTTTATATCTTCTATGAATAACCCTATCAGGCGTAGGCTTACAGTTTTTTTTATTGGCCTAAATCTTTGTCTATTTGGCATCAGCGCTTATGCGACGCTAATAGATAACCTGAATGATGGACATCATGTACTGTTGATGCGCCATGCCGATGCCCCAGGAATAGGCGACCCACCGGGCTATAAACTCAATCAATGCGCTACCCAGCGCAATTTAGGCGAACGAGGACGCAAACAATCTGAGCTAATTGGTGCTTGGCTAAGTAAACAAGGCATTGATAAAGCGCAAGTATTTTCCAGCCCTTGGTGCCGCTGCATTGACACTGCCAAATTACTAAAAAAAGGCGCCGTCACAATTGAGGCGTCACTTGGTTCTTTTTTTGATGAAATGGCTTTAGAAAAAACCCAAACACAGGCGCTTGAAACATTCATTAAAAATACCCTTGCTAAAAAATCTCAGCCGCCCTTAATTTTAGTTACTCATCACGTGAATATTCAAGCATTTACTGGCAAGGTTGTGAATGTGGGAGATATGGTCTTGGTGAAAGTCAATCAAGCCGGACAGTATATTGATCATGTCCACTTCCCAAGCTCTGCACCATAATTTCTTTACTTCATTGATTTACGAAATTGAACGATCTCATGGTCAATTCGATCTAAGTTAATCACACCATCTCGTGGGTGTTCCATATCAAGTATTAATGAAATTGTCGCCACCATCATGACAACGAATACTACAGTTAAAAGCCAGTCTCGGCGCTCTTCTACTCCCATAATGTAACCAGCCACCAAGGAACCAACAAAGGCAAGTAAAAATAATAGCGCCCACATCTCTGGTGGCGGATGCATTTGCATCGCCATGCGCTGGTAATCAGCAGCATCAAACATTGCAGTAATGCTTGGCAGAATTTTTGCGGCAATAAGTTTGTCTGCAAAGTTTATCGCATGTATGTTGTTGACTGATTTAAAGGCAGTATGCCAAATTTGATTACCGACATCTATTCGTTGTTGAAAAATTTTCGCTTGGTCTTCTAATTGGATTGGTTTTTTATAAATCTCTAGGCGTAAATCTACATATTTTTTAAATAATTCTCGTAAATTGGGTTGATCTTCGGCCTTGATTAAATCAACTGATAAATAAGCACTGCTCATCGTGGTGAGCTCATTTATAATTAAATCTCTACGCTTATCAAAACGATCAGAAGCACCAGAAAAGGTAATGGCGATTACCAATGCTAATAAACCAAAAATTGCAGCCATAAACGTATCGCTGGCATTGATCCTACTAACTGCAAATTTTGCCCTAACAGTCACCCCTACCCGCCAGCCAATTTCTACCATTAGGATCATGCCTAGAATTAAAGCAATGGCAACTAAATGATGATCAATGATAAAAATTCTTAGGGTGTCGCTCATCTTAATTATTAATTTTTTGGAGTGATGTTCTACATCTTAAATCAAAATATCTAAAAGCTGGCTTTTACGCCGACCATTATGCTACGCCCAGGCTGGGGGGCATAAAGGCGCACTGGCATTGGAGTAGTGGCATAGCGGATATCTTGATTTAACAGGTTTTTTAGCACCATATAGCCAGTCCAATTAATTTTATTGATTTTTTCAGAATAAGAAATGCTGCCATTTAATAAGCTATAGCTTGGGGTTGGGCCAATTTCAAACGAAGCAAGACGAGTTTGTTGTAGACCATAAATATAGGTTGCATTAGTCAGCCAGCCACCCGTTCTATGCGCCAACTCTAGGCCCATGCGCGGAGCTGGCTGCAAGGGTAAATTGCCGCTAATCTGCCCCCCGCCGTTAAATTTTCCGTAAGAAACATCCCCAAAAATACGTCCAGCAGCGCCCTTTTGATTCCAGTTATAAGTGAGCTCGCCTTCTGCGCCGCGAATGGTGGCATTTGCTTGCGAAGACTGCACAACCGAAAAATTTTCGTTTGAGGGGCTATACGCGCCAGTATAAAAACCATAAACATAGTTAGAAAACATATTTTGATAAATACTAGCTTTACCACGCATTAAGCCAACCGTCTTTTGAATGTTTACTTCAAGATTACGAGATGTTTCTGTTGACAGATTCGAATTACCTACATCAAAGGTAGCGGTAGCATCGTGCGGACCATATGAGTAAAGTTCTTGTGCACTGGGCGCTCTTTGCGAAACTGTAAAAGCCATACCAACGCCATACCCTCCATCTAAATTTAACATACCGCCTGCGGAGTACGATAAAAGATTAAAGTTGCGATTTTGCAGGCTAGGCGCCGTGGGACCTGGGCTGCCATTTTGACTTGTAAAGTCAATATCGGTTGGAAATGCCGTCGACTGATTGGGATTTTGTGAAACTAAGTTATAACGTGCACCCAAACTAGTTTGCAAGGGGCCAAAACGGCCTTCTTCTATCCAAAACAAAGCATTTGAATTAGATTTAGTGGGCGGCACAATGGCATAGTTATTTGACTGTAAATCGGTAGCATTTAAATTTGCACCGGTAAATTGAAAACCCATTGTTCCGGTCCAGCCCACAATTTCTTTGTGGGTAAGCTCAAACCTAGCCTCGTTAGCCTTATTGCTCCACTGAGTAAAGGCAGCACCGTTATTATTGTATTCAGTATGAAGATAATTAATATTTGCTGCATTAAATTTAAATGAGGAAAAACCCGCAAATGGATCACGGGTTTGATGACTAAAGTCATAGCGATTTTGCGACTGCTGAATAAAGCCACCCTCACTCGTTGGCGTCCCATAGTTATGATTTAAACGCTCAACTGAAATACCGGTATAGCCCGACTTACCAATGTAAGAAGCACCTAAACCTAAATTATTTTGATTGCTAAATGAAAATGGCAGCTTGCCACTATAAGGGACGTTGACGGGTTCGCCCGGATTAATCGCCCAGTTTGCATTAGGCCCCCCTTGTTCAGCATTACCAGGAATTTGATAGTTGTTGGCATTATTCACCGCAGTATCTAAATGCAATGCGACCGAACCAATAGCGGTGTCTAAATCTAAAGAGGCGGCCTTTCCTTGATTCACACTTTCTAAGCTAGTATTAATAACTCCAGTGGTAGCGTCCGGTAAGTTAGTGAGAATACGATCGTTAACAATATTAACTAAACCGCCGCTTGATCCCGACCCGTACATTAAAGCAGCTGCGCCGCGTAAGATTTCTATTTGCCGTGCATTTTGAACAGATGTAGCAATAGCGTGATCGGGTGAAATATTTGAGACATCACCAACCGAAACTCCATTTTGTAAAATTTGTACCCTTGGCCCATCTAAACCGCGAATTACTGGGCGAGAAGCGCCCGAACCATAACCGGTTGCCGAAACCCCCAATTCATTTGCTAAAGTTGCACCAAGCGTAGCGCCCAGTTTATTCTGTAGTTCATCACCCGCCACAATTTTTGTGGGAGTCAAAATACTTTGACCACCTTCGCGCGACCCAGTGACATCAACTTGTAAAGAATTTGTATCCTGACTTTGTGCTAGCGCTAATGTATTCGCACTCGCCAAAGCTAAAGCAAATGTAATTTGACTTACTTTAAAATTTTCCATCATTTACCCCAATAACTTTATTACCAAGCAATAACTAACAAAGGCTTGTCCTCAAAAGGTCAAGTTGCTTATAAATCGCGTTACAAGGTAATAAAGGGCGGGGCTTGAGATTGATAAGGCCAAAGCTTAATTTGTTTGGCCAGAGAAATAAGAATTGCAGCAGGTAAAGCAATGGCATGAGGATGCGCAAGAATGCCAAACTCTGCTGAAGTTAAGTAACCGCCTAAGAGCAAAGAGTCTAATAATTGACATACACCTTTAGCCAGCTCAGACTGCTCATAAGAAGCGTGCTCTAAATGGTAATCGCTTTTAGCTTGCTGAGTTTGATTAACCTGTTCGGAACTTAAATGTGAAGTATGTTTAAAAAGCTTGCTAAGAAGTTGAGTTTGACTACTTAATCCGGCATGTTCAATACTATGGTAAAAACCAAACCACTGAAGACCCGCGATCATCAACGCCATCGAGCCCATGAGCAACAGCGCACGTATTTTTTGCTTGATGAAAGAGCTTGCCATAGGGTTCATAGAGAGGCTATTTTACCTAAATAGTGTTTTCAAGTTTAAGCACGGCTACTTTTGGGACTTTTTATAGTTAGCAACTGCTTCTTTTAAATCGCTATATTCTTCGCAACCAAAGGTACAGGCTTTATCCAGTCTGGCTAATAAACCTTCGGCGCCCGTCAAATTTTTATTGAGCAACATTAATTTTCCGTAATACTCTAAAGCGCCACGATGGGTAGGATCAATAGCCAAAGCGGCTTGATAAAATTTTTCTGCTCCAACTAAGTCGGGTGGGGTTTTCTTGCGTAAGCTATAACCCATTAAATTATTCCAGTCTGCTGATGTAGGATCATTAGCCGCCTGCAACTGTTTAATAGCGTCATCATATTGGCCTGCTTTTACAGCAATACGAGCATTAATGAGCCAGACGGGATCGAATTTAACTGGCGGGGAATCGGCAGCAAATCCCGTCCCACAAAATTGCCAAGCCATAAAAAAAGAGAGTAAGTATTTTTTCATTGAATTCCTCATAAAGTTCCTTATTGACGTTGATACGAATTATAAAAATTATCCTGAATTACATAAGCCTTGCCCTGTGCCTGTAAAACTAAATCTTGCGTGAGGGTTTTGACTGTATATTTCCAGCCATCGGGTAGCTTAAGGCGGGTAGCTAATTGCACCAAATCATTCATTGACAAGTTAGGATCAGCAATTTGTGAATACGATTGCATAATGTAAGTCTGTCCTTGGGGCGAAGTTAGTTGGTAAATTGGTGTGCCGCTCTTGTAAATAAAAGCAGTATTTCGATTGACGACATTCGGCACAAAGAACTGTGTGCCTGCTAATTGCCGCTTTATACCAACATCCAAAGTTGCCCGCAAACTCATCTCAATACCGCCAAAATTCTCGATGACATCATTCGCTGTTTTGCCAGCCGCTTTAATCTCGTCCATGGTCCAGTAACGCGGGCCATTCAGACGCACAAATGAGGCATCATTTTTTTTCTCAATTACTTTAACGTCGAGAGCTTTCCATAATGCTTCAGGACAATCGTTAAGACCCTGGGTATTAAATACTTTTACCGTCAGGGTACCCAGATGGCGCTTGCCATACAGCACCTCGCAATAGCGTAGGTTACGTAAGCCTGAAATCGATTTAGTGTAATGATTTTCCGAAGGCGGCGCATTTACTTCATGCGCCTGCGTTTCTACCGCGTATGCTGCCAGGGGAGTTAAAAGCTGGGCGAAGAAAACAAGGCTTAAAAGACCGATGTTAGAAATTGTCATCATTAATTAGTTAAATTAGGAAGCTGGTTTACTGAAAAATAGGCCAAAAATATTAGCCCAGAGTTTGATTTGCTGGCGCCCGATAGGGGTGAATTTTACCCACAAGCCAAAAAGTTAGCAAACCGCACAGCACTGCCCCATAGCCAACCCAGTTGTAATGCTCAATTTGCCCGCTGGGGCTAATGGTAATGACCATCCCTGCTATTACCGATGCAATACCCGAGCCTAACATTTGCACCGAGCCAATTAAGCTCATAAAAGTCCCTCTATTTTTAGGTTCAATCACCTGACTCACCATGGCCATTGCTGGGATCATGCGCCCGGAAACTAAGATAAAAAATGCGGTGGAATTAATGAGTACTAACCAAATGGGTACAGGAACTAAATTCGTGGTGACAATAATCGGCACCAAACTAAATATTGCCAGGGCTCTAAAAGTGCGCTCCTTACCGTAGCGGTCAGCCAAAGACCCAATGTAACGGGAGCTCAATAAAGACGCGACACCCCCAAACAGATATACCAAGGAAATATATGCATCGGGTACTCCCACGTTCATAGTGAAATAGAGCGCGATATAAGGAATGACCGAAAATCCTGTCAACATAATCAAAGCCATAAAACCAAAGGCGATCAAGTGATCGCGTTGTATCACCAAGTGATAAATTTGTCGAAAGCGATTACCAGCTGCTTTATGGGCCAAGTGACCCGCAATTGAGGGAATAAATTGGTAGCCTAGCCAAAAAATTGCGCCGGCTAAAAGTGCAATAAAAATAAATGGGGCACGCCAACCCAAAAAAGAAATATGGTTAGCTAAAAATAAACTTAAAGGAACGCCTGCAACAGTTGAGACCGAGAATGCCGCCATTACGGTACCGATTGCCTTGCCACGACGTTCAAATGGAATCACATCAGCCACAATAGTTTGCACTAAGGAGCCTAAGATACCGCCAAAAACACCAGCTAAGGCCCGCGCGAGAAACAATGTTTCATATGATGTTGCTAGGCCGCAAGCTAAGGTAGCCAACGTAAAGGCAATATAGAGACTTAGCAATAGTTTGCGCCGCTCGAAGCGATCAATATAGTACGTAGCAAATACCCCAGCGATGGCAGCTGCAAAGGTATAAGAGGAAATAAGTAAGCCAAATTGATTGGTATTAATTTGGAAAGCGCTAATAAATTGAGGCCCCAAAGGCATCATGATCATAAAATCAAGAATATGGGTAAACTGAATTCCTGCCAGCGCAAATAGAAAATAGCGCTCGCTTTTTTTACTGCCGCCTAAATCTTGCAACACTGAATTGGGGCTCAAGGGAATTTCCGCGATTTGATGTCTAAAATGAGGGCTTACTTAATAGTACTTAGATAGTATGTATTATTTATTCAGACTCAATTATCCTGTATCCCATGACGATCAAACGCATAATTCAATGGATGTTACTAACTTTAGGGCTTTTTCTAATTTTCTTTGGCTTATTAACATTTATATTTGTATTTTTAGGTCTTTACCAGTTTGACTTATTTGATTTTCGCCTATCCTCAGGCGTGCGCGTGATTAGCGAATTGTCGATTTCTGGCTGTTTACTCTTGGCCATGAGTTTTGGCATAGACGATTATTTTAATGAATCAGTTAATTAACAATAACTAAGGAAATATATGTTTAAAAAATCAGACTTTTTTATCCTGCTAGCTGTGGTTATTTCATTTATAACTTCTGCTTATTTATGGTTTGTAGCAGGCGATAAAGACCAGGCTATTTTTACTTCGCTTTGGGTTCCTTCCATTTTTGGCTTTGCAATTTACTTCAAGGTCTCGGCCTTATTGAGTAGAAAAGCATGAGTAATACAGTCCTACTCATTATTTCTATTTTTGTCTTTTGCCTGCTGGTCACGGGTTTAGTTTTGATGGTACGAGAATTTTTAGGAATTATGGAGGAAGCCTCTCCTGAAGTAAAACATTGGCTCGACACCAGCAACGACAAAAAATAGAAGTGATTAGGCTGCTTAGTAAATCAGTGGCAAAAGCTTGCGAACTTGTTTTTGATAATGCGTATATTCAGGAAAAGTGGTAACTAACCACTGCTCTTCTTTTCTCGATTTAATGTCAAAGAATAAAAAAATCAAACCTGTATAAGCAAGTGTTAGCTCGCCTTGAGTAATTAAAAACCAGGCAACAGATAGCAGAATGACTCCAAAGTAAATCGGGTGCCGAACTACTCGATATAAGCCACTTCTGACTAATTTAGCGCCTGCTTTTGGTCTGGGTAGTGGAGTAAGGTTACTACCTAACTGAAATGCGGCCACCCCAGAAAAAATGATGCTTGCCGTGAATAAGATCCAGCCAAGCCAAACTAACCAATCACTTATTCGTCCTGTCCAAATTTTTTCACCACTCAAACTACTGGGGCCGAAGAAAAGTAAAACTAATAATAAAGCTTGAATAAGGACATAGAGCCCCCCGCGCGCAAAAATGGAGGGTGGGTGTCCCGAGTTTGGTTTACCCTCCATGACTAGATCCTGTTTTAAGCATCCCTCAATGGTATGCCCTTTCAGAATATAATGATTGCATTGTTCAATGCTTCTTTTTTAAAGACCTACTGCCATGAAAATGAATCTGCAAAATACCCTATTATTTTCTTGTACTGCATTTAGTTTCTCATTCATGGTAGCGCCAACGGTGCTGGCACAATCGACAAACCCTTCTCAACCCCCTACTGCAAAGGTAACTAAAGTGACTGAATTAAAAAAAATTGATGTTCTTGTCGGTACTGGTGCCGATGCTACCCCTGGCTCAAATGTGTCGGTACATTACACCGGCTGGCTTTACGACCCCAGCGCACCCAATAATAAGGGTAAGAAATTTGATAGCTCTTTAGACCGCGGTCAACCCTTCGGCTTTCCCCTCGGCGGTGGTCGTGTAATTCGTGGTTGGGATGAAGGTGTTGCCGGTATGAAAGTGGGCGGCAAACGCACTTTAATTATTCCACCCGAAATGGGCTATGGCGCTAATGGAGCGGGCGGCGTAATTCCACCCAATGCCACCCTACTGTTTGATGTTGAGTTATTGGGCGTGAAATAAGTTTCTTCTTTAAATCTTATCAAAGCGCTTAACTACTTAATAAGCGCTTTGATATAAGCTCAACGCATCTTCAAATTGCACATCACGCGGATTATTAATCAGTAAACGCTGCACATTCATCGCATCGCGTGCGAGCATTTCTAATTCGTGTTCTTTAACACCCACTTCACGTAATCGTTGCGCATAAGGCATGGTAATCACATGCGCTGCAATCGCTTCAATAAAATCTGCTGCCGCCAATGCATCGCTGACAGAATTCAATTCCGGCAAAATCGCACGGCCCAATTCAGCATACAAAGGTTCAGCCGCAGGTAAATTGAATTTCAAAACTGGTAATAGCACCAAGGAATTCGTTAAGCCATGGGGTAATTGATAGTGACCGCCCAAGGGATAGGCTAAAGCATGTACTGCACCAACTGGCGCATTGGCAAAAGCCATGCCTGCCAATAAGGAACCTAAAAGCATGTTTTCACGCACTTGCGCATCTTTACCGTCACTCACTGCCTCCGGTAAATTGGCATAAAGTAACTGTAAGGCTTTAATTGCTAAGGCATCCGATAAAGCATTTTTCTTTGAACGTGATGTGAAAGCTTCAATGGCATGCACCATCGCATCGACACCCGTCATTGCGGTAATCGCGGGTGGCAACCCTAAAGTCAGCAAGCTATCAAGTACGGCAACATCGGGATACAGTAATGGCGAAACTACCCCTTTTTTCTCATGACTGGGTGTAGTCAAAATAGCAATTGGGGTTACTTCTGAACCAGTTCCCGCCGTGGTTGGCACTTGAATTAGGGGTAAGCGGGGTCCACGCGCCAAACCAATGCCATAAATAGCGGGTAATTCTTGCGGTGTTTTTGCCAACAGCCCTACTAATTTAGCGGTATCGAGTGAACTACCTCCACCAAATCCAATAACGCCGTCAGCCCCAACTGCAATCGCCGCTTGCACGGCGGCCTGCACACTCACCTCAGGTGGATCAGCCAGTACATCTGAAAATACCGTGACCTTTACCCCGGCATCACTTAATGAAGTTAAAGCGCCATCGATTAAGCCAGCCTTCGTCAAGCCAATATCGGTCACTAAAAATACTCGGCTCATTCCTAAATCACGGGCAATTTCGCCAAGTCGCTTTGCGGCGCCCTGCTCGCAAATGATTTTTGGGGTGGTTTCAAAGGTAAATTGAGGCATTTCACTATTTTATACACCTCCCTCCAAGGGAAGCCTAACGATGCCTTTTGCGGGGTAAAACTTTACCCCGCTCAGAAGCTCGTTAGAATATGAAAAAAGCCGTTTATTCAAATGAGGTAAAGAGACAACAATGCTTTCTGCTGCTGATAATGAATTACTGGTTCGTACTAATCAAAATACGCCTCTAGGGGAATATTTTCGGCGCTTCTGGCAGCCCGTTGCCTTAAGCGAAGAAATACCTCTACCTGATTGCCCCCCAATTCGGGTTACCGTCATGGGTGAAGAGTTACTGTTATTTCGTGACTCAGCTGGCAAGGTAGGTTTAATTGATCGTTACTGCGCCCATCGAGGTGCTGATCTCTTTTTTGGTCGCAATGAAGAGTGTGGTATTCGCTGTATTTATCACGGCTGGAAATATGACACCGAAGGTAAGTGTATCGAGATGCCAAATGTGCCTTCAGGTGCTGCATACCATGACTCAATTCAAATTAAAGCCTATCCAACCCGAGAATTTGCCGACATGGTCTGGGCCTATATGGGTCCAGCAGAATTCATGCCCGTAATGGTGCCACAATTAGAAGTTGGCTTAGTGCCACCAGAAAATCGTTATGTGACCAAGCGATTAATAGAATGCAATTGGGCTCACTCGATGGAAGGCGCGCTCGATACAGCCCATTTTTCTTTCTTACATATGCCAGCTCCTTCCCAAATAAATGATGACAACCCCAATGTAGCTGCCGATGTGAAGCGCTTACGTTGGCTACGTAATGATCCAACCCCGCGCTTTACTTTTGTTGACCATGAGGTTGGCTTTGTTATCGGCGGTGCCCGCCATGCCGATGAGGATGAACACTATTGGCGCTTAACGCAATATTTATTGCCCAATCATTCAATCACACCATCTTCAATGCCGAATGAAATCTATTATGGCTATAGCTGGACACCGATTACCGATGAAGCGTGCTGGATGTATGTCTATGCCTGGCATCCTGAGCGGGCCATCACCGCAGAGGAGCGCGCCCGTTTTGATCAAGGTGGATATGGACAATTTGCTGCCCTCGGACTTGGCTACTTACCATTGAGAAATCGCAGTAATAATTATTTATTAAGTCGCGAAGAACAACGCACTGAATCTTTTACTGGTATTCGCGGCATTGCAGAACAAGATCAAATGGCACAAGAAAGCCAGGGTTATATTCTTGATCGCACCAAAGAGCATTTAACACCTACCGATGTTGGAATCGTGCACTTTCGTAAACTACTTTTGGGTGAAGTAAAGTCACTGAGTGCTGGCAATACTCCAAAAGCGGCACACCTAGGACAAGCCTATCGTACTCGTGGCGGTGGTGCTTTAACTGCAGCTAAATTGAAGTTAGAAGAAGTTATGATAGATCGCTTTGGAACTAAAACAGGAGTAATTAATTAATGAAGAATTTAAGCAAAATAATTGGTGCGCTATTGTTATTTATTGGTCTCAATACTAATGCGCAAAATACCGCTAAACCGATTACTGTCATTATTCCGTTTTCGGCTGGCAGCGCTAGTGATGTCATCACTCGTATCTTGTTTGAGCAAGTTGCTACAAATACTAGTCAGCGTTTTATTTTTGATAATAAGCCGGCAACTGGAGGTAACTTAGGTACTGCTGCAATTGCGCGTGCTGAACCTGATGGCTTTACCATTGGTACTAGTGCTTCGGGTCCTTTAGTCATTAATAAAATTCTTTATCCTGATTTAAATTACGATCCAGAAAAAGATTTTCAACCTATTGCACTTATTGCCATCCTGCCTAATGTCGTGGTAGTTAGCTCAACCCTCAACATCAACACCCTCGCCGAGCTTAATGACTACTTACGCAAAACGCCCGATGTCGCCTATGGTTCTGTGGGTAATGGTAGCTCACAGCATTTGGCAGGAGCGTATTACGAGCAATTAATTGGTGTAAAAATGACCCATATTCCCTATCGCGTTACCGCCAACTTAGTAACTGATTTAGTTGCAGGTCGTGCTCCTGTCAGCTTTCAATTACTTCCTAATGTCATTGGGCAAATTAAGGCTGGCAATGTCAAACCCTTGGCGGTAGCTTCCAATAAACGCTTAGCCGCCATTCCCAATGTACCCACTGCGGCTGAGGCCGGTATTAAAGGCTATGAAACTGCCGCTTGGTTTGCAATTCTTGCGCCTAAGGGCACTCCTAAAGCAGTAATAGATCGTCTCAATAAAGATATTGTGAAGGCTAGTTCAGATCCCAACGTCAGAGCACGCTTTTCTGATCTTGGTGCTGAACCTCAAGCAAGTTCACCTGAAGAATTACAGCGTTATATTAATTCTGAAATAAAAAAATGGACTGAAATTATTAAAAAGGGTGGAATTACTTTAGAAAAAAGTTAGCGCACACTAAATTTATCGCACACCTTCCTGATCTAAAAAATCATTCACTAAATCAAGTCTCAGGCACGGATTTTCTTGCAGCAACAGCTGTTGTTTTTGTAACGGCGTTAGTGGCAATAACTCTGCCCAACGATTCGCAACCCAGCCGCATTCATCCAAGCGAAAGGGTTGCTTAAAGGGCATTTCTTCAGGTGAAATGCCCTGCTCCTGGATGGCACGAATAACTTTCCCTAAGGTATTTGCACTGAAGTTCAATTCGGTAGGAATTGGCATGATGGCATCATCTCCCATGAGTTCAACGGTGGCCATGACTAAGCCATTAGGCTGGACTGTACTTTCTAAAATACGAAAACGGCTTTGTCCTTCGCATTGAATAAAATAGAGTGCTGGCTGCAAAGCATCAAAATGCAAAATTTTTGCCAAGGTACCAATCGGCATTAATTGCACTGCTTGATTCGGCGTTCGCACCTCAGAGCCTGCGGCAATAGTGGCAATTCCAAAGCAAGAACCCTCCTTAAAGCACTTCTTCACCATATCTAAATAACGTACCTCAAAAATCTTTAATCCCAGAATGCCATTCGGGAAAAGAGTGGTTCCCAATGGAAATAAAGGAATGACTTGAGTTAAGGTAGCTTGTGACATAAGTAAAAGTTAAAAATGGATTGAGAACTTAGTAACTATCATAGTGCTAAATAAATATATCCGCAGGTAATCCCGCGTTCCAGCAGCTTCACACATAAGTCATCGACTTCAGGTATAAAGAGACGTTCCACCTTAAGCGAAATTGCTGTGCCCATCCCTTTTATTGAAACACTCTCACCCCAAACTCCTACCCTTCAACAAGAAGCTGAATTAGGCATTTTAAGTACTCCCGCGCATTTGCCGCCGAAGTTCTTTTATGACGATCTGGGTTCACGTTTGTTTGAAGCCATTACTTATTTACCCGAATATTATTTAACTGCTACTGAAGAAAGTATTTTTAACCAATTTGGTGCAGAAATTCAAGCGCAAATTGGCGCCAAACCCTTGTTTATTGATTTGGGTGCAGGCAATTGCCAAAAAGCCGCGCGTTTCTTTGATTTGCTTAAGCCCAATCTATATGTCGCGATCGATTTTTCTATTGCTTATCTTAGAACCGTCTTGTCTCACCTACAAGGTGAATATCCTACTGTTTCGATGATGGGGATAGGTATGGATTTTTCTCAGCAATTACGCTTACCACCAGAAGTTCCACAAACGCCCCGCACCTTCTTTTACCCCGGCTCTAGTTTAGGGAACTTTTCACCAGCTGAAGCCTTGCAACTACTTAAACAAATCCACCGTGAATCTCTCGGTGGCGCCCTGCTCATTGGCGTTGATTTATTCAAATCAGCGGCAATTCTAGAGCCTGCTTACAACGATCACCTGCTAGTAACGGCGGCTTTCAACCTCAATATTTTGCGCAATGTTAATCAATTGCTCGGATCTAATTTTGAGGTGGCAAAATTCAAGCATCACATCGACATTAACACTGAGCTGATGCGCGTCGAACTCTATTTAGAGGCATTAGAAGCAAATACAGTGCAATGGCAAGGAAAAGTGCGTCATTTTAAAAAAGGGGAGCGGATTCATACGGAAAACTCCCATAAATATTCTCTAAGCTCTATCCAACAGTTATTAACTGCCGCGGGATTTGATAAGATGAAAGTGTGGACTGATCCGCAACAATATTACGCTGTAATTTATGCCACCTAAACATGTCAAATAAAATTAATACTGCTACTTTGGATGAAACAGTAAATTTGCAGACTGCGTTTATGCAAACGCGGCAGCAATCGCTTGATCTCATTGCCAACTTAAGTGCCGAAGATTGTCAGGCGCAATCGATACCAGATGCTAGCCCAGCTAAATGGCATTTAGCTCACACAACTTGGTTTTTTGAAACCATGGTCTTGCAGTATTTTGAAAATGATTTCGCTCCATGGCGTAAGGAGTTCACCGTTTTATTTAATAGTTATTACAATGCCGTTGGCGATAAACACCCCCGTCCCGCTCGTGGCTTATTAACCCGCCCAACTTTAGATGAAGTGATTACTTGGCGCCAGCAGGTTGATGTGCGTATGCAGAAACTATTAACCGATGAGATCACGACTGAATTAGCGTGGATTACGGAGCTTGGCATTCATCACGAACAACAGCATCAAGAATTACTATTAACCGATATTCACCATTTATTTGCAACTAATTCGCTTCTGCCAAGTTACTTACCTGAGCAAATTCCTCCTAGTGAATCTGCTGGTTTACATCAATGGTTAATCGGGCCCCAACAAGAGCACAACTTATTTAAGCTCGGGTTTAACGCATCAGCCACGGGCTTTCATTTTGACAATGAAGCGCCACAGCATACCGTCTACCTTGCACCCTATTCACTTGACAGCCAACTCGTTACTAATCACCAATGGCTTGAGTTTATTCAAGCAGGCGGTTATCAAGAGCATCAATGGTGGCTAGATGCTGGTTGGGCTTGGATTAATCAAGAAAAAATTCAGGCACCCTTGTATTGGAGCCCAATCAATCTAGCGCAAGGTATCGCTGCAGAATATGCTGAATTCACTTTGCGTGGCAATGTCCCGCTTAATCTCGCAGCGCCAGTAAGCCATATTAGCTACTTTGAAGCCGAGGCCTTTGCCCGCTGGTTGAGCGCAACGCATCCAGAATATCGCGGTGCACGCTTGCCGACCGAATTTGAGTGGGAAGCATTTGCGCTCAATCAAGCAGGTAATGCAATTCCTGAAAGTAGTCATTTACTTGATACTCATAATCTCGTACCAATGCCTTCAGCGTGCGACACGCTTTATGGCGATGTCTGGCAATGGACCTCAAGTAATTACGGCCCTTATCCCGGATTTCAACCATGGGATGGCGTTGCAGGTGAATACAACGGCAAATTTATGGTGAACCAAATGGTGCTCAAAGGTGGATCTTGCCTTACACCTAGATCACATATTCGACCAAGTTATCGGAATTTCTTTCCTGCCCATACGCGCTGGCAAATGACTGGATTACGTTTGGCGCGTGACGCTAGTTAAGCCAATCAAATATGTCATTTAATTTTGATGCGCCCATCAATCGGCGCAACACGAATTCCATTCGCTGGGATGGCAATTCCCAAGATATCATTCCGCTCTGGGTGGCCGATATGGACTTTGCTTCCCCGCCTTGTGTTGTAGATGCTCTTGCAGCCCGCGTACAACAGGGTGTGTTCGGTTACACGCACTCACCTACTGCTTTGCCAGAAGCTATTGCTAGCTATTTAAAAGAGCATTACGCTTGGGAAGTTGACCCCAGTTGGATTGTCTTTCTCCCTAATGTGGTGTCGGGACTGCATACTGCGGTACGACAATTAACTACTCCCAACCAGCATGTCTTGATTCCTCGGCCTGTTTATCACCACTTACGTTTAGCTTGCACCCAAGCCCAACGCGACTTTACTGAACTACCTTTAGCCTTAGAGGCAAATCGCTGGGTCTTACCATTCAGTCAGCTAGCTGATTTTGCTAAGCCCACTACTCGCTTATTACTATTATGTAACCCACAAAATCCTGGGGGCACCGTTTTTACGCGTGCCGAATTAAGTCAAGTCGCTGATTTTTGTTTAGCTAACGATATTCTCATATGCGCCGATGAAATTCATGCAGGTTTAGTGCTCGATGACAATAAACGCCATATTCCCCTTGCTAGTTTAAGTAAAGCTATTTCAATGAACACCGTGACCTTAATGTCTTTGAATAAAACGTTTAATTTCCCAGGTGCTGGCTTAGCTTGGGCGATAGCAGAAAATCCACTAATACGCAAAGCCATGCAGACAGATTTACACAGCACAATCGCTGATCCATCCTTATTTAGTTATATTGCTACGCAGGCAGCGCTTGAAGAAGGCGAGTCTTGGAGAAAAGCGCTGATTCAGTATCTACAGGAAAATCGTCATCTAGTTGAAACCCGCATCAATGCTAGCAATATCCTGCACTTTGCTAATAGCGAAGCAAGCTATTTAGCGTGGATTGATTGCAGCAAACTAGAGTTGGCCAAACCACAGGATTTATTTTTACAGCACGGCGTACATCTTTCGCCCGGATCCCAATTTAATGAGCCCAAATTTGTCCGTCTAAACTTTGGCACCCAAAGAGCATTGCTGAATCAAGCACTCGATCGCATGGCGTTAGCCATCCGCAACTAAGAAGGGAAGAAATTTTGATCATCGGACCAGGCTCTGTAAAATTAGAACTATTTAAGCACGCAAACCAACATGATCCGCAGGTAGCAAAAAATATTTTAGGCGTAGAAACTGTCGATCACCCAAGTGATGCTCAAGTATTAGCTTACGGCAGAAAATATTTTATTAAAGCCGATAACATGCTCGGCGATTCTAAAATTAAACATTAAGCTTGCTACTAACCCATTACCAATGGGTTTTCTAGTACGCCAACGCCACCGATTTCTAATTTAACAATATCGCCTGGCGCTAAATACTTGGGGGGTTTAAATCCTAAACCCACCCCAGCGGGTGTGCCAGTCGCAATGATGTCACCTGGATACAAAGTAATCCCCGCTGAAATGGTCTCAATGAGCTTGGGAATATTAAAAATCAAATCTTTTGAATTGGAACTTTGACGTAATTCTTGGTTAACCCAACACTTAACCGAGATATCGTTAACATCTAGTTCATCGGCTGTTACCACCCAAGGGCCCATCGGACAAAAAGTATCAAAGCTTTTCCCTAAAAACCATTGCTTATGCCGTTGCTGCCAATCGCGAGCAGTCACGTCATTAATTGCGGTATATGCCCAAACATGCTGCATTGCATTGGCTTGACTAATGCCTTTGCCACCCTTGCCAATAATCACAGTTAATTCAACCTCGTAATCAACAGCATTTGAGACTTGTTGCGGAATCACAATATTTGCTCCCGGACCGATTACCGATTCAGGGGGTTTAGTAAAAATAATTGGATCCTTAGGAATTTCATCGCCCGGCTTAGAAGTACTACTATCAAAGCCACTCGTACCAAATTCTTTCGCATGGTCAAAATAATTTTTACCAACGCAAAAAATATTTCGTCTCGGCCTTGGTATCGGTGCTAACAGCTGTATTGCACTAAGGTCGTGATTAGCAGCAATAGCTGGTAAAGGCTGGCTCGCCAATTGCAGCTCTAAAAGCGCCAGCACTCCAGCTTCTGTGAGATCAGTAGATGTACCATATTCAGCAATTTTATTTTGCTCAGTAGAAACCAAACCTACGCGCACACGTTGCACTTCAGCAGGGGTGCCATGACGCAGACTAAATGCGGCAAATTTCATGAAGCTCCTCTCCTCAAACTATTTTATTAATCTGGAAATGATTGTAGTAGGATATGAATTAGTTCATTAAAGGAAATAATAATATGAGACCGCTTCTAATGTCCTCGGGTTTACCCCGACTCTTCATTTTGAACTTCAATACCGTGCTGGGATTATTGACTTTGCTATGCGCCCTCTTTTTCAGTGCGGCACATGCACAAGAGCCATGGCCTACTCACCCCATTACGATGGTCGTTCCTTTTCCGCCAGGAGGAGTTGCTGATACGGTAGCCCGCCCAGTAGCTGAAGCACTGTCACGTAGCTTAGGCCAATCGGTCATTATTGAAAATAAAGTTGGGGCTGGGGGTGGTATTGGGATGGCGGCGGTCGCCAAATCAAAACCCGATGGCTATACCATTTTGATGGCATTGTCATCGATTTCAATTATTCCTGAGGCCGATAAAATTTTAGGGAAAACTCCTTCATTTCAACTCAATCAACTAAAGCCCATTGCCCGCTTTACTGCTGATCCCACTGTATTAGTAGTACGCAGTGATAGCCCTTGGAAAACGTATAAACAATTTCTTGCTGCCATGAAAGCATCACCAGGCAAATATAACTTTGGCTCATCAGGCAATTACGGCACCATGCACGTGCCTATGGAAATGCTGAAAGTAAACGAAAAATTTTATATGGTGCATATTCCCTATACAGGAGCAGGTCCAGCAATTGTGGCCTTACTTGGCGGTCAAGTTGACGCCGTGGCTACTGGACCATCCTCGGTAGTGCAATACATCAAAGCTGGAAAATTACGGCCCTTAGCTCACTGGGGTAATGCGCGGCTAGTAAGCTTGCCCGATGTACCGAGTTTTAAAGAGATGGGGGTACCAATCGAATTTGCCCAGTGGTCTGGCTTGTTTGTGCCGAGCAATACTCCTGATGCGATCGTCAATAAATTACGCGAAGCCGCCAAACTCGCCGCCAACGATGAAAAAGTAAAAGAAATAATTGGCAATTCTGGTAGCCCTGTAATGTATCTTGATGCCCCTGAATTTAAAACTTATTGGGATAAAGATGCGGGAGAACTAGCCATCTCAGTGAAAAAAATTGGCAAGGTTGAGTAGCGGCTAGCACTACTCAAGGCCTTAATGTACTAATGGACTAATGCGCTAATGGGACTCAATCTTGCGGCGTGAAACTTAATTGACTTAAGTCAAATTGCTGCGTGATAAGTCGTTGTAATAAATCATCATAGGATTTTTGATTTACTTTTGGCGTGCGCGATAAGATCCATAAATATTCTCGCCGTGGATCGCTTACCGCAGCTAACTGATATTGGGAATCGAGATCAATCACCCAATAATCACCCCACACAAAGGGCAAAATTGCTAACCAATCCGGGGCAAAACGGACCTCTAGCTTAGGTGAAGTAGCGCCCCCTATCTGCCTCGCGGTACCAATTGCCTGAGCCATTTCACCGCCCTCAACTTTGCAACGATTCGTTACCTTAACATTGCCATCTTCTTTTAATTGGTAGTTCGCATTCGTTCCAGAAAGACATTTTCGCTGGAACCAATTGGGAAATTTAGCAATCTCATACCAAGTTCCTAAATAACGTGCAACATCAATTGATGGTATGGTTTTAACCGGTTGTAGCTCGACAACCAAGTTGGCTTGGGCATTAGCTTGCGCAGTCGCTAGTGCACTAGTCTGCAGCAAGACAGCACAGATTAATATCTGGCTTAACAGAGCGCTTATTTGTAATTTTATCAACATATTTTCATCACCTACAATGCTTGATTAATAGAACTAGTGTACAAGTATCATCATATATGAGTAAAAACTCTGTAAAGATTAGCAGCATTCGCCATTGGCTCAAAGACTATCAAGTTATTCGCCAATACCGTCTGCAATGGATTTTAGCCATTGGCTTTGTGTTTGTTGCTGCGGGCGCCACTTTAGCCGTGCCTATTGCCTTTCGACAATTAATAGATACTGGCTTAACTAGCCAAGAGATACACCGTGAATTTATTTATCTACTAGTCATCGCTTTAGTCTTAGCGCTTGGTACTGCATTACGCTTCTACTTTATGTCATGGCTTGGCGAACGTGTCGTTGCAGATATGCGGGAACGGGTTTTTAAAAACGTCCTGAGACAAAGCCCCAGTTATTTTGAAACATTACAAAGCGGAGAAGTGTTATCACGCCTTACTAGCGATACCACCTTAATTCAAACTTTAGTTGGCACGAGTATTTCCTTAGCCTTACGCAGTGCGGTCATGGCAATTGGTGGTATTGGCATGATGTTAGCTACTAGCCCTTGGCTAGCTGGAATGATGGTGGGCCTTTTATTGTTTACCGTGTTGCCACTGTGGGCGTTTGGGCGTCGCGTACGCAAGATGTCGCGGGCTAGTCAAGATAAGGTTGCCGATGCTAGTGCGATTGCAGGTGAAATATTAAGTGCTATGCCCACTGTACAAGCTTTTGTGCGCGAACCTTATGAGCAAAAACGTTATCGCGCTGCGGTTGAGCTTGCTTTTGCAGTTGCTAAAGAACGCATCAAAGTGCGCTCTATGCTCACTGCCTTAGCGATTACGCTCGCATTTTCAGTGATTGTTTTTGTCTTGTGGGTTGGAGCCTTGCAAGTAGGCTCGGGACAAATTACGATTGGCCAATTAACCCAATTTGTTTTATATGCAGCATTAGTATCAGGTTCAATTGGTGCTTTGTCAGAAGTCTGGGGCGACTTACAACGCGCCTCTGGTGCAACTGAGCGGCTAGTTGAATTAATCCAAGCTAAACCTGCAATCGCCTTTGATCACCATGGGATTGATGATTCAGCTAATCGACTCAAGCAGCAAATGGAAGTGATAGGGGCTTTAGCGGACACTCAAACTGAGGCAATTCAGTTTGCAGACGTGTCCTTCTCTTATCCATCGCGCCCGACATTTTTGGCCTTAGATCATTTAAACCTCACAATTCCTAAGGGCCAAAGCTATGCCTTAGTAGGCCCATCGGGCGCCGGCAAAAGTACGATCTTCTCGCTATTGTTACGTTTTTATGAGCCTCAGAACGGCACCATCACTATTTTTGGCCGCGCTCTAGAGCAGTGGCCCATCGATGAATTACGTCACCTTATTGCTATTGTTCCTCAGGAGCCATTAATTTTCGCCAATAGTGCGCTAGAAAATATTCGTTATGGTCGTCTAAATGCCACCGATGATGAAGTAATTGCTGCAGCTAAAATGGCGTATGCCGACGAATTCATTTCTGCACTTCCGGAGGGTTATCACAGCTTCTTAGGTGAGCGCGGCGTACGTTTATCGGGTGGACAGAAACAACGTATTTCGATTGCGCGCGCCATTTTAAAAAACCCCTTCATCTTGCTATTAGATGAAGCCACCGCATCTCTCGATGCCGAATCGGAGCGCGCAGTGCAAAAAGCCCTTAATGCCTTACTACCCGGAAAAACAGCTTTAATTATTGCGCATCGCCTTGCAACTGTCTTGCGCGCCGATCGGATTATTGTTATCGACGAAGGTCGTATCGTAGAGCAAGGCACCCATATAGAGTTGCTTGAAAAAAATGGTCTTTATGCACGCCTAGCTAAATTACAATTCACCGCTTAAGTGAAGACTCCACTAAAATAGTGTTTTACATCTGATGAAAACCTCCTGCCTACCTTCGTCAAGACTGCTCTTACTCGCTCTTACTACAAGCGCTATTTTAAGTGGATGTAGTACCTCAAAAAATAATTTCAGGGCAGTGCAAACATCCGATGGTCGAGTGGGCGTTCAAACAGTTGCCACCGCCAAAGATGAAGAAGTGATGGCGGTAGCAATTGAGGAATGTAAAAAATTAGGTAAAAAGGGCGCAACTATTTCAGAAGTACGCTCGACCTTAAATGACCGATTTCCAGTCATTCATACCTATACCTGCACCACATACTAAATTAGAGCTCTAAAACGAAAACAGGGTTCATCGTGCAGGCTTTATTCAAGCTTAATATTAGTTTTCTCCATGACTTGCTTCCAACGCGCAATCTCTGAAAAATAAAGCTCACTAAATTGGGTTTGATTCATTGGGGCTATTTGTACACCTGCCTTATTCAGGCGCGCCTTAGTTTCAGGATCTTCAAGCAACTTTAATATCGTGGTGCTTAGTAAATTGATAATTTCCTTAGGCGTGCCTGCGGGTACAAAAACACCCTGCCATAAAGTCATGTCATAGCCGCGCACCCCCGCCTCATTCATGGTTGGTAGCTCCGGCGTGCTAGTAAAGCGCTGCTTGCTAGTTACTGCCAAAGCGCGCAACTTATCGCCTTTATATAAAGGCAGACCAACCGGCATGCCAGCAAAATAAAAATCAATTTGGCCACCTAAAACATCGGTAGCCGCAGGCGATCCCCCTTTGTAGGGCACATGAATGGCCTGCAGCCCAGTCATTGCTAAAAATAATTCGCCCGCCATGTGATCTGAGTTACCAATACCCGACGAGGCAAAACTTAATTTACCGGGTTTAGCTTTTAATAAGGCCATTAGTTCGGCCACATTTTTTGCTTGAAACTCTTTATTCACTACTAAGATATGTGGGGTTGCTGTAACCCCAACCACTGGAATTAAATCTTTCATACCATTAAAGGCTAATTTTGGATTGGCCGCTACGTTAATCGCTAAACCATTCTGGGCAAATAAAATCGTATATCCATCAGGTGTACTTTTTGCTACGGCATCGGCAGCTAAACTACCGCCAGCGCCACCACGGTTCTCAATCACTACTGTTTGTTTCAGTGTAATACTTAAGTCTTGAGCAATGATGCGGCCAATAATATCAGTCGAACTTCCTGGTGCATAACCAACAAGAACTTTAATAGGCTTATCAGGATAGGCAGCAAGTACGGGTTGTATTAACCCAGCTAATATCATAAAGCTGCTAAATAAAATGGCTTGTGCGCTGAATGGAATCCTGCGCCATAGTTGAATTTTCATGATGCTCCTAAAGTAAAAGTGGAACGCTATGTTCCGTAGCTAATGCATCTAAAGTTTTGAATAATTCTAATGATAGGGGAATCCCTTCGCGTTGTCGCTGTTCGCTTGTGCGGGCGGCGCCCTCCCCTGGTACACGAATTCCTGATCCGCCTGGTATGGGAGTCGATTGCTGTATATCACGAACGACTTGATTGACCCGCTCAATAAATGCTTCACGGTCACCAAAAGCAGAGGGGTCGAGCGCAATAAGAGCTTGGCCAGTATTGGTAGCACTAGCTTGTTGCGCATTAAAATCGATCGTCTCTTTGCCAACCCCAGCACCATTTAAGCTGCCCGCCAATAAACCAATCATCAGCGCTAAACCATAGCCTTTATATTCCCCAATTGGTAAAAGCGAGCCTTCGCTAGCGCGCTTCGGGTCGGTAATCGGCTTACCACTACGATCAATCATCCAAGTGTCGGGCATCAACTCGCCCCTTTGCGCGGCTAATTTGACCTTGCCATAGGCGGCTATCGTTGTTGCCATATCCAATAATACAATTGGCTGCTTTCCCGCTGGTATTGCAATCGCGAGGGGATTAGTCGACAGTAATAAATCAATACCACCCCAAGGTGCCATATGATTTGCGTTGCCAACTGCCATATAAATACCGATTAGGCCTTGTTCAGCAAGCATACGCACATAAACTGCCGCGGCACCAGAATGATTACCATGATGGCTGCCAATCCAAGCAACACCAAACTGCTTTGCTTTCGCCTGGGCTAACTCAACTGCCCGTGACATCACCAAATGACCTAGCGCATTATCGCCATTCAAAAGCGCAGTGGCGCCGAAATCTTTTTCAACTTGCATCTTGGGATGTAAATTAACGCCGCCCGCTTGAATTCTATTCACATAGGAAGGCAAACGAAATAAGCCGTGGCCATCAGCGCCCGCTAAATCAGACTGCAACATGAGATGCGCGACTCTCGCCGCATCATCAGGCGGCACGCCCACCGCCATAAAAATATTCGTAATGAAACTTTGTGCAGTGGCTAAGGAAATGTACTGCATCATCAGTGGCGTCAAATTCAATAAAAACTAAGTAAGACCAAACATTTTTTTACCAGCTACTGGTAGGCGCGCTTTTAAAATATCGCCTGAGAGTGATTCAGTAATATAAACGTCTTTACCATCACCGCCAAAACATAAATTGGCTAAATGATGATGATGGGGATTTTCAGAATAAATTAAATGGGTTGGCAACATATTGCTATCGAAGCGCCACACTCCAATACCTAGATGACATACCAACAGGCCATTCTCGGAATCCATTTCAATGCCATCAGGACCAGCAACTCCACCGGTTAGCTGAATCGCTACCCCGGTTTTGGATACTGAGCCATCTGCCATCAAGGGTAAGCGCCAAATTTGCTGAGAGCGAGTCGCAGCGACAAAAACATGTTTTTCTTGTGTATTTAAGGTAATGCCATTCGGGCTCGGTACATTTAAGGCTAAGCGATCAAGCTGACCATTTGCACGTAAACGAAAGACGCGCCCAGTAGGATCGGCAATGCCTGTTTGTCCTTGATCGGTAAAATATAAATCACCATTTGAGGCAAAGTGCAAATCGTTCAAGCCTTTAAAGTTTTCGCTGTACATCGAACCTAAAATGGTTTCTAACTTGCCAGTTTTTGGATCTAAAGCCAGTAAGCCCGCTTTATAATCACAAATAAATGCACGGCCATCTTGATGAAACTTCAAGCCATTCGGCCAGCCATCGTATTGTGTTACTAACTCCCAATCGCCTTTAGGCGTAATGCGGAAAATGCGGCCAAAGGGAATGTCAACAAACCATAAATTACCTTCACGATCAAAAGAAGGTCCTTCTAAAAAACACTCGACTTCCGCATTTTGACGATTCGGGTCTGACCAACCAGTGCGAGATTTTTTTCTAAACTTGGCCGGCATCGACATAAAAACTTCGGCTTTAATTTTTTCTACTGGCTGAAACGGGTTATGCATGGACATTACAAATTTTCCTTAAATGACACGAATTGAGCAGACTATTTAAACATAATTATGGCCCTATCCACCCAGCTAGCCACAGCCATTCTGAGTCTTACCCAGTTATTCAGCCTTAACCTGACTTCGACTTAGAATTGACCCTTACCCATCTTGGATGAATACGTCATGACTTATATTGCAGTAATTGGTAGTGGCACGATGGCCGCAGGGATTGCTGCTGGCTTTATTGCGGAGCAATACGCAGTTTTAGTTCTGGGTCGTAATCAAGATAAGGTCGCGCAGTGTCTGCAAAAAGCCGTGGCCTTAGCGCAGACCATTTCGACCCATTCTGCTATTTGCGAGCAAAGTCCAAGCGCACTATTGGCGAAACAACGTGGTGGCGACCTCGATACTTGGGCTGATTGGCAAGATTGTATTTGGGTCATTGAAACGGTTGCTGAAGATCTAGCACTGAAGCAGGCGATTTTTCAGTCGCTTGATCAGCGTGTTCCGCCACATATTCCTATTGGCAGCAATAGCTCTGGTTTTCCGATTTCAAAAATTGCCCAGAATTTAACTACTGCCAACCGCATGATTGGCGCGCATTACTTTATGCCCGCAGAAATCGTGCCTTTAGTTGAGATTGTGCTTGGAGAAAAATCGGCTCTTGCGATTGCGGAACAAGTATGTGAACTGTATCGTCAAATTCATAAAAAACCCGTCTTAGTCAAACGCGATATTCCTGGTTTTTTAGCCAACCGCATACAACATGCGTTGATGCGTGAAGCTTTAGCCCTGGTGGATGCTGGTATCGCGACTCCCGCCGATATTGATGATGCAGTTCGTTATAGTTTTGGCTTTCGCTATGCGGCCATTGGGCCAATGACGCAAAAAGAAATTTCTGGATGGGATGGGATGGCCAACGCTGCAAAAGAAATTTACCCTTCGCTTTCAAATAGTCAAACCATTCCCCCCAGCTTGGCGCAATTAATGGCAGAGGGCAAAACAGGGATGAAGGCGGGAGCTGGCTATCGTAGTTGGACGCCTGAAGAAATTAAAGCGACCACTGCGCTCTATTCCAAACGGTTAAAAGCCGCTTTTGATGTACTGAATATGCAGTAGTTGATACTACTAGTAGCAAAAACCATTCAAAGAGAATGCACGCTTAAGAAAAGTTCAGGCTACCTAAAAATACAATAGTTAGAATCGCTACTGAAAAGATGATGATTCCTGCCAAATAAATCTTAGCTGATCTATTCTTAACGTACTCTGGATAGCTTTCTTTCATATCGATCTTTCAATATGGGATTAATTGAGTGATCGAATAATCTTAAATCAATAGTGGGCAAACAAACCACCTCTAGGGGAAAACCCCTAAATGCTGACACCATTTTGTAAATTTGTATAGCTTAGGCATAATGTTTCGCGTAATTAAATCTTTTTAATGAATGGCAGAATGCCTTGCTAAACCAACCGTCCCACTCCATTGCTAGTTCTTTTTGCGCCTCAGTTAAGGCAAGCAAAAGCAGCTTTTTGCAACCCTTCATGAGTAGCTTGTTGTCTTTGCTTTTTCCAGTCATCGTAGCGTTAGGCATCGCGCCCGCGCTCGCCCAAAAGACCGTGGCACCAATCGCAACGCCCCAGACGCAATTGCAAAAAGGGGAGTACCTAGCCCGCGCTGGAGATTGCATTTCTTGCCACCAAGCTCCCGGCGGTAAGCCTTTTGCTGGTGGCCTGCGGATCGACACCCCGTTTGGTTATATGCTTTCGCCCAATATCACCCCAGACGTAAAAACTGGCATTGGCTCTTGGTCGGCGAATGATTTTTATCGTGCGCTGCATGATGGCATTAATAAAAAGCATCAAGACCTCTACCCCACCATGCCTTATGATTTTTATACCAAGGCCACGCGCGAAGATATTGATGCAATTTATGCTTATTTACGTACTGTTCCGGCTGTAAGTAATCAAGTGGAGGTGAATCACCTTGATTTTCCCTTCAATATTCGGCTGTCGATGATTGGTTGGCGGGAACTCTTTTTTAAAGAGGGCACGTATCAACCCAACCCTAGTAAATCCGCTTCATGGAATCGCGGTGCTTATCTAGTTGAGGGCTTTGGTCACTGTAGTGATTGTCATTCGCCACGAGATATCGCCGGCGGTATCGAGAAGAAAAAAGCGTATACCGGCGCTGTAATTGATGGCTGGTTTGCCCTCAACCTAAGCTCCAATATCACCACTGGGCTTGGTTCTTGGACGGCTGAAGACATTGCTAAGTACTTAAAAACAGGCTCTTACAAAGGCAAAACAGTCGTGTTAGGGCCCATGGGAGAAGTAGTACATAACAGCATGCAATACATGACCGACGCCGATTTAAATGCCATGGCCGTGTACCTAAAATCCTTGCCACCCAACTCCTCTTTGTATACCGGTAGGGCTGGACCAGACCCAAGCAAAATCATTGGTGCCAAACTCTATCTCGATAACTGTAGTGGCTGTCACCTCTCAAAAGGGGCTGGCGTTTCTGGGGTTATTCCACCGCTTGCCGGCAATCCTGTGGTGAATGCTCCAGACCCTGCAAATATTATTAAGGTTGTGCTTAGCGGCATACATCCCCGAGCTAATTACATTGCTATGCCTGCGTTTAAAGCCCGCCTAAACGATCAAGAAATTGCCGAAATCGCGAATTATGGGCGTACTAGTTGGGGTAATACTGCCCCTGCCAACGCTACCCCTGACATGGTAGCCAAGATTCGTAAAAATTTAGGTAATTAAGCAGTAGTGTTGCGGCGCAAGAAGTTTCTGGGTGCTTGCGCCCCAAGTCAGGGCGCCGTCTAGGGTAATACTGGGGAAAACCGGATTATTTTGCCTTTAAACTACTATATTATGAAAAGTCACTTAATTGGCAAATTGATGACCTTTTTACTTTTTACGCCTTGATTTAGCCCGCTTTCTTGATCTCTTTTACTCTTTTTAATTATTTAGATTGTTCATCATGCTGAAGAACTTTGAAAAACTAGCCCTCCGCACCAAACTGATCATCGGTTTTACTATCGTGCTCATACTCATGGTAATCATTAGTGCCACCTCCTTTTGGTCAATTACCAACCTAGTTAATACCACCCAAAAAATCTACGAGAAAGATTTAATTGGTATTTCAGTATTAAGGCAAATTAATCGTGATGTGAATGGTATTGGTCGTGCAGCCAATCGTTACGCCCTGGCGATGAATGCCGGCGATATTGAAGGCGCCAAAAAAGCGCAAGAGTCCATTGAAAAAACAAAAGTAGACTTGCTAGGCAATTATGAAAAAGCCAAAGCAACGATTATTAGGCCTGCCTTAAAAGAAAAAATTGATCTAGTAAAGCCAGCTATTCTGAATTTTTATATGGGAGTAGATTCTGTCTTAGCTGCAGCGCAAGGCAAAGACCCTGCTTTATCGGCTTATAAGGTGATTAACTCCAAGCAATACCAAGAAACAATTGCTACAGTAACTGCCTCAGTTAGGGAAATTTCCGAACTAAAAACGAAGGGCGCTGAGGAAAACTTTAAAGGTGCGATGGAGCAAGGCAGTTCTGCCCAAATGCTTCTCGCCGTTTTACTTGGTTTGAGCATCTTACTTTCTATTGTCATTATTTATTTAGTCAATCAATCGATTAATAAACCATTAAGCAGCCTACAAACCTCAGTGCTCGATTTGGCTGAAGGCAAACTAAACAATAAAATTGAGAACACCGACTACCCCAATGAAATTGGCGAAATGGCTAAAGCCGTTGGTGTGCTACAAGTGGGCTTACAGAAAGCCGATCAGTTACAACAAGCTGAACGCGAAAATAATATTCGCGCCAAGGAAACTACCGAACAAATTGGCTCTATTATTTCTGCTGCGGCAGGCGGTGACTTTACCGCCCAGGTTCCGATGGCTGGTAAGGAAGGTTTCTTTAAAGATATTAGTGAGCAAGTTAACCGCTTAATCGATACTTCACGCCAAGCTTTTATCGCCATTATGCGTAATGCTACTGCCGTAGCTAGCTCTTCGGAAGAGTTATCAGCCGTGAGCATGCAAATGAGCTCGAACGCTGAAGAAACATCGGCTCAAGCTAAAGTTGTCTCAAACTCAGCAGTCCAAGTTAGCGCTAATACGCAAACGGTTGCAGCAGGCGTCGAAGAAATGAGCGCCAGCATTCGTGAAATCTCGATTAACACTGTGGAAGCGTCAACCGTGGCCCACAAGGCGGTTGAGTTAGCCCATAAAACCAATGCCACCATGGCCAAATTAAGCACGAGTAGTTTGGAAATTGGTAACGTTTTAAAGGTCATTTCGAGTATTGCTGAGCAAACTAATCTCTTAGCCTTAAATGCGACGATTGAAGCAGCGCGTGCTGGTGAGTTAGGTAAGGGCTTCGCAGTGGTAGCGAATGAAGTTAAAGAGTTAGCGCGTCAAACCGCTAAAGCCACTGAAGAAATTGGCGGCAATATTACGGCGATTCAATCTGATACTCAAGGCGCCTTGGTGTCCATTGAAGAAATTTCCACCATTATTAATAAGATTAATGATATTTCAGGATTAATTGCCAGCGCAGTAGAAGAGCAAGCTGCAACCACAGGTGAAATGGGTCGTAGCGTCTCAGAAGCTGCCACGAGTAGCGCTGATATTGCTTCCAATATTAATAGTGTTGCGACGACTGCGCAAAGTACCTCTGAAGGTGCGGCAAATTCGCAGCAAGCTGCTTCACAGTTAGCGCAAATTGCTGGGGAATTACAAAGTCTTGTAATGAAATTTAAAGTTTAATCGGCAAGCTAAGCTTTATCCATGGACAATAACGACGATATTCTGGCCGAATTTATTATCGAGGCAAGAGAAATTCTTGACCAACTCGATTTAGATTTTGTCCAGCTTGAAGAAACACCCGACGATAAAAAACTCGTTGGTAATATCTTCCGCGCCATGCATACGCTGAAAGGAAGTAGCGGATTTTTTGCCTTTAAGCGCCTTGAAAAGGTTTCGCATGCAGGAGAAAGCCTGTTAGGGAAAATTCGGGATGGGCACTTGGCACTCGATACCCAAAAAACCAGCACTCTTCTAATGGCGCTAGATGCTTTACGTGAAATTATTAGTGGTATTGAAGTAGCTAATACTGAACCGGTGGGTGACGATACCCCCCTCATCGCCGACTTACTTAGTCTTGCGAACGGCGGCGAGGTGAGTAGTAACCATAATCGCAATGCGATGCCTACACCTCAACCCTCTTCACCCCCCATAGTAAAGACAGAAACTACCGAAGATTCAGTCCTCGAAGCAATTGAGCCAGAAGAAATCGAAGCTGTAGATGAAGTTGTAATGGGCGATAGTTTAGTGACGACTGAAACTGAAACGATTGTTGATCCCACTGCACCAGCTGGCAATGCCCGTACCACTGAAGTAGCAGCGCCAGTTAAAGTTAACCTAGAGTTACTCGATAAGCTGATGAATTTAGTTAGCGAAATGGTGCTAGCCCGTAACCGTTTACTGCCTTTTACTGCCGAATTTGGCGACCACAATTTTTCGAATACCGTCAGATCGATTGATTTACTCACGCTAGAGTTGCAAGAACGCATGATGAAAACACGCATGCAGCCAATCTCACAGGTATGGACTAAATTTCCACGCTTAGTACGTGATATTGCCAATGATTGTCATAAAAAGGTTACCCTTATTCAAGAGGGCGCAGATACCGAACTCGATCGTACCTTGCTGGATGGTATACGTGATCCGCTCATTCATATTATTCGTAATAGCGTTGATCATGGTATTGAACTACCAGCCGAGCGCTTGGCAAAGGGCAAGCCTGAAAATGGCACGGTCTTACTGCGCGCGATCCATGAAAATGGCATGGTAGTAATAGAAATTGCCGATGATGGCGGTGGTATTAAATTTGATACAGTGCGCCAAAAAGCGATTGATAAGAAATTGGTTAGTTTTGAAGATGCCAAAAAACTGAGTGATATGCAATTACTGGAATTTATTTTTCTACCTGGCTTCTCTACCAATCAAGTTGTTACTAACCTCTCAGGCCGCGGCGTTGGTATGGATGTGGTCAAAAATAATATTTCGGCGATTGGCGGCTCCATAGAAGTAGATAGTCATCGTGGCAAAGGCACCAATATTCGCCTGAAGATTCCGCTGACCTTAGCGATCATGCCAGCCCTATTTGTGCGTTGCGAAGATGAACGCTACGCTATTCCCCAAAATAGCATCTCAGAAATGGTACGAATTGATCCCAGCAACGCCACTGGTTTAGAAGATTTTTATGGCACGCCAGTATTTCGCTTACGAGGTAAATTAGTACCTTTATTATTTTTAAATCAACAATTAAAACTAAGCGATCGTTTACCTGACACCACCAAAGCGATTAATGTTGCGATCTTACAGTCATCGGGTATTTCGTTTGGGCTAGTAGTTGATGAAGTGCTGAATATGCAAGAAGTAGTAGTGAAGCCGCTGGGGGCCCTCTTAAAAGGTATTCCTGATTTTGCTGGCGCCACTATTTTGGGGGATGGCCGCGTGGCTTTAATTTTGGATGTCGATGGTATGGCGATTCACTCTGGTTTGGTTGCCAAAATTCAGGCTCGTCCCCTCAATCCAGAAACTGTATTCGATCAAGTACGCGAAGAAGAAGTCTCAATGTTATTGTTTGAGTTAGCGGGTCTTGAGCGCATTGCAATTCCCCTTGAAAATGTTGAGCGCTTAGAGAATTTTGCGCTTAGTAGAGTGCAGCGTAATGGTAGTCGTGAGGTGGTGCAATATGGTGACCACATCATGCATTTAATTCGCATGAATGAGTATATTGAAGGCGCCCAACCTTCAGTTGACTCAACTACCCAACCGTTATCTGTGATTGTGCATTACTTTAATCAAATGCCTATTGGCCTAGTAGTTAGTCAAGTTCACGACATTATTCATGTGCCTAAAAAATTACAGAAAGCGAATCCACCTCAGCGTGGCTTGGCGGGCTGCGTATTAATGGGTGATAAGGTGATAAATGTAATTGATTTACAAGAAATCTTAATGATGCGTAATTTGCAAGAACACCAAAAGACCTACCCCGAGGTCATAGATATGGATGTATTGCGATGAGCTCAACTACTGATTTTGCTACCTTCTATTTAGGTGGCTTGTATTTTGGTATCACTGCTACTGATGTTCTTGAACTAAATAAAAACTTAGACGTAACGCGCGTGCCAAAGAGTCCTAAAACGGTTCGCGGCATTATGAATTTGCGTGGCCAACTCGTGCCTGCAATTGATATGTATGAGCGCTTAGGGCTCGAAAATACCTCGCATCAACAAGAAACGATTAGTATTATTTTGCAATGTGAAGGTATGTTAATTGCCTTGTTGGTAGATAACGTGGGAGAAATTATTCCCTTAGAGCAAGATACCTTCGAGCCGCCACCCAATAATTTTCCTAAAATGTCGCGTGAGCTTGTCTTAGGTGTGCATAAATTACCAGAAAAATTACTGTTAATTTTAGATCCCAAGCAACTAATTAAGGGCATTGCCTTTTCAGGGAAGCCAGCACTATTAAGCGTTTAAAAACCTTAGATAAATGCAATCTAAGGTCGCTTCCTAATAATTCCGTTTTAATTCCATCTCTATGAAACATATTATTTCCCCTAAAGATAAAATTCGCGTACTGATTGTCGATGACTCAGCTGTTATGCGACGCATCATCATGACCACCCTCCTTCGTCATGCTGATATTGAAGTAGTTGGCACTGCTGAAGATGGTCTTGAAGCCATTGAAATGATTGGGCGCATTAAGCCTGATTTAATTACCCTCGATGTAGAGATGCCAAAAATGGATGGTTTAACGGCACTCAAAGAAATTCGTAAGCTTGATCGCGATTTGCCCATCATTATGTTTAGCTCGCTTACCCAGCGTGGCGGTGAAGCCACTATCACCGCATTAACCAATGGCGCCAGCGATTATGTGGGCAAGCCCAGCGACAAAACCAATATGGCGGAAGCGCTACGGGTACTAGAAGATGAGCTCATCCCCAAGATTCGTGAGTTATGTAAGCCCACGCCAATGAAGCCCAGCAAAATCATTCCGCCAAAAGAAATTATTGCTGAAGCTAAGCAACAAATCTTTGCTAAACCGAGCGGACTTCCCTCAAGCCGCATTGAAGCTCTTTGCATCGGCGTTTCTACTGGCGGCCCAGCAGCCCTGATGGAGTTATTTGAAGCCTGGAAGTCACCTCTCAGTGTGCCAATTTTTATCGTGCAACACATGCCGCCCAAATTTACTGAACTCTTAGCCTCTAGATTAACTAGTGTTGGGGTTATTCCAGTAATAGAGGCCCAACATGGGCAAGAAGCATTTCCAGGCAAGGCGTATATTGCCCCCGGCGGTAAGCACCTTGAGCTGCGGAAGTCGGGCGCCAAAGTGTTGATGATACTCAATGAAGACCCGCCTGAGAACTCCTGCCGACCCGCAGTGGATGTGCTCTTTAGAAGCGCAGCAAAAATCTATGGCAGTCATCTATTGGCCTTAGTTCTAACGGGCATGGGTTACGACGGACTTAAAGGTGCTGTCGATATTGTTAATGCCAATGGTCGAGTACTGGTGCAAGACGAAGAAACCAGCGTCATTTGGGGTATGCCTGGAGCTATTGCCAATGCAAATTTGGCTGAAAAGATTTTGCCATTAGGTGATATTCCGAACGAAATTATCTTTCGCACGCAAAGAAAATCATGACTCGAGCGCTCACCATCAGTCAAAATAATATCCATTTATTTTTTGAAATGTTAGAAGAGCATGTGGGCATTGCGCTTGATCACAGCAAAGAATATTTAGTGGCCTCACGCTTAGCAGTTATTGCCCGCGCTAACAACTTCAAAGATCATCATGCCTTAATTCAACACCTCTTGGTCAATCCTCTCAGTATTTTGCATCACCAGTCATTTCAAGCAATGACAACCAATGAAACCATGTTCTTTCGTGATAAGCATCCCTTTGAAACACTACGGACCACAATTATTCCTGCGCTGATTGCTAAGCGACGCGAGACGAAAACCCTAGCAATTTGGTGTGCCGCAGCCTCTACTGGCCAAGAGCCGTTTAGTTTAGCCATTCTTTTGCGGGAAAATTTTCCTGAGCTTTATTTTTGGAAAATTCAATTTATTGCTTCTGATATTTCAGAAGCAGCCTTAACTCAAGCTCGCAGTGGTATTTATTCAGAAACAGAAATCAAACGAGGCTTAAGCGATGAACAAATTAAGCGGCACTTTATTCGCTTACCAAGCGGCCAGTATGAGATTAGTAGTGAGCTAAAGCAAATGATTCACTTTGAAAGCTTAAATCTTGTTAAAGATTGGCCAATAATGCCCGAATTTGATTTAATCTTAATTCGCAATGTGCTGATTTACTTTAATGCCCAAACTAAAGCTAAGATTTTTAATAAGTTACGCATGCAACTGGCAGATGACGGCGGTTGCTTATTGCTTGGCTCTTCAGAATCGATTCTCTATGATCAATCTTTCAAAGTCCAGCAAGAAGATCGTGTTTCATATTACTGTAAAGACATGAATTAGGAGGTGCAAAGCTAATGAGTACTGATCTGATGTTCAAGAATATTTCGCCCGAGGTACTAGAGCAAACTAAGCTGATGAAAGTACTGGTGGTCGATGATAGTCGCACTCTCAGGCGCCTGCTAATACGTGAGCTTAATAATGTTGGCATTACTAATATCACCGAAGCTGGCGACGGCAATGAAGCGCTGGAGAAAGTTCGGGCGGAGTCATTCGACCTCATGCTACTCGATATGGAAATGCCTGAATTGGATGGCTTGGGGGTATTAAATATCGTCAAGTCTGATCCAGCCCTCAGTTATCTACCGGTCATCGTGGTATCTGGTGCTGAACAGTTTGAAAAAACAGTAGAGTGTATTCAAATTGGTGCTGAAGATTATTTACCAAAACCATTTGATCCCGTTTTACTACGCGCGCGGGTTTTTTCATCGCTGGAAAAAAAACGCTTACGTGATTTAGACCGTGAACATATTGCCTTACTGCAACATGAAAAAGAATTACTGAATATTGAGCAAATGAAAACTGAAAAACTCATGCTTAATATTTTGCCCAAGCCAATTGCTGAGCGCCTTAAAAAAGGTGAAAAAAATATTTCTGGGTCCTATCCTGAGGTCACGATTTTATTTAGTGACTTAGTTGGTTTTACCAAGATGTCTTCTACTAAGTCGCCTGCTGATCTCGTGAAGTTATTGAATGATTTATTTACGCGCTTTGATAAACGAGCAGAAGAATTAGGTTTGGAGAAAATTAAAACGATTGGCGATGCTTATATGGCGGTGGGTGGCCTACCCATTCCTCGCTCTGATCACGCAATCATTGCAGCTGATATGGCACTAGGGATGTACCAAGATTTAACTGAATTTAATCAAGCCAATGGCGGTGAACTAAAAATGCGTATTGGTCTCAACACAGGTCCAGTGGTAGCGGGCGTAATCGGCTTTACCAAGTTCTCTTATGATCTTTGGGGAAATACCGTAAATACCGCAAGCCGCATGGAGTCAACCTCGGCTATCGGTCGAGTACAAATAACCCCAGCTACTGCAGAAGCTTTGACTGGTCACTTTATTTTGGAGGAGCGTGAGTTAATTGAGTGCAAAGGGCTTGGCCCGATCCTCACTTCCTTTTTAGTTAGTAGAATATAAGTAATTATTAGTATAAATTCCTAATATTGAGATAAACCCTTTACTATTTAAAAAATATTATGAGCGTACCTAATTCCCACGTCTTTTTACTCCCTAAGCTGATGCTCTGGATCGTCATTGCCCTTAATTTTGGTTTAATGATTTGGCTAGATAAATTAGCTGGCAGCCCTTGGGGCTGGAATGCAAGTGATTTTGAAAAAGAATCTATGAACTTACTGGTAGATGGCTTAGCCATTTTCCAATTTGTCTTGCTTGCTTTTACCATTGATCAAATTATGCGCTTTGGGGTTGTTCGCCATAATAAGCAAACTGAAAAAACCCATGTTCCTGCCATCATTATTCAATTAATTAGTGTCCTAATTTATTCAGTATTTGCTTTGGCAGCCTATGTTTTACTCTACGACCATAACTTTACTCATTTACTAGCATCAATTGGTGCCCTAGGTGTGGGCTTAGCTTATATTTTCAGAGATTTAATTGGCGAGGTAGTTAGTAGTATTACGATTCAAGTCGATCGCCTGGTGTCAATTAATGACTGGCTAGAAGTGAGTCATGATAGCAAAAAAGAATATTTTCAAGTGATTGAAATTGATCATCGTATGGTAGTTTTAAAAAATGGTCAAGGTCTAACTAAGCGTATACATAATCAAAAATTCTTAGGGCTAAGTTATATTAATTTATCTAAACAAGAAGAAGGTGTTTGGTCACGGCGCCGCTTTGAATATCAACTCACAGCGCGTAATAATCCTGAGCGAATTTTAGCGATTATGGAGTTAGCATTAGCCCATGTTATCCAAACTAATCCTGAATTTAAGCCTTGGCATTCCTGCTTGCTAGCTGGCATTCAAGAAGGTGCGATTTCCTATTTAGTTAAATATGAGTGTTTGCCTGAGGTACGCCCCAATCATGCACAAAGCATCATTTTGCTGAGCTTTATTCGTTTCTTTAAGGCCGCCGGGGTCAATCTCAATCGCCTTGAAGCGCAACACCCCTTGGAAAATTTCACCGATACGCAAAATCGCCTTTTAGATTCTTATG
>CAMCUP010000009.1 GCA_945878885.1 Polynucleobacter meluiroseus | reverse complement strand
GTAATTACGGCCTTAGGTGGCTATGGGATGACTGCAGTAACAGCCATTACTGCACAAAATACCCTTGGGGTGACACAGATTCAAGCAATTGATTTAGACGTCATTGAGGCACAGATTGATGTGGTGATTGCGGATATGGGAGTAGACGTGGTCAAAATTGGCATGTTGGCGAGCCCAGAAATTGTACGAGTTGTTGCTGATACTTTGCGCCGTCACCAAGTAAAGCAAATTATTCTTGACCCTGTACTGCAAGCCACCTCAGGGGCTAGCTTAGGCGGTAATGAAACCGCTGCTGCTATGAAGGCAGAATTATTTCCTTTGGCTAGCTTAATTACACCGAATTTATCTGAAGTTGCGATTTTATTGGGTCGAGCTATTTCACAGGTGAATGAATTTCCCTTGGCTGCGCAAGAACTAATGCAACTTGGCCCACGTGCAGTTTTAATTAAGGGCGGCCATTTACCAAATTCGCCAAGCGAATTAACTGATTATTTACTATGGCAAAGTGCTACCGGCATTGAGCATCAAGAATTTCGTCATCAGCGAATTAATACTGTGAATACCCATGGCTCGGGATGTTCGCTTGCTGCTGCAATTGCTACTTACTTGGCCTTAGGTTTATCACTGGAAAGGGCAGTAGCAAAAGCGATTGATTATGTTGAAGCAGGTATTATTGCAGGTCAGTATTTAAATCTTGGCACTGGTGCTGGGCCGTTATGGCATATGCATGCTTTTTATCCCCAGTAAAACTTACAAGTTAAGGTGCTTAAGTCTTCATTAATTCTTGAAGCGTTTTAACAGCCGCAATGGGATCACTAGCTTGGGTGATAGCCCTTACAACAGCCACAGAACCAACCCCGCTTTGAGAAACTGCATGAATACTATCGGCATCAATTCCGCCAATGGCAACGAGAGGATAGTCTTTCATTAATTTGGCGTATTGATATAAGCGTCCTAAGCCCTGAGGTACGGTAGGCATTACTTTTAAATTGGTTGGAAAAATTGCGCCCATGGCTATGTAGCTAGGACAAAGCCGATCGGCCACAATCATCTCGGCGTAACCATGGCTACTAAGACCTAAGCGTAATCCTGCATTGCGAATAGCCTCTAAATTTGCGCTGGCAAGATCTTCTTGGCCCAAATGAACGCCATAGGCATTTTGCTCGATAGCTTCTTGCCAGTAATCATTAATAAATAGAAGTGATTTACTATCTTTGGCTACGGTAATAGCCTGCTTAATTTCTTGTTTAATTGCGGCCCGATTGGTAGATTTAAAGCGCAGCTGAATGGCAGGCGCCTCGGCCTCAACCATGCGTGCTACCCATTTAGCATCTGGCATTACTGCATATAGCCCTAAGCGCTTCGGGCATTCTGCAAATGCTTGTGGATTCATGGCGCGAGACCAAGGTAGTAAGTCAAAGTGCTCGGGACGGTTAGGCCAAGCATGTGGATTAAATCCACCATCGAGATGGGTCATTCTTGACCATGCTTTGCCGACAATATTGGCATCAGCTTCAGTAAAGCCCATTGTCACTGCTGCAATTGCACCTGCTAACTCGACATGATCGAGCGCATGTTCATTATTTATACTGGGTGGTGGGCTGGCTAATGTAGCTTGCGAGATGGGAAGGCAAAGATCATCATGGTGGTGGGCCGCAATAATTTGGTCGGCTAAATCACGAATCAAACTCATTCAATTAAACCCCCCACTTTATTCTTGGTGCCAAAACGGTGTGCCAATGAGTGGCGTACTGGCTTGTGCAGAGTCTTGGGCGGTCATGGTACCCGATAAGAAAGCCATGCGCCCAGCGCTTACAGCATTGGCAAAGGCTTTTGCCATCATGATGGGATCAGTTGCTAATGCTACTGCGGTATTGAGTAGCACACCATCGTATCCCCATTCCATCACAGTGCAGGCATGTGAGGGTAAGCCTAAGCCGGCATCAACGATGAGCGGAACTGGTAAACGTTCACGCAATAATTTCATCGCATAAGGGTTAAGGGGGCCTTGTCCTGTGCCAATTGGCGCTGCCCAAGGCATGATCGCTTGACAGCCCACATCGACTAAGCGCTGGCAAAGGATTAAGTCTTCGGTGCAATAGGGTAGTACCTTAAAGCCGTCCTTAATTAAGTACTCAGCGGTTTGTACTAACTGCAAGGTATCGGGTTGCAGAGTGTAATCATCTCCAATAAGCTCTAATTTTAGCCACGGGGTATCAAATACTTCACGCGCCATTTGCGCAGTAGTGATGGCCTCTTGTGGACTATGACAACCAGCCGTATTTGGTAATACAGGAACTGCCATTTTTTTAAGTAGTTGCCAAAAGCCACTCTTAGTCTCGGCGTTCCCCGAGCCTTGACGGCGCAAGCTGGCAGTAATCATTGCCGGGCTAGCAATGCGGATTGCATTTTCTAAAATTTGTGGTGAGGGGTAACGTGAAGTACCAAGCAATAAACGGCTCGCAAACGTTTCGCCGTACAAAACGAGAGTATCGGCAGAATGAAGTGGGAGTGGTGCTGTCATTGTAAATTTGTCAGAGCAGGTAGTTCATGATTTACTTAATTGAAATTAACCACCGGTTACGGGTGCGATAACTTCAACCTGATCATTTTCTTCTAATATGTGAATAGAGTGTTGTATTTTAGGAATAAATTGCAAATTAACCGCTACTGCGTAGGGTGGTTTAGCTGAAATAAATTGGAGCAGATCGCTTACCTTGCTAAGAGCAGGCAAATCGCGGGGAATGTGATTGACTAGGATGCGCATAAAGTGCCACTTTGCGTAACTGACAATTGCAGTTGTTCTGATAAGGGGCTGATAGCAGGGTCTGCGCTATTATTTGCGATACTTTCAAGTAACTCGTGGGCGCAATCGACAATAGCGGGTGCAATCATGAAGCCATGCCGATATAAGCCATTAATTTCTATGATTCCGCCTTCGGTAATACGAATAGCAGGTAAATTATTTTTTAAGGTTGGGCGACATTGGGTGAGGGTTTCAAGAATGCGGGCTTCTGCAAAGCCGCTATGCACAGTGTAAGCAGCACTGAGTAGTTCCATAGTTGAGCGTAAACTAGCGGGCGATAAATCTTCCGATTCAATTTCAGTAGCGCCAATTACATAAATGTCATTTTCTTTGGGTGCAATATAAATGGGATAGCGCGGATGAATGAGGCGAATTGGCCGACTAATTTTTACTTCGGGAGCATACAAGCGCACGACCTCACCGCGTACTCCACGCAATGGATTGGGTTTAACGCCCAGTGGCTTAGCCCAAGCTGCCTTGGCGCCAAGGCCACGACAATCGATAATGCCAGCGTAATGATTTTGTTTTAATTCATGAGGCTCCATACTGCGATGCCAATGACATACGACCTTTAAGCGCATTAATTCTTCAGCTAAAGCGGCTAATAATTGGCGATTATCAAGCTGACCTTCATGGGGCAAAAATAACCCTTGTTGAAAGCGGTTACCTAAGTTGGGCTCTAAGGCCAAAACATCATCTAGCGCAAGTTTTTGCGGCACGCTAAGAGCGGCATTGTGTTGGCAATTGTGATTGAGTTTAGCGGCGAAACGATTGGCCTCTGCAGTATCTTGACGATGCCAGAGAATGAGTGTGCCGGCTTGTTGAAAAAAGACTGGCTTAGTCAATTTCGCAAGGATGCTAGGCCAGCGCCTTAAACTATACAGCCCCATTTGCACAACATTGGCCTCGGTAATTACCGATTCGGCCAAGGGCGCCAACATAGAAGCAGCAACGTGTGCTGCAGAATGTTCGGCGGCTGGGCCGCCTTGATCAAATAGATCTACCTTAGCACCACCTTGCGCGAGCTTAACTGCTAACAGTCGGCCAAGCAAACCCGCACCGACTATTGCATAGGTTGTATGAGCTAAATTAATTGAGGACATATTAAGCCAAACTTAGCAGACGGAATAATCATGGTTGCATTTAATTACTGATATATTTCGCTGCCACGCTTACGAAACTCAATCGACTTTTCTTCCATGCCTTGCTTGGCTTCTTGCGTGATGGGGATAACTTTAGGGTTACCATCGGCATCTAAAGTGGCAGCGTAGTCGCGCACCTCTTGCGTAATCTTCATCGAGCAGAATTTAGGACCACACATCGAGCAAAAATGGGCAATTTTTGCGCCCTCAGCTGGCAAAGTAGCATCATGGTATTCACGTGCGCGCTCGGGATCGAGCCCTAAATTAAATTGATCTTCCCAACGAAACTCGAAGCGCGCCTTTGATAAAGCGTTATCGCGCACTTGTGCGCCTGGTAAACCTTTAGCTAAATCGGCGCCATGTGCCGCAATTTTGTAAGTAATGATGCCTTCGCGCACATCTTCTTTATCGGGTAAACCCAGATGCTCTTTCGGGGTGACATAGCACAGCATGGCGGTGCCATACCAGCCAATTTGTGCCGCCCCAATACCGCTGGTAATGTGATCATAACCAGGCGCAATATCGGTAATTAGTGGTCCTAATGTATAGAATGGTGCCTCTAAACAATGTTTTAGTTCTTCGGTCATATTTTCTTCAATGCGCTGCATTGGCACATGACCTGGACCCTCAATCATCACTTGTACATCGTGCTGCCACGCTTTGGAAGTGAGCTCGCCAAGGGTATGTAATTCACCAAACTGAGCAGCATCGTTAGAATCGGCAATGCAACCTGGCCGTAAGCCATCACCTAAACTAAACGAGACATCGTAGGCTTTCATGATTTCGCAGATTTCATCAAACTTGGTATACAGAAAGTTTTCTTTGTGATGAGCAAGGCACCACTTCGCCATGATGGAGCCGCCACGCGAGACAATACCAGTAATGCGATCGGCAGTCATGGGCACATAACGCAGTAACACACCCGCATGAATGGTGAAGTAATCTACGCCTTGTTCAGCTTGTTCTACTAAGGTATCGCGGAACATTTCCCAGGTGAGATCTTCGGCCACGCCGCCAGTTTTATCTAGCGCTTGATAGATGGGTACAGTACCTATAGGCACGGGAGAATTGCGAATAATCCACTCGCGGGTTTCATGAATATGTTTACCTGTAGATAAATCCATAATGGTATCGGCGCCCCAGCGAATCGACCAAACCATTTTTTCGACTTCTTCATTAATTGACGAAGTAACTGCTGAATTGCCTAAGTTACCATTAATTTTTACACGGAAGTTGCGCCCAATAATCATGGGCTCAAGCTCGGGGTGATTAATATTGGCAGGAATAATAGCTCGACCAGCAGCAACTTCTTGGCGCACAAAGTCTGCTGTCATATTTTCTGGCAAATTAGCACCATAACTTTTGCCGGGATGTTGTTTTAGTAATTGTTTATAACGCGGGTCTTGTCGTAACCGCTCTAAACCCATCGATTCACGCAAAGCAATATATTCCATTTCGGAGGTGATGATGCCTTGGCGAGCATAGTGCATTTGACTAACGTTGCTACCAGATTTGGCAATGCGCGGTGCGCCAATATGGGCAAAGCGTAAGTGTTTAGTTTCTCCATCATTGGCACGAGCAACACCGTATTCTGAGGTGGGTCCAGCCAATTGAATAGTGTCATTGCGCTCAGTAATCCAATTGGTACGTAATAGTGGTAAGCCTTTTTCAAGATTGATGACGATATCAGGATCGCTGTAGGGGCCTGAGGTGTCATACACCGGTATAGGTGGGTTGGGTACTAAAGCCTCACCAACTTGGGTGGCCAGTTGTTCAATCATGCGCAAGGGCGCTTTAATATCAGCGCGCGAACCTGTTAGATAGGTTTTAGTTGAAGCGGGATAGGCAAATTTCTGCCCAAAGTCGCGCTCAAGGCTTTTTAGACTAGGAATCTCGTGTTTTGTGCTCATGCCCATCTCCTTACATTATTAAGATGGACGAAACCGGGTGTCGGTTTGATGGAACTCCCCACGCCAGCATTACCTGGATCGGGTTCGAGGGTTTTTCTCAGCCCCACCAGCTTAATGCGGAGGGCACCCCTGTTTCATCCTTAGGTCTTATTTAACCACGAAATGGGGTAGGCGAGTAGAACAACTGGATTTATTTTAGTTTGCTGTGACGCAAAATAAAATCTGCGGTTACTAAGGACGCATCAGCTGTAAATTCGTCGGCCAAAATACGGGCTGCTGCCTCGGCATAGCTAACCGCAATAAAGCCGCTAACCTCTCCATCGTGGTTGGTGGGCACAAAATGATCGGGTAATTCTAGGTCGTAAACAAAAAGCAGTTCATCATGAAAGCCGAGTGGGGGGCTAACCCGCCGCATGGGTATCCTACCCGCGGGCTGAATTGCTTGGGCTAAATGAATTGGTACTCCCGCCTCTTCCCATAATTCGCGTTTAGCGCAAACCCATGGCGTTTCATCGGCGCTAATTCCTCCAGCACTTAAGTTATCAAGCCGCCCAGGATCGATACTTTTGCTTTCACTACGGCGTCCTAACCAAATTAAGCTACTTTTGGTATAGCCATTAATGTGCGCAGCAAGACTTCGAAAGCCAAAGGTTTTAAAAGCTGCACGCTCTAAGCGAAAGTGTTCATGACCTTCAGCATCTAGCCAGGCAAACTCTTCATTGCGCCAACCGGGAATAAATCCCCCCGCCCGTAGACGTTCAGTTAAGCCTTGCAAGCTTTGACTAACCTCGATGGGGCGCGCATGGGCAATAGAAAGTCGCTGGGAGTCGAGCGTAATGAGCTCGATAGGATTTTGGCTGAGGGTTTCTTGAAGGTAGGGGATAAACTCGGGATTGATGCAACCAATTACACTATGGTTGAAATAAACCGGTAAAAAGTCGGCTGGCGGTGGACGTGCAGTGTTTTGGAGCATTTCTTCCAAAGCCGCTTGGGTACTGGTATTAAGTGAATACATGTCGTGAGAGTGTAAGAGAAAAAACCAAGGAGTAGGTGCTTTAATGAATTTATCTTCCCCCAGTAAAAATCAAGCTGACTTACTTAATCCCGATTCGTCCCAAGCCGATTTGCCCCATGGTGGGCAAATTTTGGCTAATGCGCTGATTCGGCAAGGAGTTGAGATGGCTTTTGGCGTTCCGGGCGAAAGTTTTTTGCCCTTGCTCGATGGTTTAGTTGATCATGACGAACGTTTTCGCTTTATTACTTGTAGGCATGAAGGTGGCGCTGCTTATATGGCTGAAGCCTATGCAAAACTTACTGGTAAGCCTGGAGTGTTAATGGTAACTCGCGGGCCCGGGGCAAGTAATGCGATGGTTGGTGTGCATACCGCGTTTCAAGACTCGACCCCAATGGTTTTATTGATCGGCCAAGTGGGCACCGATATGGTCGAGCGCGAAGCCTTCCAAGAGATGGATTACCGTCGACTCTTTTCCGAATGCGCTAAATGGGTTGGCAGTATTGATCGCGTTGATCGTATTGAAGAATTTGTTTCACATGCCTTTCATGTCGCACAGTCGGGCCGTAAAGGACCCGTGGTACTGGCTTTACCTGAGGATATGTTATTTGCATTGGGGCAAGAGAGCCCTGTTAAACCAGCGCATATTGTGCAACCAGGTTTAAATCAAACCGATTTTACGCAAGCCATGCAAGCCTTCATGAAGGCCAAGCACCCGATGGTATTAATTGGCGGAGGTAGCTGGGATGCTGCTGCCTGTAATGATATTGCTGCCTGGGCTGAGCGCGAGGGGGTGCCAGTTGCCACTAGTTTTCGCTCGCAAGATCACATTGATAATTTACGACCCTGTTTTGCTGGCGATCTTGGAATTGGCGCTAATCCTGACTTGGTCAAGCGCGTTAAAGCTGCAGATGTGCTGCTAGTCATTGGTGAGCGTTTAAGTGAAATGACCACCGCTGGTTATCAGATCGTCTCGGTTCCTACGCCACAAAGTACCTTAATTCATGTATTGGCTGGGGCGGAAGAGCTAGGACGTGTGTATCGCCCTGAATTCGCGTTTAATTGCAGCCCAGCAGCATTTTGTAGCGCATTAAATGCAGTAGCTATGCCGAGCGATTACGATCGAACCCAAATGTCGGCTGCTCATGCGCAATATTTGACATTTTCTGCTCCCGTTACAGTGCAAGGTGACTTACAGTTGGCGCACATCGTAGCCTCTTTTGCGCAGCTAATTCCTCGTAATGCCGTTTTATGTAATGGCGCTGGTAACTTTGCCACCTGGTTACATCGTTTTTATCCTTACGGCCCATTTCGCACTCAACTAGCGCCAGCCAACGGCTCGATGGGCTATGGTTTGCCTGCCGCAATTACTGCCAAAATATTAGAGCCCTCGCGAGTTGCCATCGCATTTTGTGGTGATGGCGACTTTATGATGACCTGCCAAGAGTTAGCTACCGCAATGCGCTACGATGCTTATCCGATTGTGATTATTGTGAATAACGGCATTTTAGGTACCATTCGCATGCATCAAGAGCGCGAATTTAAAAACCGTGTACTAGGCACTGGTTTAACTAATCCAGACTTTATTAAGTTAGCCGAAAGCTTTGGCATGCCAGGTTATCGGGTTAGTAAAACTGCTGAGTTTGCCGCTGCCTTTGCCGCCGCTTTAAAAAGTAAAACAGGCGCAATTATTGAATTAATTCTTGATCCTGAAATTATTAGCCCAAGTAAATTATTATCAAAATTAAGTTAAAGCCTACCAGTTAGCTGAAGTGACTTAGTTTATTTAGTCAACTTTGGCCCCTGAATCTTTTACGACTTTGGTCCACTTGGCAATTTCATTTTTAATAAAGGTAGTAAATTGTGCCGGGGTATTACCAACTGGTTCTGCGCCCATGGCCAAATATTTTTCACGTACTGCTGGGCTATTAATTGCTTTCATCAAGGTGGCGCTAGTTTGCTTCAAAATTTCTGGAGGCAAATTGGCTGGTGCAACAATGCCAAACCAAGAGGTCGCTTCATAACCGGGCAATTTAGCTGCCTCTGCAATGGTGGGTAAATCGGGAAAGGCGGGCGAACGTTTCGCACTAGTAACCGCTAAGGCTTTCAGTCGACCTGCTTTAATATAGTTAATCGCCGAAGGTAAATTATCAAACATAATGTCGACATTGCCTGCCATTAAATCGGTTACAGCTGGCGGACTACCTCGGTAAGGTAAATGAACCATATAAGTTTTAGTCATCGATTTAAATAATTCCCCGGCCATATGAATCGATGTGCCATTGCCGCTTGAGGCCATATTAACTTTGCCAGGATTAGCGCGGGCATATGCAATTAAGTCGTTAACGCTATTAATATTATTGCGCTTAGCAAAATCAACATTCAAAATGAGCACATTAGGCAGCTCGGCCACTAAGGTCACCGGGGTGAAATCTTTAATTGGATCGAAGGGCAGCTTGCCGCCACCTTGGGTATATAAGGGTAGATTAATGCCATGCGTGCCCACCGAGGCCATTAGCCACGTATAACCATCTGGTAGTGCTTTAGCTACCACCTCGGCACCAATATTGCCCCCAGCGCCTGGTTTGTTATCAATTAGCACATTCCATTTATCGCTAGTTAGCAACTCCAATTGCAAGGGGCGCGCAATATTATCAGTTGCACCCCCAGCTGGAAAGGGCACCACCAAGCGTATGGGTTTATTCGGATAACTGCCTTGCGCCATAGCAGGCTGGATGAAAGCGCCACAGACCATTGCTGTGATGAATATTCCGTTGCGTAGTAGTGCCGACATGAATGGTCTCCAATAATTTTTTTGAGTATTTATTTATAAGTTAGATCACAATGTAAACGATTCTGCAAGACTTTGTAAAAATATATTTTTTGTAAAGCTTAGATTCACAATAATGGTGCTTAAGACAATAGCGCTTCGGTAGCTAATTAGTGTGCTTAATTTTTTAGCAAACAAGGTCACTCTTTATAAATTGAGGACTTACGAGAACTTTTGTGAACTTATCCACAAAACCTGTGGATAACTTTATTGCTAAATGGGTTACCTAAGCGCTTCAAAAATAAATAGCTTAGCTACTTGCAATTTTATTTGCTTAGTAGTATGGAAGTGGTCCCATCGCCAGGAGTCGAACCTGGATCTACCGCTTAGGAGGCGGTTGCACTATCCATTGTGCTACGGCGGGATAAAACACCGTGAAGACTTTTGTTACATGTTACCGAAATTGCCAGGCAATAAAATTGCTAACTCAAATATTACCAACCACAAAACGCCCAAACCTGATTGGTAATATTCACCATTACAGCGGGAGCGAAATAGGCTGCAAAGCTCAGCCCAAGTGCTATTGTAATTAAGGCGTACCAAAAGACCGTAACGAATAGTTTACGACTTTTATCTGCAATAAAAAGCGAGCGTTTCATATTTGAATTGTACTTAGGCTAGCGCTGGTCGTGAAATTGCTTGCTCACGAATAGGCAGATTGACGAGCCCTGCAAAAATACCCAAGCCGATTGCGATTAGCCAAACAATTTGGTATGAGCCAGTTTGATCGAACAGATAGCCACCAAAAAACGCGCCACAAAAGCTGCCTAATTGATGCGAGAAAAAGACTAAACCGGAGAGGGTCGTTAAATACTTAACACCAAAAATTTGGGCAACGATGCCATTAGTGAGAGGCACTGTGGATAGCCATAAGACGCCCATGAAAGCAGCAAAAATGTAAGTGGTGATAGGAGTGATGGGTAGTAATATAAAAGCGGCAATTACTACTGAGCGCGTTAAATAAATACCACTGAGTAAAAATTTCTTGGGAATTTTTTGGGCAATTACGCCTGAATAATAGGTGCCAACTACATTAAATAAACCAATGAGCGCTAGAGCCGTAGTTGCTACCGTTGGGCTGCCCACTGCCGGATAAAGTTTAGACATATCTTTAAGATAGGGCGCCAAATGTACGGCAATAAACACTACTTGAAAGCCGCAGACAAAATAACCTAGGGTTAGGAGTCGAAAACTAGGATTGCTAAAGGCCTCACGCAAAGCCTGAGTTAGGGTTTGATCGCCTAACTTCATGTTATGGCTGAAGTTTTTCTCCCGTAACATAAAGGCTGCCGGCAGCATGAGGGTAGCCATCAGCCCCAAAATGAGCAAGGCGTCTTGGGTGCCAAAGCTGTTTATCAACCCTTGTTCGATGGGAATCATTAAAAATTGCCCAAAAGAGCCTGCCGCCGCGGCAATACTCATGGCCCAAACCCGTTTCTCTGCCGAGACATTGCGACCCAACACACCAAAGACAATGCTATAGGTCGTTGCGGTTTGCGCAAGGCCAATAAGTAGGCCACCGGCTAGGGTGAAATTTAAAACCTCGGTTGACAAAGCCATACCCGCCAAACCAAGTGCATAGAGCAAGCCACCAGCAACCATGATTTTAAAGGCACCAAAACGATCGGCAAAGGCGCCAGTAATTGGCTGAATTGCACCCCATACTAGGTTTTGCAGGGCCATGGTGAGGGCAAAAGTTTCGCGATCCCAACCATTTGCACTGGTAATAGGAAGGTTAAATAAACCAAAACCATGGCGGATGCCCATCGACAGTGTGACTAAAAGACCGCCAAAAATTAATACCTGTTTGAGGGGTAAATGTGATGATGAGGGTTGATAAGCCGTTTGGCTATTTTTTGCCATAGGCTAGATAAGGCTAGCTAAAAACCGACTGAGGTCTAAAACCCGTAAATGACTTAATGCTCGCATACCCCGATTTTGTCATGAATATGGAATAGACCCTAAAACACCACCGCACTGTGCCAGAATCAATGGATGGCTTAGGGTTTTTAACTAACATAATTTAAATTTTCTACCTTGAATCAGGATATGACTACAATTTCTGCGCATGGCTACACGTAAACCCGCTCAATACAGCGAATCTTCTATTCAGGTACTCAAGGGGCTTGAGCCGGTGCGGCAACGCCCTGGTATGTATACCCGTACTGATAACCCCCTGCATGTTATTCAAGAAGTACTTGATAACGCTTCTGATGAGGCCCTAGGGGGCTTTGGTAAGCAAATAATAGTAACTCTGCACACTGATGGCAGCGTGAGCATTGAAGATGATGGGCGAGGAATACCAGTTGGTATTCATCCTACTGAAAAATTACCCGTGGTAGAAATTGTTTTTACTCAGTTGCATGCTGGCGGTAAATTTGAAAAGGGTGCTGGAGGTGCTTATGCCTTTTCGGGAGGGTTGCATGGTGTAGGTGTTTCGGTTACCAATGCTTTATCAAAGCGCCTTGAAGTTACCGTGTGGCGTGATCAACAAGTTTCAACCTTAGCATTTGCTAATGGTAATGTGATTGAAAAACTTAAAACCAAAGCCAGCTCGAAGCAAGATAAAAATCATGGTACCTGCGTACGTGCTTGGCCTGATGCCAAGTATTTTGACAGTGGCGTTATTCCTTTACCTGATCTTATTCGCCTATTGCGCTCAAAAGCTGTACTTTTACCAGGTGTTAAGGTTACGTTAATTCAAGAGAAATCGGGCGAGACTCAAACTTGGCAATATGCTCAAGGCTTACGCGGTTACTTAAATGAAGCACTGGCGCAGAGCGGCCATAGTGCCGAAGTGATTCCACCCTTTGAAGGTGAACAATACTCAACTGGTGAGGGCGCTGATGATAATTTTGCTGAAGGCGAAGGCGCTGGATGGATTGTTGTATGGACCGAAGATGGCCCGCCAGTGCGTGAAAGTTATGTCAACCTAATTCCTACCCCTGCGGGAGGAACGCATGAAAGTGGTTTGCGCGAAGGCCTTTTTAACGCAGTTAAAGGTTTTATTGAAATGCATTCTTTGCAACCCAAGGGCGTGAAACTGATGCCCGAAGATGTTTTTGCCCGCGCTTCATTTATTTTGTCAGCGAAAGTGCTAGATCCTCAATTTCAAGGGCAAATTAAAGAGCGTTTAAATTCGCGTGATGCGGTGCGCTTAGTTTCAGTGTATGTTAAGTCGGCGCTTGAGTTGTGGCTAAATCAACACGTTGATTATGGTCGTACCTTAGCAGAGTTGGTCATTAAGCAGGCGCAAGCCCGTACTAGAGCAGGGCAGAAGGTTGAGAAAAAAAAGTCATCAGGCGTTGCTATATTGCCGGGGAAATTAACTGATTGCGAAAGCGAAGATATTGCGCTTAACGAAATCTTTTTGGTTGAAGGCGACTCAGCTGGTGGTTCTGCCAAAATGGGCCGCAATAAAGAGTATCAAGCTATCTTACCTTTACGTGGCAAAGTGCTGAATACTTGGGAAGCTGAACGCGATCGTTTATTTGCTAATAATGAAATTCATGATATTGCTGTTGCCATTGGGGTTGATCCGCATGGCACTGGTGATGATCCCGATTTGTCTAACTTACGTTACGGCAAGATCTGTATTTTATCTGATGCCGATGTTGATGGTTCACATATTCAGGTGCTATTACTGACCTTGTTTTATAAGCACTTTCCGCGCCTAATTGATTTAGGCCATATTTATATTGCTCGCCCACCCTTATTTCGGGTTGATGCTCCTGCGCGTGGCAAAAAACCAGCGCAGAAAATTTATGCACTCGATAGCAGTGAGTTAATTGCAATTGAAGATAAATTGCGTAAAGATGGCGTGCGTGAAGCGGCTTGGCAAATATCACGGTTTAAAGGTTTAGGCGAAATGAGCGCAGAACAATTATGGGATACCACGCTGAACCCTGACACTCGACGTTTATTACCAGTCATTTTGGGCCAGTTGAGTACCCTAGACACCTTTAAGACGATGGATATGTTGATGGGTAAAACAGAATCAGCGGCTCGCCGTGACTGGCTAGAAGAGCGTGGTAATGAAGTTGAGGCAGATATTTAATGGCAAGTAAGAAACCTACCAAGAAGACGCCGCTTAAAAAAGCGCAGGCTGATTTGTTCGATGAGATTGACGTATTGGTAGAGTCTAATGGGCCGGGGCACCCCAAAAAACCTTTCGGTAGCAAACTAGGCGATGAGGGTGATGATCATTTAACCTTGGCAGTGTATGCCGAGCGAGCTTATCTTGAATACGCAATTAGCGTTGTTAAGGGCAGGGCATTGCCAGAAGTGGCAGATGGTCAAAAACCAGTGCAACGCCGTATTTTATTTTCGATGAGCGAAATGGGCTTACGAGCCGATGCGAAACCAGTAAAAAGTGCGCGCGTTGTTGGCGATGTGTTAGGCAAGTTTCATCCCCATGGCGATCAATCTGCTTATGATGCCTTGGTGCGTTTAGCCCAAAGCTTTTCTTTACGTTATCCATTAATTGATGGCCAAGGCAATTTTGGCTCGCGTGATGGTGATGGTGCTGCGGCAATGCGCTACACCGAAGCGCGCTTAACTAAAATTGCCAACCTCTTGTTAAGCGAAATTGATGAGGGTACAGTCGACTTCGTGCCTAACTACGATGGCTCATTTGTAGAGCCCAAAATGCTGCCCGCACGCTTACCATTTGTTTTGCTCAATGGTGCATCTGGTATTGCCGTAGGTATGGCTACCGAAATCCCCGCACATAATTTACGGGAGGTGGCGAGTGCAGCAATTGCCTTGATGAAGTCGCCAAAATTGACTACGGCTAATTTGTTAAGTTTGCTACCTGGCCCTGATTTTCCGGGTGGCGGCCAAATCATTTCTCCTGCCGCCGAAATTGCCCAAGTTTATGAAACTGGTCGGGGTAGCTTAAAAGTTCGAGCGCGCTGGAGCATTGAAGAAATGGCTCGCGGTCAATGGCAAATTATTGTCAATGAGTTACCGCCTGCTACATCGAGCCAACGAGTCTTACAAGAAATTGAAGAGCTCACTAATCCAAAAGTGAAGATTGGCAAAAAGGCTTTAAGTACCGACCAAATTAATACGCGCCAAACTATTTTAAGTATGTTAGATGGTGTACGCGATGAATCAAGTAAAGATGCAGCTGTGCGTTTGGTATTTGAGCCTAAAAGTAAAAATATTGATGTTAATGAATTTGCTAATTTACTGCTCTCGCAAACTTCACTTGAATCGAATGCCCCAATTAATTTGGTGATGATTGGTAACGATGGTCGCCCGCGCCAAAAAGGCTTGCGCGACATTTTGCAAGAGTGGCTCGAATTTCGGGTGCAAACCGTTACTCGCCGAACGGCACATCGACTTGCGAAAGTTAAGGATCGGATGCATATTTTAGAAGGGCGCCGCATTATCCTTCTTAATATTGATCAAGTTATTAAAATTATTCGTAAAAGTGATGAGCCTAAAGCCGATTTAATTAAAGCTTTTAAATTAAGCGATCGACAGGCTGAGGATATCCTTGAAATTCGTTTACGCCAATTAGCTAGGCTTGAGGGCATAAAGATTGAGCAAGAATTAAAAGAATTAAAAGTTGAGCGCGATGAATTGCAAGGCCTTTTACAAAGTGATGCCACCTTACGGAAGTGCATTATTAAAGAGATTGAAGCCGATGCCAAAGAGTTTGGCGATGCGCGGCGTACCTTAATTCAAGAAGATAAGCGGGCAGTGGCTGAAACGAAGGTTATTGATGAGCCAGTTACGGTCATTGTGTCGCAAAAGGGGTGGGTGCGAGTACGCCAAGGCCATGAGCATGATGATCAGCAATTTTCATTTAAAGCGGGCGATGCTCTGTATGCAACATACGAATGTAGTACGCTCGATGTGATTCAGGGATTTGGCAGTGATGGGCGAGTTTATACCGTGCCTGTCAGTGAGTTACCCGGCGCACGGGGTGATGGTTCGCCATTAACTAGTTTTGTCAATTTAGCCCCAGGTTCGCAAATGGTGGCTTATTACGCTGGCCAAACCGATGACTTAGTGTTACTTGCGACGCTTGCAGGTAATGGCTTTTTAGCAAACGTGGCCGATATGAGCACGCGCAATAAGGCGGGTAAATCTTTTATTGGGGTTGATCTTAAACATCCTGGGGGAGATGCCCCATTATCGGCAGTTAAAGTGCATGAAGGTATGCGCCAAGTTGCGTGCTTATCGGCTAGTGCGCGTTTATTAGTCTTTCCATTAGATGAGTTAAAACGTTTACCAGCTGGCGGTAAAGGGATAATTTTAATGGGCCTTGATGACGCTGAAAATTTAAGTGCTGCAATTCCGGTTGGGCTTACAGGCGCCAATTATTCTGGTATTGGCCGGGGTGGCAAGCCAACCGAGCGTAGTTTAGATAGCAAAACACTTAAATCGTTTGCCGGCAATCGTGCGCGCAAGGGACACTACTTAGACCCCCGTTTAAAAGAGGGTCGTTTAAAAGCGCTTTAGTGGTAGAGCTACCCCATGCTGAATCGCAATAATTTCCGCCATAATCGAAATAGCAATTTCTGGTGGCGTAAGCGCCCCAATTGCTAAGCCAACTGGGCCAAATAAACGGTCTACCTGCGCCTGGGTTAAATCAAATTCACGTAAGCGCGCTTTGCGGTTTTGATTATTCGTGCTACTACCTAAAGCTCCAACATAAAATGCTGGAGATTTTAAGGCTTCAATTAAAGCTAGATCATCGAGCTTAGGATCATGAGTAAGTGCAACAACTGCCGTATGTGAATCAACTGCCAGCTCTAATAAAGCATCATCAGGCATATTTTTAATCAGCTTGAGGTTCGCTTTATTAAGACTCATTTCTAGTTCGGATGCATATTCATCGCGCGGGTCAATCATAATTACCTCAAAATCATTTGCAATAGCAAAGTCGGCCAAATATAGTGACAACTGCCCCGCACCAATTAAAATCATGCGCCAGCGTGGGCCGTACGAGGTTAGCATTCGGTTGGCAGTAAAGCTAAAAAGATCGTTGCGTGCGCCTAGCTCTAGGGTAGATTCACCAGTTTGCACATTTAATATGCGCCGTACGATTTGCTGAGTTGAAATTAATTTTAATAAATTTTCTAGAATTTCTAAATTAGGATGGGGCTCAACTAATAAACGTAAGGTGCCACCACATGGTAGCCCAAAGCGCGCAGCTTCTTCTTGGCTTACTCCATAAATAACCAATTCGGGAGTATGTCGTGTAAGAATTTCAGTTTGTACGCGACGCATGAAGTCATCTTCAATGCAGCCGCCAGAAACGGATCCTGTAACTTGCCCATCAGCCCGCATCGCCAGCCAAGAACCTACCGGGCGGGGCGACGAACCCCAAGTTTGTACTACCGTTGCAATTGCAATTTGCTCGCCTGCCTGTAGCCAAGCAACGGCAGTTTTTAAAACACTTAAATCGGTGCTATTCAATTTCAGCGATCAATTCAATTTCTACGCAAGCACCTAAGGGAATTTGGGATACTCCAAAGGCGCTCCGAGCATGCTGACCTGCCTGTGCAAAAACTTCAAAGAGTAATTCGGAGCAACCGTTAATGACCAAATGTTGATCGGTGTAGGTTTCAGTGGAATTGACAAGGCCCATTACCTTGACGATACGCTTAACCCGGTCGAGCGAGCCTACATGGGCATTGAGGGTGGCGATTAAATCGATGGCAATACCACGCGCAGCTGCTTTACCAGTCTCGGTATCCATATCTTTGCCAAGCTTGCCTACCCAGGGTTGGCCAGCGCGTCTAGCAATATGCCCCGAAAGAAAAACCAAAGCACCAGTTTGTGCTGCCATGACATAGGCAGCAGCAGGTGCACTAACTGGTGGCAATTGAATGCCAAGAGTTTGTAAACGGGCTTCGATTAAAGACTGAGACATGGTGACCTTAAGATGAGTTAATGAAGAAAGCGGTTAGTAAGTAAGCATAGCCTAACAAAGCCTAGCTTAAGAAGAGATGTTGTAAAAAAGCCAGCAAGAAAATTATTTTGAGAGTTGACGCATGGCACTTTCTAGACCAGCCAATGTGACAGGATACATACGACCTTGCATTAGATTTTGCACCATTTCAATTGATTGGCGGTATTGCCACACCGCTTCTGGTTCAGGGTTTAGCCAAGCAAAATGCGGGAAATGATGAAGTAAGCGCTTTAGCCAGGCAGCCCCCGATTCACGGTTATCAAATTCTACTGAGCCTCCGGCGGAAAGTATTTCATAGGGTGACATCGTGGCATCACCAACAAAAATAAGTTTGTAATCGGCAGAATAACGATTAATGATATCTTGGGTTGCTGATACTTGATCGCGGCGCCGTCGATTACTTTGCCATAAGCGCTCATAGACACAATTATGAAAATAAAAATGCTCTAAATGTTTAAATTCAGTTTTAGCAGCAGAAAATAATTCGGCAACCTTACTAATATGATCGTCCATCGAACCGCCGACATCCATTAGCAATAAAACTTTGACTTGATTATGGCGTTCGGGGCGCATTTTAATATCGAGCATGCCAGCATTAGCGGCAGTAGATTGAATCGTATTATCTAAATCAAATTCGAGTACTGCACCCGTGCGTGCAAAACGCCGTAAACGCCGCAGAGCGATCTTCATATTTCGTGGGCTTAAAGCTAAATTATTGTCATAGTCTTTAAATTCACGCGCCTCCCATACCCTAATGGCAGTGCGGTTACCTGCGCTTGCGCCGCCAATGCGAAAGCCCTCAGGATGATATCCGCCGTGACCAAACGGTGATGAACCACCAGTGCCTAGCCATTTATTGCCGCCTGCGTGCCGACCTTTTTGTTTTTGCAACAATTCTACTAGGCGTTTTTTTAAAGCCTCGGGCCCACCTAATTTCTTTAAGGCGGCTTTTTCTTCAGGACTTAAGACTCGTTGCAGCTGTTTTTCTAGCCAAGCTAATGGAATATCGGGCTGGAGTGAAATAATATTTTCGATCCCTTGAAAATAGTTCCCAAAGGCCTGATCAAAGCGATCGAAGTACTGCTCATCTTTAACTAGGGTCATGCGGGCAAGTTGATAAAACTCATCGATTGAGGGCTTAATCACGCCTTGCTTTAGGGCAGTGAGCAAGGTTAAAAATTCCAAGATTGAAACTGGTATTTTGGCTTTTTTCAACTGCAGGAAAAAATCAATCAGCACGTTAGCGGTGATTTCGATTCATTAATACCAAACGTTCGAAAAGTTGTAGATCTTGTTCGTTTTTCAATAAAGCACCATGAAGCGGTGGAATTAAGACGTTTTCATCAGTTTGATAAAGCTCAGCAGGCGCAATATCTTCAGCTAATAACAATTTTAACCAGTCAATTAATTCTGAAGTTGATGGTTTTTTCTTCAGGCCAGGCAAGGCGCGAATTTGATAAAACGATTTTAGTGCGGCAGCCAATAAATCTTGTTTAAGATTGGGGTGATGTACCTCAACAATGCTTTGCATGGTTTGCGCATCGGGAAAAGCAATGTAATGAAAGAAACAGCGGCGTAAAAATGCGTCGGGCAATTCCTTTTCATTATTTGACGTAATGATGACTAAAGGCCGGTACTTAGCGCGAATCAGCTCACGGGTTTCGTAAACATAAAACTCCATACGATCAATTTCCCGTAAGAGATCATTTGGAAATTCGATATCGGCTTTATCAATCTCATCAATTAATAAAACCGAGGGCTCAGTGGCTTCAAAGGCCTGCCAAAGCACGCCCTTAATAATGTAATTTCGAATGTCATTCACCTTGGCATCGCCTAGTTGCGAATCGCGCAAACGGCTGACCGCATCATATTCATAGAGCCCCTGTTGGGCTTTGGTAGTTGATTTAATATGCCACTGGAAAAGGGGCATGCCTAGGGCCGCGGCGATTTCTTCGGCTAACATCGTTTTGCCTGTGCCTGGCTCGCCTTTCACTAACAGAGGGCGCTGTAACTTTAATGCGGCATTAACCGCTAATTTAAGGTCGCTGGTAGCTACGTATGTAGAAGAACCAGCAAATGAAGCTGGAGTTATGGGTGGCACTGTTTTCATAGGAGATTTTTTGAAAAATGATTCGGTTCTATGTATTTTGCCTATGAATGGCAAAGCGGGCAAGCCATGTCCGCTATACTCTTAGCAATTCGAAATCTCTCTTTTGCATTTTTTATGAAAAATTCATCGTTTGTTAGCAGATTTAATTCTGCAAAGCTTTTTTTGGTGCTTGTTTTAACTACCTGCTTAGGTCTCAGTATTTCAGCCCAAGCGCAAGATTTAAAAGGGTCAGCCGAAGCAGGTAAAGCGAAGGTTTGGCTCTGCTCTGGTTGTCATGCTATTGCCGACTATCGAGCAGATTACCCCTTGGTCTATCACGTTCCAAAAATAGGCGGCCAATCTGCCGCGTATATCGCGAGCTCTTTATTAGCTTATAAAAAAGGTGAGCGCAAGCACCCCACAATGCGTGCTATTTCAGCTAGCTTATCCGATCAAGATATGGCAGATATTGGCGAATACTATGCTGCTCAAAATAAAAGCTCCCCGATTAATCCCATGAAATGAATTTGATTTAAAGGTTTGTTTATGAAATTTATTGCCATTAGCATTCTTTTTCTTGCCAGCGCTGGCTTAGCTTTTGCCGCTGATATCGAGGCCGGCAAAAAATTAGCCGCAGAGCGTAATTGCGCCACCTGCCATGGCCCAGATTATTACAGCTCGATTGCCCCTACTTACCCCCGCTTAGCTGGTCAACATGAGGACTATTTATATTACGCGCTGCGCTCCTACCAAGTAGAAACCAATGCTAACTATGGCCGTAAAAATGCCGTGATGGGCTCTCAGGCTAAGGGGTTAACAGATAAGCAAATGCGTAACCTTGCAGCGTATTTAGCCTCTTTGCCAGGCCCTTTAGTGGTCAAAAAATAAGCTTGTAGCCTTGGCATTTTGAGACAGGGCGAATAAATTCAGCGGCTTGCCACTAGCCCTTGCGCCAAATGCTCACGCATGGCCTTGGCTGCCAATTCACCATCACGCTGCAAAATGGCTTTTAAGATGCCGCGGTGCTCAAGCAATGAATTCTGCAAGCGCCCAGTTTGATCGAGGGAATTGCGTCGCTGCAGTTTTAATACCTTACGCAAGTCTGCGATAACCCCTGTCATCCAAGGATTACCCGTAATTTCAAGCAAAAGGTCATGAAAACGTACGTTTATTTCAAAGAATTGCTCTAAATCACGATCAGCTGCTGCCTTTTCAAGCTTTAAATGCAGGTCATCTAGGCGATTTAGCTCACTTTCACTGGCGTGAAGGGCAGCAGTTTTGGCAGCTTCGCTCTCGAGCAGTGATAACACTGTAAAGATTTGTGCTAAATCGGCTTGATTTACTTCGGTGACGTAGGCCCCTCGCCGCAATTTCATTGTGATTAAGCCCTCGGCGGCAAGCACCTTAATGGCCTCTCTCATGGGGGTTCGGCTTATTCCGTACTGTTCAGCTAGGCTTTGCTCATCTAGCCAGCTTCCTGGAGGGAAGTCATGGGCAAATATTTGCGTACGCAGGCGTTCTGCCACTTCTTCATATAGGGGTCTGGTATTCATTTTTGACCTATTACTTATTTTTGTATCCATAATTATGTATACAATAGCTAGACAACAAGCCATTTGTCAAGCACAATTGCAAGACAAGTTGCTTTAATCGGTAAAAAGGCCAAAAAGGAGCCCTTAATGAGTAAAGACCCAAAAAATATCAACTCTGCTGGCAGATCATGGCCTGATTTTGTCAAAGCCGATCTCGCTGGCTGGCAAAAATTAGCTGAAAAATTCGCACCTAACGGCGATGTAGAGCAGTTGGGGTGGAAAACGCCTGATGGCATTCATTTAAAGTCTCTTTATACCGAAGCCGATACCCGTGACTTGCCGTTTTCCCAGTCTTTGCCTGGTTTTGAGCCTTTTGTACGCGGCCCACAAGCTACGATGTACACAGTTCGTCCGTGGACCATTCGACAATATGCAGGGTTTTCTACTGCTGAAGAGTCGAATGCATTTTATCGAGAGGCGCTGGCAGCTGGTGGCCAAGGTGTATCGGTCGCCTTTGATTTGGCCACCCACCGTGGCTACGACTCTGATCATCCCCGTGTGACCGGTGATGTTGGTAAGGCTGGAGTAGCAATTGATTCGGTTGAAGATATGAAAATTTTATTCGATGGCATTCCCCTCGATAAAGTTTCAGTATCGATGACGATGAATGGTGCAGTACTGCCCATTTTGGCAGGCTACATTGTTGCTGGCGAAGAACAGGGCGTTAGCCAAGCGGAGTTATCGGGCACGATTCAAAACGATATTTTAAAAGAGTTCATGGTGCGTAATACGTACATTTATCCGCCTGAACCATCGATCCGTATTATTGGCGACATTATTGAGTACACCACCAAACACATGCCGAAATTTAATTCGATTTCAATTTCGGGCTACCACATGCAAGAAGCGGGCGCTAACCAAGTATTAGAGTTGGCATTTACTTTGGCTGATGGTAAAGAATATGTAAAAACAGCACTTGCTAAAGGCCTTGACGTAGATGGCTTTGCTGGTCGCCTGTCATTTTTTTTCGCGATTGGGATGAATTTCTATTTAGAAGTCGCTAAGTTGAGGGCCGCGCGCTTATTGTGGTGGCGCATGATGAAAGAATTTAAACCTAAAAATCAGAAGTCATTAATGTTACGTACCCACTGCCAAACTTCTGGTTGGTCATTGACTGAGCAAGATCCCTACAACAATATTGTGCGTACTACAGTTGAAGCTATGGCAGCTGTTTTTGGCGGCACCCAATCGTTGCATACGAATTCTTTCGATGAGGCGATTGCCTTACCATCGGCGACCTCGAGTCGCATTGCCCGCAATACCCAGTTAATTTTGCAGGAAGAAACCCACATTAGTAGCGTAATCGATCCTTGGGCTGGATCTTATTTAATGGAAAGTTTGACCCAAGAAATGGCCGATAAAGCCTGGGAAATTATTCTCGAGGTAGATGCGCTCGGTGGCATGACAAAAGCGGTTGAGAGTGGTTGGGCGAAACTCAAAATTGAAGCAGCTGCGGCTGAGAAACAAGCCAAAATAGACTCGGGTACTGATGTCATTGTGGGGGTTAATAAATACCAATTAGCTGAAGAAGATTTAGTTGATGTGCTAATTATTGACAATGAAAAAGTGCGCGATAACCAAATCGCGCGCTTAAAAAGTGTTAAAGCAAAGCGCGATAGTGCTAAGGTAGAGGCAGCATTGAAGGCTTTAACAAAAGCAGCCGAAGAAAATTCAGGTAACTTGTTAGCCTTAGCAGTTGATGCAGTGCGTTTACGCGCCACTGTTGGTGAAGTTTCAGATGCTTTAGAGCATGTTTACGGGCGCCATCGCGCCGATACGCAAAAGGTGACCGGAGTGTATGCAGCTGCTTACGACTCAGCCGAGGGCTGGGAAAAACTAAAAATTGAGATTAACCAATTTGCTAAGGAAGTTGGGCGTCGCCCGCGGGTCATGATCGCAAAGCTAGGCCAAGATGGGCATGATCGAGGGGCTAAGGTGGTCGCTACTGCCTTTGCCGATTTGGGCTTTGACGTCGATATTGGCCCTTTATTTCAGACGCCTGAAGAGTGTGCTCGTCAAGCTATCGAAAATGATGTGCATGCCCTAGGCATTTCGACCTTAGCTGCTGGTCATAAAACCTTGGTGCCAGCCATTATTAACGAATTAAAAAAACTTGGTGGCAATGACATCATTGTATTTGTAGGTGGCGTGATTCCAAAACAAGATTATGAATTTTTGTATGAAGCAGGCGTTAAGGGCATTTATGGTCCGGGTACGCCAATACCAGCTTCAGCTAAAGACGTGCTCGAACAAATTCGGCAGAACTTAACTTAAATATCATGTCGGCAAATTCTTCGCTGCTTGCTACAGACCGCGCTTTAGTTGACGCTATTATTGCGGCACCAAGCACGGCTCAACGCCGAGGCTTGGCTAAAACCATTACTTTATTAGAATCGACTCGTGCCGATCATCGGGCCCGTGCCGATGAAGTTTTAAATACTTTGTTACCGCATACCGGACGGTCATTTCGTTTGGGTATTTCGGGTGTGCCTGGCGTTGGTAAATCAACCTTAATTGAAACTCTGGGCTTATACCTCATTGAACGTGGCCACCGCGTTGCAGTATTGGCTATCGATCCTTCGTCGAGCTTATCGGGTGGCTCGATCTTGGGTGATAAAACCCGCATGGAAAAGTTATCGGTACACGAGCAGGCTTTTATTCGCCCCAGCCCATCTTCGGGAACCTTGGGAGGAGTTGCAGAAAAAACCCGTGAAGCCATGCTAGTGGCCGAAGCTGCTGGTCATGATGTAGTCATTATTGAAACGGTAGGGGTAGGGCAAAGTGAAATTGCTGTAGCTGGGATGACCGATTTATTTTTATTGTTGCAATTGCCTAACGCTGGCGATGATTTGCAAGCAATAAAAAAAGGGGTGATGGAATTAGCCGATTTAATTGTTATTAATAAGGCAGATATTGACCCCGACGCTGCCATGCGCGCCCAAGCCTTTATTACCAGTTCTTTACGCTTATTAGGTTTTCAAGGCAATCCCGATCATGCTACCCATGAAAAAGTAAGCTGGCATCCATTAGTGATGACAATGAGTGCTTTGCATAGTCAGGGGGTAGCAGAGCTATGGGCGCACATTCTGAACTTTCAGCAATTGCAAACCGCAAATGGACGTTTACAAGCTAGACGCCAAGCTCAAGCAGGCGCTTGGATGTGGGAGCGGATTGAAGCCGGACTTAAGACGAGTTTTCGCGAGCATGAGGCAGTACAGGCTTTGTTACCAGAAATGGTTAGGGCCGTAAATCAAGGCACTATGGCAGCTTCGGTGGCAGCGCGCCGCCTACTTGAATTGTTAGCAAAATAAACCTTTATTAAGGAAATTTTATGCAAGAAATTATTGAACAACTTGCTGCTAAGCGCGAACTTGCTCGCTTAGGCGGAGGTCAAAAGCGCATTCAAGCACAACACGCTAAGGGCAAGCTAACAGCCCGCGAGCGTATTGAGTTATTACTGGATGCGGGCAGTTTTGAAGAGTGGGATATGTTTGTTGAACATCGCTGCAACGATTTTGGTATGGGCGATCAAACCGTGCCTGGCGATGGAGTTGTTACCGGTTACGGCATGATTAATGGCCGTTTGGTATTTGTCTTCTCGCAAGACTTTACGGTGCTAGGCGGCTCATTATCTGAAGCCCATGCTGAAAAAATATGCAAAATAATGGATCAAGCTCTTAAGGTTGGGGCGCCAGTAATTGGTTTAAACGATTCGGGAGGCGCACGGATTCAAGAGGGTGTAGCGTCATTAGGTGGATATGCTGAAATTTTTCAACGTAACGTTACTGCGTCAGGTGTAATTCCACAAATTTCATTGATCATGGGGCCATGTGCCGGCGGCGCAGTTTACTCTCCAGCATTGACCGATTTTATTTTTATGGTCAAAGATAGTTCGTATATGTTTGTTACGGGCCCTGAGGTAGTGAAAACCGTAACTCATGAAGATGTTAGTGCAGAAGAGTTGGGCGGAGCAATGACTCACTCTACTGTTTCGGGTGTTTGTGACCTAGCCTTTGAAAATGATGTTGAAGCGATCATGATGTTACGGCGCTTTTTTAATTATTTGCCGCTATCCAATCGTGAAAAGCCACCTATTGTGCGTTCGGCTAAACGCAATGAAGAGCCTGATTATTCGCTTGATACTTTAGTGCCAGCCAATCCAAATCAACCTTACGATATGCATGAATTAATTCAAAAAATTGCTGACGATGGTGAGTTTTTTGAATTACAACCCAATTTTGCAAAAAACATCATTATTGGTTTTGCGCGAATGGAAGGTCAAACTATTGGTATCGTTGCTAACCAGCCACTGGTATTAGCAGGCTGCTTGGATATTAAATCATCGATTAAAGCGGCTCGTTTTGTGCGCTTTTGTGATGCCTTTAATATTTCGATTGTGACTCTAGTTGATGTGCCTGGTTTTATGCCGGGCACTGCGCAAGAGTACGGCGGCATTATTAAGCATGGTGCTAAATTACTTTATGCGTATGCTGATTGCACGGTGCCAAAGGTTACATTAATTACTCGTAAAGCTTATGGCGGTGCTTATGATGTGATGGCCTCCAAACATTTGCGCGGTGACGTGAACTTTGCTTGGCCATCGGCAGAAATTGCCGTGATGGGGCCCAAAGGCGCTGTGGAGATTATTTTTCGCGAAGAAAAAGGGGATGCCAATAAAATCAATGCCCGAGAAGCTGAGTACAAAGCAAAATTTGCGAATCCATTTGTCGCAGGACGACGTGGCTATATTGATGATGTCATTTTGCCGCACGAGAGCCGTAAGCGTATCGCCAGATCGCTAGTTATGTTGAAAGACAAAGCACTACAAAATCCGACGCGTAAGCATGGCAATATTCCGCTGTAATGCCAAGGTAAATTGAAGATGACAAAGGCTCTATTTAAGAAAATTTTAATCGCTAATCGGGGTGAAATTGCTTGCCGAATCATTGCCACCGCACAACGACTGGGTATTAAAACAGTAGCAGTTTTTTCTGAGGCAGATCGCGAAGCCCGACATGTGCGCATGGCCGATGAAGCTGTTTATATTGGCCCAGCCCCATCACGCGATTCTTATTTATTAATTGAGCGCATTATTCAGGCTTGTAAAGATACTGGTGCTGAGGCAGTTCATCCAGGTTATGGTTTTTTATCTGAAAATGCTGAATTTGCAGAACGTACCGAAGCCCAAGGGATTATATTTATTGGTCCAAAATTTGCAGCAATTGCAGCGATGGGCGACAAAATAGCATCTAAAAAACTGGCTTTAGCAGCAAAAGTAAATACTATTCCAGGCTACAACGAAGTGGTTGATGGCCCAGAAGAGGCTGTCAAAATTGCCCAAGGAATTGGTTACCCGGTAATGATTAAAGCCTCAGCTGGTGGGGGTGGCAAAGGGCTGCGCGTTGCCAATAATGATGCAGAAGTACTCAGTGGCTTTGTAACGTGCAAAACTGAGGCAGCTAATAATTTTGGTGATGACCGAGTATTTATTGAAAAATTTATAGTTGAACCACGGCATATTGAAATTCAAGTACTTGGTGACGCCTATGGCAATGTGGTCTATTTATGGGAGCGGGAGTGCTCGATTCAACGGCGCCATCAAAAAGTAATAGAAGAGGCGCCATCACCTTTTATTAGTGCTGCCACACGCAAATCCATGGGTGAACAAGCGGTTGCCTTAGCTAAGGCGGTGCAATATCAGTCGGCCGGTACGGTTGAGTTTGTCGTCGGCGCTGATCAATCTTTTTATTTTTTAGAAATGAATACTCGCTTACAAGTTGAGCATCCAGTTACCGAAGCAATTACAGGGCTTGATTTGGTCGAGCAAATGATTCGTATTGCTGCGGGTGAAAAGTTAGCTTTTACCCAAGAGCAAATCCAGTTAAATGGCTGGGCAATGGAATGTCGTATTAATGCCGATGATCCATTTCGAAACTTTTTACCTTCGACTGGCCGCTTAGTGAAATATCATCCTCCTGAAGCAATTAATGGGGTACGAGTTGACACTGGTGTATTTGAGGGTGGCGAAATACCGATGTATTACGACTCGATGATTGCGAAGCTTATTGTGCATGGGGCAAATCGGCAAGAAGCAATCGAGAAAATGCGCAGCGCCTTAAATGAATTTGTGATTCGTGGCATTCACTCGACCATCCCTTTTCAGGCAGCCTTATTTCAGCATCCACGTTTTGTTTCTGGTGACTTTAATACGGGCTTTATTGCCGAAGAATATCCTGAGGGTTTTCACCATGACTCGGTTCAACCAAGTGACCCTTATTTATTTGCCGCTTTAGCGACGTTTATGCGTCATCGCTACTTAGAGCACATTCAACTGATTGATGGCCAATTGGTTGGGCACGAAATGGTAATCGCGAAGCGCTTTATGGTGGTTACAGGTAGACGGGTAGGCTCAAGCGATGATCAATACAACTTACCAACTCGAATTGAACAAAAAAATGGCGCTTATACCATTTTTGTTGAGGGTGAAAATGGGATAAGCCACTATGACATTGCAAGTAATTGGCGCCCTGGCACAATTATTTTACAGGCCACTATCAATGGCACGCGCAAGCTAACTGCGCAAGTTGTGCGGCGGGACATTGCTTATCATTTAGTGTTAGATGGCGCGCAGTATGATTGCATCGTCTTAAGCCCATTTGGCGGGGCCATGCAACAACGTATGCCGATTAAAGCCTTACCCGATAATTCTAAAATGCTATTTTCGCCGATGCCCGGGTTATTAACGCAACTCTGCGTTAAGGCTGGTGAAACTGTAATTGCAGGTCAAAAATTAGTAGCAATTGAGGCAATGAAAATGGAAAATACCCTGCTAGCTGCGCAAGATGGTGTCGTTTCAGAGTTATTGGTACAACAGGGCGATAGTTTGTCGGTAGATCAAATTATCATGCGCTTTCAATAATTTTTATAATAATTAATTGAGAAAACTAATATGCAAACAGTGAGTGAACGGCCTTTCCGAATTTTAGGGGTACAACAAATTGCTATTGGCGGTACTGATAAAAGTAAATTACGGCGCTTATGGATTGACTTGTTGGGCTTGCAATTTAAATATACCTTTGTTTCGACACGGGAAAATGTTGATGAAGATATTTGCGCGATGGGTAGTGGTAGTCATGAAGTAGAAGTTGATTTAATGCAGCCCATTGATCTTGATAAAAAACCAGCAGTGCAGCAAACACCTTTAAATCATATTGGTTTATGGGTCGATGATCTACCATTGGCAGTAGAATGGCTCACGGAGCAAGGCTTACGTTTTACACCAGGCGGCATTCGCCCAGGTGCTGGAGGTCACGACATTATCTTTATTCATCCCAAAGCCAATGATGAATTTCCTTTTAGTGGTGAAGGCGTTTTAATTGAATTAGTGCAAGCCCCAGCTGAGGTAATTCAGTCTTTAACTGTAACTTTATAGTGATTGCTCATGCGCATTTTGGCGATTGAAACTTCAAGTTCGTGGTGTTCGGTGGCATTAGGTTTAACTCAGCAAAAAATCTTGTTGCGTCACGACGATGTGGGCTCTACTGCTAGTCAATATTTGCTTCCTTGGATACAAGCGCTATTACAAGAAGTGCAACTTGAATTAGTCAATTTAGATGCTATTGCGGTTGATATTGGTCCTGGTGCATTTACAGGCGTACGTTTAGGAGTGGCTTGTGTACAAGGTTTAGCCCTAGGTGCTAATTTACCAGTGCTATCGGTAGTTAGCTTAGATAGTATTGCAATGCAAGCCGTACAAAGTGGCGCCTATCAACCTCAAGATAACGAGCATTTTCTGGTGATTCTCGATGCGCGAATGGGCGAGGTTTATTGGGCAAAGTACGCCATGCAAGACGGTTGGCCAGCGCGCCTAGCCGAGCCACAGTTAGCCTTGCCAGGCACGCTTGATACCCAGGGAATTGATTGGGTAGTAGGGAGTGGTGTGGTGCTATGTAACAAGGCCATACAAGCACTTGTGCACGGCGAGATAAATGCCAATGCATTAGGTATCTTAGCTTGTGCTAAACAGCAGCTAATTGGAGGCTTACAACATGATGTTCGTTTACTCGAACCGTTATATGTGCGTAATAAGGTGGCGTTTACTAGCGCAGAAAGAGCTCGCAATAAATTGCCTGAAAAGCCCTTGGCTACGGGGTAAGATAAATTCTTTTAGGCAAGACAATGAGTAACTTATCTTTTCGAGCGATGCTGACCGCAGATTTAGATGCAGTTTTATTGCTCGAATTAGCTTCGCATACGCATCCCTGGACACGTGGCAATTTCACTGATTCTTTAGCTGCTGGGCACTGGGCCTACTGCGTTGAGAGTGAAGAAAGCAATAGCTTATGGGCTTATTTTATTTTATTTCCGGCAGTTGAAGAATTACATCTTTTAAACATTACCGTGAACCCTGCTGTTCGTCGGCGCGGCATTGGTAAGTATTTAATGACAGCGATTGAAAACATAGCTCGGCAAAGCTATTGTCAACGGATCATTTTAGAAGTACGGTCAAGCAATTTTATTGCGATGAAATTATATGAGCGTTTAGGCTTTGAGTTAATTGGACAAAGAAAAGAATATTACCCAGTCGATGCTTTGTCGGGAGTACGTGAAGATGCCGAGGTGATGGCAAAATCGCTTAAGATAGATACCCTATGAATCAAGAGCGCTCTGCCTACTTAAAAGAAATGGGAATCTCTGAGTGGCTAGCTCGCGATACCACTTCACTAAACACTTCGTTAGCCCCAACGCCAAGCGAGCAGACCCAACTAACTACCGCAACCCTTCAAATTCAGCCAGCTTTAGCAGCCGCATCATCCGAGCAGTCAGCCCCACAATTTCAATGGTGGTTTTTTGGTAAAGAAGTAATTGGTGATGAAGCAATCCTGTTTAAACAATGTTTACGAGTGCTGGGTTTAGCTGCTCACGAATGGCGCTGGCATCGGCTAGATGGTAAGCAATTACTTGACCCAATTGCGACCACAGCACCAAATTATCCCTTGGTAGCAGTGGCGTTTGGGGTGGTGGCTGCGCAAAGTCTTAGCGGTGAGAAAGATGCTCTACCGCAATTACGTGAAATTGTTCTTAGTCTTAATAACGCTTCCACTGCCAATACTTTTGAGATTCCATTAATTGCAAGCTTTGATTTAGCCTATTTACTAGCTCGCCCACAAGACAAGGCCTTACTCTGGAGCGACCTCTTGTTGGCGCACTCGGTATTGCACAATTTATAGAGCAGAACTCTAATGCTTAGCTTCACCGATTAAATGTAAAGAGTCATATTCAGCCTGATTAGCATTGTGACGACGTATGACCAGCCACATAATGACGCTAACACTAATACCAAAACCTAAAATCATGATAGGTACTGGAATATCTAGCCAAATTAATAGTGCATAAATTAATAACATACCGAGGACCGATAAATTTTCATTGAAATTTTGCACTGCGATTGAATGCCCCGCTGACATTAATACATGGCCACGATGTTGTAAAAGTGCATTCATTGGCACTACAAAATAGCCCGCTAGCCAGCCCACTAAAATTAATAATAAATAGGGTGGCAATAAATTGAGTGTTATTTTTAATTTACCAATTTGAAATAAGGTGGTGGCAGGCAGCATATCGGCGTTATAAAAAGCCATAGTACACACTACTAAACCCATTGCTATGCCATGCGGCAAGACTCGTAAGGACTGTTTAAGGGGCACTTTCCAAGCGGCATAGACAGCGCCGCCAGCCACTCCCACTGCAGATATGGCTTGTAAAATTGCGCCTTGCGACAAATTCATATTTAATGCTACTTGAGCCCATTTCAAAACAATAAATTGCAGGGTTGCGCCGGCACCCCAAAATAAAGTAGTAACTGCCAGAGAAATTTGCCCTAGACGATCATTCCAAAGAGTTTTAAAACAATGGGCAAAGTCAACGATGAGGTCAATAGGATTCGTTTTTTGCGCACGGTACTTTACGCCTGTATCTGGAATACGCAAATTGATAAGTGCAGCAACGATGTATATCATCATAATGACTAAGATGGCCGATTCAGCAGGGGTATCAACCGAGGTAGTCATCATTGGCATATCGAAACTCAGTAGTTCCGTAGAAATGGTCTGACTAATTAAGACGCCACCCAAAACTGTGCCTAAGATAATTGAGCTCACCGTCAAGCCTTCAATCCAGCCATTGGCTGCGACTAATTTTTCTGCGGGCAAAAGCTCAGTTAAAATACCATATTTAGCAGGTGAGTAAGCAGCTGCCCCAAGCCCAACGATGGCATACGATAGTAAAGGATGACTACCAAAGAGCATCGCTACACAGCCAACAAATTTAACCGTATTGGTAATAAACATGACATTGCCTTTGGGGCGCGAATCGGCAAAGGCACCTACAAACGCAGCGAGCACTACATACGAGAGGACGAAAAATAATTTTAGCAATGGCGTCATCCACGCCGGTGCTTGTAGTTGGATTAAAAGCGCAATCGCAGCAATAAGCAAAGCATTATCGGCCAGCGACGAAAAAAACTGCGCTGCCATGATGGTATAAAAACTGCGGTTCATTCGTACAATCGTTTCATTAGTTAGATTAGATCATGAAAGGAGTAAGTTTTATGGAGCGACCCATTTTGGCATCAATTGATACCAAGGCGCTGCGCCATAATTTAACCCGAGTTCGTGAACTGGCGCCTACTGCCAAAGTCTGGGCAGTTGTTAAGGCGAATGCCTATGGCCATGGCTTTGCTGCCGTTATTGATGGTTTAGCGAGCACCGATGGCTTTGCTTTGCTCGATTTGCAGGATGCCCGCTTCCTTCGAGAAAATGGTTGGCAGGGCCCAATTTTGTTGTTGGAAGGGGTGTTCTCGGCAGCTGATCTGAGACTGGCATTTGAGCTAAATTGCTGTCTAGTTGTGCATACTGAAAATCAAGTTAGTGATCTTGAGGCCTTTGATTTAACTCAATACCAAGCCAAACCTAGGCACATTTATTTAAAAATGAATACTGGCATGAACCGTTTAGGCTTTAATCCAAGCAATTATCGAGAAATGTTTCACCGCTTACATGCAGCTACTTACAAGGTAAGCCATATGACTCATTTTGCCAATGCCGATCGGGTTGATTGCTTGCCTTCGGTGGGCTCACAAGATGATTTATTTAAAGCCACTATTGCAGGAATACCCGCCAATACTTCCACTGCTAATTCTGGCGCAATTTTGTGGCATCGGACCGCTTTAGGTGATTGGGTGAGGCCAGGCATTATGTTATACGGTGCTTCGCCCTCGGGGCGTTATGCCGATATTGCCCATGCGCACTTGCAGCCAGTAATGCATTTACGTTCGCAGATTATTGGTGTTCAAGCCCTCAAAAAAGGTGACCGAGTAGGTTATGGGGGTCGATACCAAGCTCCCGAGGCCATGCGTATTGGTGTTGTGGCTTGTGGCTATGCTGATGGTTATCCGCGTAGCGCCCCCGATGGAACGCCTGTTTGGGTGGCCGACTCAGATAGTACTGGCAGCGGAGTCATTTGCCCTTCTGTGGGGCAAGTTTCAATGGATATGCTCACCATTGATTTACGTAATGCACCGTGGGCAAAAATTGGTAGTTTAGTTGAGTTATGGGGCGCCCATGTGCCGGTAGATGATGTGGCACAAATGGCTGGCACTATTGGCTATGAACTATTGTGCGCCTTAGCCCCGCGTGTGCCTAAGCAAGTAATTAAATAAACGGCTTATCTATTCCAGATTTGCCACCAACGTGATTCTTTTTTAGTTCGACTGCCGGCTTCTAAAATTTCGCTATTAGGAAAATTTAAATTAAACACTCGCGTAGCATCAGTGACAAGTTCTGTCATCCCCAGTTTTTCATAAGATTGAATCAATAGATATAGGGCTTCTTCAACCGCGGGCGCTCGATCGTAATCGCGAATGACTAATTGCGCACGATTAGCAGAAGCCAAGTACGCACCGCGATGAAAATAAAACCGCGCTACTGTCACATCACCTTCAGCTAATGAATTAACAATGTAGCGCATACGATCGATTGAATCAGCGGCATACTTACTATCGGGAAAGCGAGTGGCAACTATGCGAAAGGCCTCAAACGCTTCTCGAGCTGCTTTGGGATCGCGCTCACTGAGCTCTTGCCCAGTAAACCGCCCCATAAAACCTAAGTCGTCATTAAAGCTAATTAAGCCTTTTAAATAATAGGCATAGTCTAAATTGGGGCTGCCTTGATAGAGTTTAATAAAGCGATCGATGGCAACCAGAGCTTGCGCCTGTTCGCTGGCTTTCCAGTAACAATAAGCCGCATTAATTTGGGCTTGCTGCGAATAGGCGCCAAAGGGAAAACGTGCCTCTAGCTTTTCAAAGAACTTGCCGCACTTATCGAAATCGCCAGCTTTTAATTTATCGTTACCTTCTGAATACAGCTTATTTTCTGACCAGCCATCGGTTTCATCTTTTGGGGTGCTACTACAGCCACTGAATAGCAAAGGGCCTATAAACATCGTGGCCAGCAGGGTAATGCTAGCTAGCCTTGCCCGAGCCCGTAAACTAAGGGCTAATTGAGCTAAATTAACTGTAAGAGGGTACTTCCATCGTGGCATTGCCGCAAACTCCTAATTCCAATGGGATAGATTATATCGATGATGAGGATTTCATTGCTTTTGAAATCCCTTGGGATAGTGCTGGCGAGCGCCTTGACAAAATATTGGCTAGTACTTTGACTGATTACTCTCGTAGCCGCCTACAAACTTGGGTTGAGGCTGGAGCAGTAACGGTTGATGGCGAGGTACGTAAAGCAAGATATTTATTAAAGGGTGGCGAGATCGTGCGGGTCTTTCCTCAAGAGATGCCTGAGCAACATGCTTTTGCTGCCGAAAACTTACCATTGGAAGTACAAGCCGTCGATGAAACGTTAATTGTAATTAATAAACCAGCGGGCTTAGTGGTTCATCCTGCTGCTGGCAATTGGTCAGGAACTTTGCTTAATGGCTTACTTTTTCGATTTCCCGAGCTTAAGCAATTACCCCGCGCAGGTATTGTTCATCGTCTAGATAAAGACACTTCAGGATTAATGGTGGTGGCGCGAACTGCTATTACTCAAACTGCATTAGTGCGGCAATTGCAGGCGCATTTAGTCAATCGGTGCTACTTAGCCTTAGTTTGGGGTGTAGCCCCAACGATGGGAAAAATTGCCAGCTCAATTGCGCGGGATACCCGTGATCGTTTGCGCATGGCTGTAGTTGGAAAAGACCAGGGGAAGACTGCTTTGACCCATTTTCGGCGCTTAGCCCAGGGAAGTTTTATGGGTAAAGCAGTCTCTTTACTAGAGTGTCGGCTCGAGACTGGTCGTACTCATCAAATTCGGGTGCACCTAGAATCAATCGGCCTACCTTTATTGGGCGATCCGATTTATCGCAAACAGATGCCCAGCGTAGCGAAAGAATTACCTTTTTATCGGCAGGCATTGCATGCCTATGCGCTTGGCTTACAACATCCACAAGTAGATCAGCTTTGTAATTGGTTTGCGTCACCACCTACTGATTTCTTGGAATTATTATCGCTAGTGCAAATTGATACGAGTGCCTTACCACCTAAACCACCATTCGGCCCTGATATTGGATCTGCAATGAGGACAAATTAATTGGCCATACAGCCCCTCCAACCCGAGCCTTGGGTCTCTGAGGTGTTACCACTATTGCGGCCAAATTGGCCAGCGCCGACTAGAGTCCGTGCCTTAGTCACTTTGCGCAGTGGGGGCCTGAGCGCGGCACCCTTTGACTCGCTAAACCTTGGCGACCATGTGGGTGATGATCTTGAAAAAGTGCATGCAAATCGCGCCCTTGTGCGCAAACTTTTACCTAATGAGCCAGTTTGGCTAAGGCAAGAACACGGTACAAGGGTCTGGCAAACGGGTGATGTTAACTTTGCTGATGCCGCAATTAGTGCAACGGTAAATCAAGTCATTACTGTGCTTACTGCGGATTGCATGCCCGTCTTTTTTTGTAATCGTGAAGGTAATTTGGTGGGAATTGCGCACGCAGGATGGCGCGGCTTATGCGCTGGCATACTAGAAAATACCGTTGAAGCCCTTAAGCAAAAGTCTTTACTTCTTGGACAGACCTTAAAAATGCAAGATATCTTGGTTTGGCTCGGCCCAGCTATTGGCCCTAATAGGTTTGAAGTGGGTGGCGAGGTACGCGAACAATTTATTCATACGGCCAAATTAAAGCATGCACCTTCCCCTTTAAATGCTTTTCAAGCTATTGCTAGTAAGCCAGAAAAATACCTGACTAATTTATATCAGTTAGCCACCCTCCAGCTAAAAAATTGCGGCATTGAGGCCATTTTTGGAGGTGAATTTTGTACCTTTGACCAAAGGGAGCTCTTTTTCTCGCACCGACGTGATGGGGTTTCGGGTCGATTTGCGGCACTTATTTGGCTAACAGAACCAGAAAAATAGTCAAGCTAGGGTTAGTGCCGATAACTATTCATCTTTATTCGATCGAGAATAGGTATTAGCTTTAGAGGAAATTGACTTAAGAATTCTTTCAGGAAATCGATGTTAGCAACAGCTCATATGGGGAAATCCCCAACTTTGTCGCCCCAACACATGGCCCTCATTCCGCCTGAGAGCTTAAGCGAAATTCAAAAAAACTATTTTGATGAGGTAGCTCAATTTACTGCTAACCCCATGGCCATGCCGATTAATGATCGACGCTTTAAAGGTAAGGCATGGGAATCGGGTTGGAGCCGCTCAATTGTCGGCATGTATTTAATTAATTCAAAACATTTATTGGCTTTAGCCGATGCAGTTGAGGGCGATACAAAAACCAAGCAAAGAATTAACTTTGCTACCTTACAATTAATCGATGCTTTGTCGCCAGCTAATTTTGTGGCCACTAATCCTGAGGTATTAGAAAGCATTATTAATACTCAAGGCCAATCGATTCAAAATGGAATTTTAAATTTACTCGGTGATTTAAAAAAAGGCAAAGTTACGCAAACCGATGAAACGGCTTTTGAGGTCGGTAAAAATTTAGCCCAATCTGAGGGCGCAGTAGTTTTTCGTTGTGACTTATTTGAATTAATTCAATATAAGCCGTTAACTGAAACTGTATTTGAGCGACCATTTTTATTGGTGCCACCTTGTATTAATAAATATTATATTTTAGATTTGCAACCTGACAATTCAGTGGTGCGTTATTTAGTAAGCGAAGGGCACACTGTCTTTTTGGTTTCTTGGAAAAATCCTGACGACACAATGCGCCACACCACTTGGGATGACTATATAGGTAAGGGCGTTATTAAGGCGATTGAGGTAACCAGGGTGATTGGCGCAACTGAGCAAATTAATTTATTGGGATTTTGTGTTGGTGGGACTTTGGTCGGCAATGCTTTAGCGGTCTTAGCGGCGCGCAAAGAAAATACCGTAGCCAGTTTGACTCTATTGACTACCTTACTTGATTTTGCTGATACCGGAATTCTCGACGTATTCATTGATGAAGGCATGGTAGAAATGCGCGAAAAATCAATGGGTGGGCCAGATGGGGGTTTATTGTCTGGTCGAGATCTAGGTAATACTTTTTCATTTTTACGCCCCAACGATTTAGTTTGGAACTATGTGGTCGATAATTATTTAAAAGGTAACTCGCCACCACCCTTTGATTTGCTGTATTGGAATGGTGACGCTACAAATTTACCTGGCCCTATGTATAGCTGGTATTTGCGTCATACTTATTTACAAAACGAGTTAGTAAAGCCCGGTAAGCTAATCGTATGTGGCGCAAAAATTGATCTTGGCAAAATTACTTGTCCGGCCTATATTTTTGCTTCGCAAGAAGACCATATTGTACCTTGGCAATCGGCCTATAGTTCGACGCAAATTCTTGGCGGTAAAAATCGTTTTGTTTTGGGCGCATCAGGCCATATTGCAGGGGTGATTAACCCGCCTGCAAAAAAGAAACGTTACCATTTTTTAAATAGTCAGTTACCTAAAACTGCTGAGGCGTGGTTAGTCGGGGCCAAAGAAGTACCAGGCAGCTGGTGGCCCGATTTTTCAGCTTGGTTAGCCCAATTTGGCGGTCCACGTAAGCCTGCTAGCGGGCAATTTGGTAATGCCCAGTATAAAAAAATAAGCGCTGCTCCTGGTGAGTATGTGCGGGAAAAAGCTCAAGAAATTGATTAGTCATGTATTTGGGCTATGCTAAAAGTAATACTCGATGGTATTTTTTAGAATTATTAATAAATTTTTTTTAAGGGGACATGATGTCGCAAAAGATAGCTTATGTAACAGGTGGGATGGGCGGCATTGGTACGGCTATTTGTCAGCGCTTAGCTAAAGATGGCTATAAGGTAATTGCTGGTTGTGGCCCAAACTCACCGCGTAAAGACCGCTGGATTGGTGAGCAAAAAGCTCTTGGCTATGACTTTATTCCCTCTGAGGGCAATGTTGCCGATTGGGCTAGCACGGTGACGGCTTTTGAAAGGGTTAAGGCCGATGTAGGCCGGGTAGATATTTTGGTGAATAATGCTGGCATTACGCGCGATACCGTGTTTCGTAAAATGAATCCTGATGATTGGAAGGCAGTAATTGATACCAATTTAAATTCTTTATTTAACGTAACTAAGCAAGTAATTGATGGCATGGTTGAGGCTAACTGGGGTCGCATTATTAATATTTCTTCGGTTAATGGTCAAAAAGGCCAGTTTGGTCAGACCAATTATTCAACCGCTAAGGCTGGTTTACATGGCTTTACGATGGCCTTATCGCAAGAGGTTGCCAACAAAGGAGTGACGGTCAATACCGTTTCGCCAGGTTATATTGCTACCGATATGGTTAAGGCGATTCGTGAGGATGTCTTAGAAAAAATTGTTTCTGCAATTCCTGTTAAGCGCCTGGGTTTACCTAATGAAATTGCTTCAATTTGTGCTTGGATTGCATCTGACGATGCCGCCTTTGCAACTGGCGCTGACTTTTCTCTCAATGGTGGAATTCACACAGGTTAAGCATTGCGAGCTAAACTAAGCGAATACCTGTCGTGAAAATGCAAGGAAAATAGTATGGTTGCGCGTTTAAAACGAGCTGGCGATGAACGGCTGATTAAAAAATATCCTAATCGGCGTCTTTACGATACGCAGACCAGTGCGTATGTCACCTTAGCAGATATTAAAGATTTGGTGATGGCTAATGAGGCTTTTAAAGTCGTTGATGCTAAAACTGATGACGACTTAACACGCAATATATTAATGCAAATTATTCTCGAGGAAGAGGCGCTTGGCGAGCCAGTATTCTCTAGCCAAATGCTGTCTCAAATCATTCGTTTTTATGGCCACTCGATGCAGGGTCTGATGGGTAATTATTTGGAAAAAACCTTGGAATCATTCATGGATATTCACAACAAGTTAAATGATCAATCGAAGGTAACCCCAGGCGTAGGTAGCGATGCGTGGGCCCAAATGATGAATTTACAAAATCCCTTAATGCAGGGCTTAATGGGTAATTACCTTGATCAAAGTAAAGAACTGTTTATTAATATGCAAGAACAAATGAAGAGCTCGCAAAATTTATTTGGCGGCTTTCCATTTGCACCCAGCGCCAAACCCACAGATAAAGAATAGTGTTGTGTCGAGTAAGGTAGGGTTTGTTTCCTTGGGTTGCCCCAAGGCATTAGTTGACTCAGAAATTATTCTCACCCGTTTGAGTGCCGAGGGCTATGAAACTGCCCAAGATTATGCTGGCGCTGATTTGGTGGTTGTCAATACCTGTGGCTTTATCGATTCGGCAGTGGCAGAGAGCTTAAGTGCAATTGGTGAAGCCTTGGCCGAGAACGGTAAAGTGATTGTGACGGGTTGCTTGGGTGCCCGCAAAAATGCTGATGGCAGTGATTTGATCCTGAGCATGCATCCTAAGGTGCTTGCGGTTACGGGGCCTCATGCCACCGAAGAAGTAATGCAGGCGATTCATTTGCATCTACCCAAACCACACGATCCCCTGACCGATTTAGTGCCCGAGATTGGTATCAAATTAACCCCAAAACATTATGCCTACTTAAAAATTGCCGAAGGCTGCAATCATCGCTGCACCTTTTGTATTATTCCCAGTATGCGCGGTGATTTAGTGTCGCGGCCCATTGGTGATGTATTGAGTGAAGCGGAGCGCTTATTTAGCTCGGGTGTAAAAGAATTATTAGTAGTCTCACAAGACACCAGTGCGTATGGGCTTGATATTCAATATCGTACTGGTTTTTGGGATGGTAAGCCCATCAAAACACGACTCTTTGACTTAGTGGGGGCTTTAAATCAATTAGCCCGTAAGCACCAAGCATGGGTGCGGCTTCATTACGTGTATCCTTATCCACATGTCGATGCGATTTTGCCTTTAATGGCAGAGTTTGCTGAACATGGCTATGGCGTGTTGCCTTATTTAGATATTCCTCTACAACATTCACATCCAGATGTTTTAAAGCGCATGAAACGGCCCGCAAGTGGGGAAAAAAATTTAGAACGAATTGAGGCCTGGCGCGCTATTTGCCCAGATTTAATTATTCGCAGTACTTTCATTGCCGGCTTTCCAGGTGAAACTCAGGCCGAGTTTGATCATTTGATGTCTTTTATGGTGCAGGCCAAAATCGATCGAGCTGGTTGCTTTGCCTATTCGCCAGTGGCTGGAGCACAGGCCAATGATCTACCGAATGCTGTGCCTGAGGAAGTGCGCGAAGAGCGGCGTAGCCAATTTATGGCTCAAGCTGAAGCCATTTCGACCGCTAAACTTCATCGGTTCGTAGGTAAGCGCATGCGGGTCTTGGTCGATCGAGTTGATACCCACGGCGGCGTTGGCAGAACTGCAGGTGATGCCCCCCAAATCGATGGTTTAGTCAAAATCTTACCCGTTAATAAAGCCTCAAAACGTTATCGGGCAGGTGAATTTGTGCGTGTGACAGTACTCGAAGCACAGGGTCATGACTTGCTGGTAGAAATATAAAAGCTTGGCAATTTATTTATAAGAGCGATAATAATAAGGATAAATAGGGAGAAATAGATATGAGTCGGGATGTCTTTGTTTTAAGCGCAGTGCGTTCTGCAATTGGTAGTTTTGGCGGGGGCTTAAGTAGCTTTGAACCCTCTGAATTAGGTGGCATCGTGATGAAAGAGGCAATTGTTCGTTCTGGGGTTGACCCCAAAGAAATTAATTACGTTACTGTTGGCAATACGATTCCGACTGATAGTCGCTATGCTTACGTCGCACGTGTCGCCGCAATTCAAGCTGGATTACCGATGGAATCGGTAGCGATGACCTTAAATCGCTTATGTAGTTCTGGCCTGCAAGCCATTGTTACAACTGCGCAAGCAATTATGCTAAATGATTGTGATTATGGTATTGGCGGTGGTGTAGAAGTAATGTCGCGCGGGATGTACGGCTCGCCAGCAATGCGCAGTGGGGCCCGCATGGGCGATAGCAAAATGCTTGACCTCATGGTGGCAGTGTTAACTGATCCTTTTGGCGTAGGCCATATGGGGGTTACTGCTGAAAATTTAGTCGAAAAATGGAAATTAACGCGTGAAGAGCAAGATGCTCTCGCGGTTGAGTCGCATCGCCGTGCTGGTCTTGCAATTAAAGAGGGGCGATTTAAATCACAAATCGTGCCGATCACAATTAAGACCCGTAAAGGCGATGTAGTATTTGATACCGATGAGCATTGCAAGCCCGAAACTACGATGGAAACATTGGGCAAAATGAAAACAGTCTTTAAAAAAGAGGGTGGCTCGGTTACAGCAGGAAATGCCTCAGGTATTAATGATGGCGCAGCTTTTTTTGTTTTGGCTGCAGCAGAGGCCGCTGCTAAGGCTGGCCATCAACCGATGGCACGTTTAGTCTCTTACGCCATTGCTGGTGTGCCTAATCAGATTATGGGCGAGGGACCAATCCCAGCGACCAAAATTGCCTTACAGCGTGCTGGCCTGAAGTTAGACCAAATAGATGTGATTGAATCAAACGAAGCTTTTGCCGCGCAGGCCTTAGCTGTGACTAAGGGTTTAGGTTTAGATCCAGCAAAAACCAATGTAAATGGCGGCGCAATTGCCTTAGGACACCCAATTGGTTGTTCGGGCGCAGCTATTGCTACTAAAGCACTTTATGAATTGCAACGAGTAAATGGCAAATATGCTTTGGTGACGATGTGTATTGGCGGTGGGCAAGGTATTGCTACTATTTTTGAGCGCATGTAATTTAGCGTAATAAAGCTAAAGTTGCATCTAAGCCGACTCGGTCAAAAGCTGCGTCGGCTTTTTCTTTGACTAAAGGCTTAGCACGGTAAGCAATGCTCAGGCCAGCTCCAGCCATCATGAGTAAGTCGTTGGCGCCATCACCAATTGCTATCGCCTGTGTTTTATTGCAACCTAAGTTTAGACATGTTTCATCGAGGTAGCGCGCCTTACCAGCGGCATCAATAATTTCACCTAAAACTTTGCCAGTTAGTACCCCGTCCTGAATTTCTAAGATATTTGCCTGTGCTTGATCAAAGCCTAAGGTCTCTTGTAATTGCTTAGTAAAAAAAGTAAAGCCACCTGAGACAAGTAGGGTATGCAAGCCTAATTGCCGAGCTTGAAAGATTAATTCGGCAGCGCCAGGATTGGGTTGAAGTCGTTCGCGGTAAACCGCCTCTAGAACGCTGGCTGAAACTCCAGTTAATAAAGCAACGCGTTGTTGCAGGCTATCGCTAAAGTTTTTAATTTCACCGCGCATGGTCGCTGCAGTTATTTCTGCAACCTCAGCTTTTTTCCCAGCAAAGTCGGCTATTTCATCAATGCATTCAATATTAATCAGAGTAGAGTCCATATCAATTGCTAAAACCCGTAATTGACTCGGTTCAAAATGAGCAGGTAGAAAAGCCACATCTGTTTGAAATCGATTAAGTAGCTCGCGCAGAATAAATCGTTGTGCTTTCTCTAAATTTTGATCTAGCTGCCATTGCCTTAGATACAAACCCGGTGTATCGGTTTGCTGAAAAGAATTTAAGTTAATACCCCATTGCTGGAGGCATTCAGTAACTGCTTGAGTAAAATCGGGCTGCACCGCAAAGGGTGAAAGGGTAACTAGGCGAAGATTTGCAGGCATTAAACAGTACTTAGGGCAGATTGATTGAGGCGTTTAAGCACTTGACGAATTTGTTCTAAACGTTGTTCTAATTGATCAAAATCGCGGGCTTTGGGGGGTGTTATTTTTAAACGATCTTGACCGTTCAATTGAATATGAGCTTGCGTTTGAATTAGTTGAATAATACGCAATGGATCAATGGGTGGATTAGGAATAAAATGCATCTGGATCGCTAGTGGGCTAGCGTCAATTTTTTTAATGCCGTAGTCAGCCATTTCTAAACGTAAGCGATGGGTTTCATAAAACGATTTAGCAGGGTCCGGTAAACTGCCAAAACGGTCGATTAATTCTTCGCGCAAATCCATTAATTCTGAAAAATCGTGTGTTGCCGCAAAGCGTTTATATAGTGAAAGACGTTCATGCACATCGGGGCAATATTCTTCAGGCAGTAGAGCCGGTACACCTAAATTGACATCGGTTGTAACTTGTAAGGGGGCCAAGAGGTCTGGTTCTTTACCACTTTTTAATGATTTGACGGCGCGATTAAGCATTTCGGTATAGAGCTGGTAACCAATTTCATGAATTTCACCCGATTGCTTATCGCCTAAGACTTCACCAGCGCCACGGATCTCGAGGTCATGCATCGCTAAATAAAAACCAGAGCCTAATTCCTCCATGGCTTGAATTGCATCAAGCCGCAGTTGGGCTTGTTTGCTCAAGGCATCGGGGTCGGGTACCATTAGATAGGCATAGGCCTGATGGTGTGAGCGGCCCACGCGGCCACGTAATTGATGCAATTGCGCCAAACCAAATTTATCAGCGCGGTGCATGATGATTGTATTTGCAGTAGGTACGTCGATACCAGTTTCAATAATAGTTGTGCATAATAAAATATTGCTACGTTGTGTAACAAATTCGCGCATGACTGTTTCGAGTTGTCGTTCATGCATTTGGCCATGGGCTACACTAATTCGCGCTTCGGGTAGCAGTGTTTGTAATGCGTACCGGCGGTTTTCAATAGTTTCAACCTCATTGTGTAAAAAATACACTTGGCCGCCACGTTTAATTTCACGTAATACAGCCTCGCGAATAACATCATCACCTTCACGGCGCACAAAAGTTTTAATGGCTAAACGTTTTTGTGGTGCAGTGGCAATAATCGAGAGCTCGCGCAAGCCTTCCATTGCCATCCCTAAAGTTCTGGGAATTGGGGTAGCTGTGAGGGTCAATATATCAACTTCAGCTCGCAATGCTTTGAGCACCTCTTTTTGTCGCACCCCAAAGCGATGCTCTTCATCGACGATGACTAAACCCAAGCGATTAAAATGGGTTTCTTTAGATAATAATTTATGAGTACCAATCACGATATCGGCCTCGCCCGCAGCAATTGCTGCTAATGCTGCAGTTATTTCTTTAGCGGTTTTAAAGCGTGATAATTCAACTATCTTCACTGGCCAATCTGCAAAGCGATCTTTCCAGGTGGCAGCATGTTGCTCAGCCAGCAAGGTAGTGGGCGCTAAAATGGCAACTTGTTTCCCCCCCATTACAGCAATAAAGCTGGCTCTTAGGGCGACTTCGGTTTTACCAAAACCAACATCACCGCAGACCAATCTATCCATCGACCTACCGTTTGTCATGTCGCTGATTACAGCAGCAATAGCTGTCGTTTGATCGGGAGTCTCTTCAAAACCAAAAGCTTCGGCAAAGGCGGCGTAATCGTGAGCAGAATATTCAAAGGCATGCCCTTTCCTCAATGCTCGGGCAGCATAGAGATTGAGTAACTCTGCTGCGGTATCGCGAATTTGCTGGGCTGCCTTGCGTTTTGCTTTTTCCCACTGGCCAGAGCCCAGTTGATGTAAGGGTGCCGATTCTGGATCGGCACCAGCGTAACGGGTAACCAATTGCAACTGATGTACTGGGACATAGAGCGTAGCTTGATTGGCATAAACCAAATGTAAAAATTCTTCAAAAATTGGCGCTACTTTTGGGGGTGCCAAATTTAGCAAAACTAGCCCTTGATAGCGTCCAATACCGTGTTCTGCATGCACTACTGGATCACCAATCTTGAGTTCTGCTAAATCCTTAAACAACATATCAGGATCAGTAACTTGAGTGGCAGAACCCTTACGGCGTTGGCGGGCAGTAGCCGTAAATAACTCTGCTTCAGTGATCACAATTAATTTGGTACTTGGCCAACTAAAGCCATTAAACAAAGGTGCAACTACCAAACCAAAGGGGGCAGTACCTTTCATAAAGTCGGCTAAGGTTTCGCTCATTTCTGGTTTTAATGCAAAAGGGTGACTATTTTTTGTTTCAACAACAAAGTTACTTTCTTCAAGTAGTTGCCGAATTGATTCGCGACGTCCCGCGGTATCGGCGCATAACACTATTCGATATTGATTTTGGGCTACGAGGTGACGTAAGTGCGCTAGAGGGTCGGCATCTCGGCGATGAACTGCCACCTCAGGCACAGGTAAAAAGGTTGAGCTAGTGACATTTTCTGGTGAACTTGAGGAGTTGCTATCAAGAGTGAGTCGAGCATAAGCTTTAGAGTAAGTAAAAAATGCATCAACATCTAAAAAGAGGGCTTCAGGATTTAAGACGGGTCGCTCTAGATCGTGCTTTAAAAAGTTGTAACGAGTTTGGGTTTCCTTCCAAAAACTACGAATACTTCCTTCTATATCGCCAACTGAGGCAATCCAAACCCCTTCTTTGGCATCTGGCAAGTAATCAAATAGGGTTGCGGGCTCAGCAAAAAATAAAGGCAAATACGATTCAATGCCCGCACTTGCAATGCCAAGGTTGGCATCTTTATAAATTGCGCAGCGACTCGGATCACCTTCAAATACCTCGCGCCACCGTCCACGAAAAGCAATGCGTGCTGCATCATCAAAGGGAAACTCATGGCCTGGTAATAAGCGTACCTCGTTGACGGGATACAAACTGCGTTGGGTGTCGGGATCAAATTCGCGAATTTGTTCAATTTCATCGCCAAATAAATCGAGTCTAAAGGGCAACGCTGAGCCCATTGGGAATAAATCGATTAAGCCGCCGCGAATACTATATTCACCTGGCCGCATAACTGCACTCACTGGGTCGTAACCGGCTTGCTGTAATTGCAAACGCAGTGCGGTTTCGTTTAATTGATCACCTTGTTTAAAGAAAAAAGTGTGTCCAGAAAGAAACTGTGGAGGTCCAAGGCGCTGAAGAGCAGTGGTTACCGGAACCAAGACAATGTCGCAGTTACCATTAAGCATTGCATATAAAGTTGCCAAACGTTCAGAGACTAAATCTTGATGTGGCGAAAATTGATCGTACGGCAAAATTTCCCAGTCGGGTAGTAGGCGCGTATTGAGATGCGGTGCAAAGGCAGGAATTTCTTCGAAGAGTCTTTGAGCATCTTGGGCTTGTGCGCAAAAAACTACCAAGATTGAAAATTGAGCACGGTAGTGTACGGCCGATTCGGCCAGTAAAGCGGCGTCGGCGGAGCCAACCAAGCCTGAAAAGGTAAAGCGCTGCCCAGCCCTTGGCTCAGGGACGGGGGGTGTTAGCTTGATTCCATCAGACATCTGCCGCCATTATAGAATCAGGTATGCATACTTTGAATTTGAACCGAGCCTGCCACCTTGTTTTGCCAGCTGCAGGCACTGGCTCCCGCTTAGGCGGCAATTTGCCGAAGCAATTTCGTTTGCTTGGGGCAAAGCCAATGTTGGCATATGCTCTAGAGGCGATCTTAAGCACATCAGAAATTAGCTCAATTTGGGTGGGCTTAAGCCCGCAATTTAATGAGCCAGAGTCAATTCAGTACTTGGAAGAAATGGCTGAACGCTCTCAAGGTCGCCTGCACCTAGTGCCAACGGGCGGGGCAAGCCGGCACGAAACGGTACTCAATACCTTAAGCGCTTTGCTAAACGTGCATATTCCTGCTGATGATTGGGTGTTAGTACATGATGCTGCTCGCCCAGGAATAACGGCAGGCTTAATTCAGCAATTAATAACGGCAGTTAATGCAGGCAAGCAAAATCAATCTAATTTGTGGGGCGGCTTACTAGCGATGCCCCTAGCAGATACCTTGAAACGAGCAGAGCTAAGCTCCCAAGGAAGTTTGGCGCAGGCTACCCTTGCGCGGCAGCACCTTTGGCAAGCCCAAACGCCACAAATGTTTCAATTGGGCCCGCTGCACAGTGCTCTTACTCAAGCGCTTGAAGTGGGGGCCGAAATTACCGATGAGGCCAGTGCGATGGAGCTACTGGGTGCTAAGCCATTACTAGTTGAGGGGGCTAGCCGCAACTTTAAAGTTACGCATCCCGCCGACTGGGATTTGATGCACACTGTCTTACTTCACCTCCCTTAACTTCACTGCCGAGCAGACCATGAATTCAACCGATAAATTATCAGCTACGGCCCATGGTGCCCCACCATTTCGAATTGGTCAGGGCTACGACATTCATGCCCTAGTGGTTGATCGCAAATTAATTTTAGGTGGGGTGTTGATTCCCTACGAGAAAGGTTTACTCGGGCACTCTGATGCTGATGCGTTATTGCATGCGGTAACAGACGCACTGTTAGGTGCTGCAGGACTAAACGACATAGGCCAGCTTTTCCCTGACACCGAGGCACAATTTAAAGACATTGATAGCCGTATTTTGTTACGCGCAGCATTACAAAAGGTGCAGGCCGCTGGTTATCACGTAGGTAATGTCGATGCCACGATTATTTGCCAAAAACCCAAGTTAGCTGAATACTTACCAGCTATGGTGCGCAATATGGCTGCAGATTTAGCGGTTACCCCTAGCCATATCAATATTAAAGCCAAGACCAATGAATCATTGGGTCACTTGGGCCGCGGTGAGGGCCTTGCGGTGCATGCCGTTGCGTTGCTCTATAGGGCTTAAGCCCAGCCATTGTAGAATTCACCCTTTGGCATGAAGTTTAAGCTGGCGGCGTTAAAAGCGCGAGGATGGCGAAATTGGTAGACGCACCAGGTTTAGGTCCTGACGCCAGAAATGGTGTGGGGGTTCGAGTCCCCCTCCTCGCACCAATAGGTAGCTGGCTACTGGCTTAAACTTCAGACCATTTAATCGGCGGTATTTAATTGATGAGGCATGGCTGTGCAGATAGAAAATTTGGGTGCATTAGATCGTAAGGTAACTTTAGAGTTTCCCCGTGCTGAATTAGCAAAAATTCGCGAGGCGCGTTTGCTTAAGGCTGGAAAAAATCTCAAGATGGCTGGTTTTCGGCCAGGTAAAGTGCCTAAGAAAATGATTGAGCAGCAATATGGTATGCAAATAGATTTTGAAGTGCAGTTTGATAAAGCCGCTGAATTATTTTTTGAGCTGAGTAAAACTGCCGGCATTGCTTTAGCAGGGCAACCCCGACTTGAGCCCAAAAGCGAAATTGGTGCTGACAAAATTATTTTCGATGCATTTTTTGAAGTGCTGCCCGAAATTAAGCTTGGTGATTTAAGTCAAGCAACGATGACACGCTATACCACCTCGGTAAGCGATGCTGAAATGGATCGCGCAATTGATGTACTTCGCAAACAGCAAGTACATTATCACCCACGTGGACAAGCAGGTGAGCATGGTGATGGGGGCCCCAACACCGCGGCCCAAGCCGGAGATCAAGTATTAATCGATTTTGTCGGAAAAATTGATGGAGTTGAATTTACTGGTGGTAAAGCAGAAAACTTTGAGTTTGTTTTAGGTGAAGGACGTATGCTGCCTGAATTTGAAGCAGCAGCCCTCGGCATGAAAGCCGGCGAAAGCAAAACATTTACTTTACCCTTTCCTGCTGATTACCATGGCAAAGAAGTGGCAGGTAAAACGGCCGACTTTACGCTTACCGTGAAAGAGGTTCGTTGGGCGCATTTGCCAGAGGTCAATGAGGCCTTCGCTTTGTCTTTAGGGGTTATAGAAGGTGGCATTGAAAAAATGCGTAGTGAAGTACGTGAAAATTTAGAGCGGGAAGTTAAACGTCGTACTCAGTTATTGATGAAAAATGAAGTGATGGGGCAATTAGAAAAGTTATGCGAATTAGACGTTCCTAAGGCTTTAGTTTCTAATGAGCAAGAGCGTTTAGTAAACATGGCACGGCAAGACTTAATGCAACGCGGTATTCCTAATGCGAAAGATGCCCCGATTCCGGTTGAGATGTTTGCTGAACAGGCACAAAAACGCGTGCGCTTAGGGCTTATTTTGAGCGAGTTAGTTAAGCAGAAAAATTTAGTTGTAACACCTGAGCAAATTAAAGCCGAAATCGAAGATCAAGCAGCTACCTATGAAGATCCCAAAGAAGTAGTAAGGTGGTTTTATAGCGATCCTAGTCGGCTTAAAGATATAGAGTCGGCGGTCTTAGAGGCAAATGTAATGAAGTATGTGAGTGAGCTTGGCACAGTTACCGACCAGCAAGTAACGTTTGAGGAACTGAGTAAACTAGGACAATGAGGCAAATTATGAGCAAAATGCAAGGCGGCACCTATTACCAGTCTTCGCTAGATACTTTAGATGGGAGCATGGCACCCCAAGGTTTAGGTTTGGTGCCAATGGTAATTGAAACTTCGGGACGTGGCGAACGAGCCTACGACATTTATTCACGCCTATTGCGCGAGCGAGTGGTTTTTTTAGTTGGTGAGGTAAACGATCAAACCGCAAATTTAGTCATTGCCCAATTGCTATTTTTAGAAAGCGAAAATCCTGATAAAGAAATTTCACTCTATATTAATTCGCCAGGCGGTTCGGTATCAGCTGGATTAGCGATTTATGACACCATGCAATTTATTAAACCCCACGTTAGCACTTTGTGTATGGGAATGGCGGCGAGTATGGGTGCATTTTTACTAAGCGCAGGCGAAAAAGATAAGCGCTATGCCTTGCCCAATTCACGTGTCATGATTCATCAGCCCTTAGGTGGCGCGCGTGGCCAGGCTTCTGACATTGAAATTCAAGCTAGAGAAATTTTATATTTACGCGAACGTTTAAATCAAATTTTAGCTGATCGCACAGGGCAATCGATCGAAACGATCGCAAAGGATACTGATCGTGATAACTTTATGTCGGCTGAGCAAGCCCGTGATTATGGTTTGATTGATAAAGTGATCGATAAGCGTCCCTAGGGTAATTGGCAATTTACCCTTTTTATCGGCACCTTACCTTTTGGCTATTTTATTAATCTTGACTAACTAAATTGAGTAAATACCTTGAGCGATAGCACCTCTTCTGATAAGTTACTGTATTGCTCATTTTGCGGCAAGAGTCAGCATGAAGTTAAAAAGCTCATTGCTGGTCCTTCGGTTTTTATTTGTGATGAGTGCATTGATTTATGCACCGATATTATTCAAGAAGAAATTGCTAAGCTCCCCGCAAGCGAAGGTGGCGATGCTATTCCAACTCCTCATGAAATCCGCGCAAATTTAGATCAATATGTGATTGGACAAGATTTAGCGAAAAAGACTTTGGCGGTAGCGGTCTATAACCATTACAAGCGTTTATTGCATCTACCCCCAGTAGCCAAAGAAAAGGCTGAAACAGCTGCTGTCATTGACGATCTGTCGAGTAATGAAAAAGGTAGCTCAAAAGGAAAGGCTCAAGAAAAATCGGCGAGCGATAAAAAGATCAGCAAATCACCTGCTAAAGCCATAATTGATGGGGTAGAGCTGGCGAAAAGTAATATTTTGCTGATTGGGCCAACGGGTTCTGGCAAGACTTTATTAGCTCAGACTTTAGCCCGTATGCTTAATGTGCCCTTTGTAATGGCGGATGCCACTACCTTAACTGAAGCTGGCTACGTTGGTGAAGATGTTGAAAACATTATTCAAAAGCTTCTACAAAGCTGTGACTACAATATTGATAAAGCCCAAAAGGGCATCGTGTATATCGATGAAATTGATAAGATTTCTCGTAAGTCTGACAATCCTTCAATTACACGCGATGTATCGGGTGAGGGCGTCCAGCAAGCTTTGCTGAAGTTAATTGAAGGTACGATGGCCTCAATTCCGCCGCAGGGCGGCAGAAAACACCCAAATCAAGATTTTCTTCAGGTTGACACTACCAATATTTTGTTTATCTGTGGCGGCGCGTTTGATGGTCTTGAAAAAGTTATTCAGCAACGCACGGCTAAGTCGGGTATTGGCTTTAGTGCCGATGTGGCAGGCAAAGATGATCGCGCGATTGGTGATTTATTAAAAGAAGTTGAACCCGAAGATTTGATTAAGTTTGGTTTAATTCCTGAACTTATTGGTCGTTTGCCCGTATTAGCTACCTTGACTCAATTAGATGAGGTTGCTTTAGTGCAAATTTTAACTGAGCCAAAAAATGCTTTAGTGAAGCAATATCAAGCCCTTCTCAGCATGGAAGGTGCTGAGCTTGAAGTGCGGTCAGGAGCGCTAGCAGCAATTGCCAAAAAAGCCATTGCTCGCAAAACTGGTGCGCGGGGTTTGCGTTCGATCTTAGAGGGTTCCTTGATGGACGTAATGTACGACTTGCCATCGCTACAAAATGTGCAAAAAGTAGTCATTGATGAAAGCACTATTGCGATTGATGGTAAACCCCTGCTGGTCTATAAACACGCTGAAATGGGCGCGGCTGAAGCTGAAAATCAGGCTAAAAAAGCCTAAATAGCTGATTTAACCCCTTTTCAACTGGTATTTTTCGCATTTCTACCCTTGCATTTTTTTGGGGTGCACCCATATAGGTAGTATCCTAGTCGTTAAGAAAGTCGCCAGATAGTATCTTTTACAATTTTTGGCACTTTTTAGCGCATTACTTATTTGGAGGATTTCTGCATGCCGAGCCCGTTATTACTTCCCTCTGAACCCATTCAGCTGCCTTTACTACCCCTGCGCGACGTGGTGGTGTTTCCCCACATGGTTATTCCCCTATTTGTGGGTCGCCCCAAATCAATTAAGGCTCTAGAGGCAGCGATGGAAACTGGCAAAAGCGTGCTTTTAGTCGCGCAAAAGGCGGCAGCTAAAGACGAGCCTTCGGTTGAAGATTTATACCAAGTAGGCTGTATCGCCAGTATTCTGCAAATGCTAAAACTTCCCGACGGCACCGTCAAAGTTTTAGTTGAGGGGTCGCAGCGGGCCGATGTCAGTCAAATTGAAGATAGCATGGGCTACTTTAGTTGTGAGGCAAGCCCACAGCCCATAGATGTTATTGATGTGCATGAAACCGAGGCCCTGCGCCGTGCAATCATGGCGCAGTTTGATCAGTACGTCAAATTGAATAAAAAAATTCCCCAAGAGATCTTATCTTCTTTGGGCGGTATTGATGATGCTAGCCGTTTAGCCGATACCATTTGTGCACACTTGCCAGTTAAGCTAGAGCAAAAACAACGCTTACTTGAGATGAGTGACGTGGTGCAACGCTTAGAGAGTCTATTGGCCGATTTAGAAAGCGAAATCGATATTTTACAAGTTGAAAAACGCATACGTGGTCGCGTCAAACGGCAGATGGAAAAAAGCCAACGCGAGTATTACTTAAATGAGCAAGTAAAAGCGATTCAAAAAGAATTGGGCGAAGGTGAAGAGGGTGCCGATTTAGATGAACTAGAAAAACGGATTAAAGCAGCGCATATGCCTAAAGAGGCTCTCAAGAAGGCTGAGTCGGAGCTAAAAAAGTTAAAGTTAATGTCACCCATGTCGGCTGAAGCAACGGTGATTCGTAATTTTATTGATACCTTAGTAAATTTACCTTGGAAAAAGAAAAGTAAAATTAATAATGATTTAACCAATGCCGAAAAGGTATTGGATGAAGATCATTATGGGCTTGATAAAGTCAAAGAACGCATTCTTGAATATCTTGCTGTGCAACAGCGAGTAGATCGAGTCAAGGCACCCATTTTATGTTTGGTTGGGCCTCCTGGAGTTGGCAAAACTTCTCTGGGGCAATCGATTGCGCGTGCTACCAATCGTAAATTTGTGCGCATGGCCTTAGGTGGCGTGCGCGATGAATCAGAAATTCGCGGTCACCGTCGAACCTATATTGGCTCTATGCCGGGTAAAATTTTATCGAGCTTAACTAAAGTTGGCGTACGTAATCCCTTATTTTTATTGGATGAAGTCGATAAGATGGGCATGGATTTTCGGGGTGATCCGGCCAGCGCTTTGCTAGAGGTTTTAGATCCTGAACAAAATCATACTTTTCAAGACCATTATGTCGAAGTCGATTTTGATTTATCTGATGTGATGTTTGTGGCAACTGCAAATTCACTAAATATTCCTGGACCTCTACTAGATCGCCTGGAAATTATTCGTTTAGCAGGCTATACCGAAGACGAAAAAACCAATATTGCGATGAATTATTTAATTCCAAAGCAACTTAAAAATAATGGCTTGAAAAAAGATGAGCTCAAAATTGAAGAAAGTGCGGTGCGAAGTATTATCCGTTACTACACTCGCGAAGCTGGGGTACGCTCTTTAGAGCGCGAGCTAAGCAAAATTTGCCGCAAAGTTGTGAAGTTACTTTTACTAAAAAAAGAAGCTGCGCCTATTGTGGTTAATGCTGATAATTTAGAAAAGTTTTTATCGGTCCGCATGTACGACTTTGGGTTGGCCGCTAAAGACAACCAAATTGGTCAGGTTACGGGCTTAGCTTGGACAGAGGTTGGTGGTGATTTATTGACCATTGAAGCTGCGGTGATGTCGGGTAAAGGTGTGATAACCCGCACTGGCTCAATTGGCGATGTGATGAAAGAGTCGGTAGAGGCCGCTCGCACAGTAGTGCGCTCGCGCGCAAGACGCCTAGGCATTAGCGATGAAGTATTTGAGAAGAAAGATATTCACATTCACTTTCCCGAAGGGGCGACACCGAAAGATGGCCCATCGGCTGGCATTGCTATTACCACTGCTTTAGTTTCAGTTTTTACGGGAATTCCAGTGCGCGCTGATATTGCCATGACTGGTGAAATTACTTTACGGGGTGAGGTTTTGCCAATTGGTGGTTTGAAGGAAAAATTGTTGGCGGCACATCGGGGTGGAATTAAGCTGGTATTGATTCCAGAAGAAAATGTAAAAGATTTAATTGAAATTCCTGATAATGTTAAAAATGCCATTGAAATCGTGCCAGTACGCTGGATTGATAAAGTCTTGGAGTTAGCGCTAGAACGAGCGCCTGAAGCTTTACCGGAGTTAAGTGCTGCTGAGTTAGCTAAAGCAGCAGAGGCGAAGCCCGCTGCAGCAGGCACCGGCACTGGTGATGTAATTAAACATTGAAAAAGGTTACAATCTCGTTCTGAAACAGTTGGGGCGCTTAGCTCAGTTGGTAGAGCGTCTGCCTTACACGCAGAATGTCGGCGGTTCGAGCCCGTCAGCGCCCACCACTCCAATCATTTCATTACTGGCTATTCGACCTCTTTATGTTTGATCTTGTTCGCACCCATCAACGACTTTTACAGTTCATCTTATTGCTGCTGATTGTGCCGTCATTCGCCTTATGGGGAATTTCTGGTTACACCGGCTTTATGGATAAAGCAACCGATGTGATGAAGGTAGATGGCAACCCCATTACCATGCAAGAAATTGATGCTGCAGCTAAACGCCAAGCCGACCGCATTGGCGTGCAAGGCCAAATAGCCCAAAGCCTGGGCTTTAAGCAGGCGATCCTAGACGAGCTCTTGCAGCAGCGTCTGATGGGCTTTGCCGTGAAGCAATTAAATTTACGTGTAAGTAATGAAGCTTTGGCACAAAACTTAAAGCGTATTCCTGAAATTCGTGCCTTATACGATACCAATGGTAGTTTTGATGCCGCTAAATATCGCCAACTATTAGCCAGTAACGGCATGAGCGTAGAGCAGTTTGAGGGTTCGCAACGATTTGATTTAATGGCGCAACAATTGGTAAGTTCTGTAGCGCGCACCGAATTGCCCACTCCAAAATTGGCAAATCAGATTACTGCTTTGTATGGTGCCGAACGGCAAATTCAAACCTTGCAATTTAATGCTAGCGATTATGTGAATAAAGTGAATCCGAGTGAAGCCGAAATTCAAGCTTTTTATCAAGCGAATGCTAAATTATTTGCCATCCCTGAAGTAATCGATGTGCAATTTTTAGTATTGCAAGCCGATCCTAAAGAAGACGCTAAAGTGTTTGGCGATAAAGCAGATTCGTTTGCAAATTTAACCTATGAACAAGCCGATAGCCTGAAGCCTGCAGCCGATAAATTAAAACTCTCAATACAAAGTCAAAAGGGCTTATCTCGTTCTGGCGCTGCCAACTTACCAAAGGGTAGCCCACTTAGCAATGACAAAGTTTTGCAGGCCTTATTTCGTGATGATGCGCTTAAAAATAAACGTAATATTGAAGCAGTGCAAATTAGCCCAGGGGTTTTTGTATCGGCTCGGGTAACAGAGCTTTATCCTGCAAGTACTTTGCCTTTGAAAGATGTGGTTGTGGAAGTAAAACGACAAGTGGCTCTGCAATTGGCTGAAAAGTTGGCAACGGCTGCAGCGGCTGAGCGCTTTGTATTATTGCAAAAAGATCCTAAAAATACGGCTGGCTTTACTGCTGCCGCTTGGATTTCGCGTAATAAACCAGTTAATTTAACTGCCGATGCTTTAGAAGCGGTGATGTCGGCCAATGTTACTAAATTACCCCTTGCTTTATCGAAGGCAAATAACAGTACCGGTACTACGCTTTATGTAGTGGCAGAAGCGCGAGCAGCATCTGCGCTTGATCCAAAGGTACAGCAGGCGCAGGCCCAACAAATTGCTCAGCTGGCAGCTCAAGCAGATTTTGCTAGCTTTATGACGCATTGGCGTGACAGTGCAGGTGTAAAAATAATTAATCCACTCAAGCAGGCTAGCGCTAATTTAGCTGCTGGCAGTTAAAGCATGGGCCTTAACTTGCCCAAGACATTCTGCAATAAAATACTTTGTGCTTCAGCTGTTGGGTGTAATCGATCTGCTTGAAACAACTCTGGTTTTTCTGCCACGCCTTTGAGAAAAAATGGGACAACACTAACGTGCTCTGCTGAGGCAATAGCAGGGTACATGGCGGCAAATTGCTTGCTGTAGGTAGCCCCATAATTTACTGGAATACGCATCCCTAGTAGAAGAACTTTGGCCTTTGCTTTGCGACTGAGTTGCACCATAGTGCGTAAGTTCTTTTCTGAGCTACTTAATGCTAGCCCCCTTAAAGCATCATTAGCGCCTAACTCAATAATGACCAATTGGGGTTTTTTTTGCCGTAGCAGATCGGGCAAACGACTCAAACCCCCCGCGGTAGTTTCCCCGCTAATGCTGGCATTAAAGACCTGCCAATTAGGCGCTTTGTCGTTGAGTTGGTGCTCAAGCAAACTAACCCATCCTTCGCCTCGGCTAATGCCATATTCAGCTGAAAGGCTATCGCCAAGCACTAGCATGACCGGAAGATTTGGCTGGCTAGGCTGCTTGCTTGGGTTTGCTTGACTGGACTTTGCATGCGCTGACACGAAAAACCCGAGCACGAGTAAGATAAGCACTGTTAGTAATTTGCTGCGATACAAATTGCCCCCATTAAAAAGAACCGCCAAAGAATCTTGCCCCCATTTTATGCTTCAGTCCGTTGATTTACCTGTACAAGAAAAAACCAAGCTCGCTTTAAGGGCCAAGCAGATTGGTAAGGTAGTCGAGACGAGTGATGGCCCATTAACAATTTTAGAAGATATTAACTTTACTGTTTTGGTCGGTGAGAGTGTCTCTATTGTGGGCGCTTCGGGCTCGGGAAAGAGTACTTTACTCAGCTTGCTGGCGGGGCTCGATATACCAAGTACGGGTTCGATCGAATTAATGAACTTACCCTATAGCCAATTAGATGAAGATCAACGAGCTCGAATTCGCGGCAAGACTTTAGGTTTTGTATTTCAGTCATTTCAATTAATTCCGCACTTAACGGCCATCGAAAATGTGATGTTACCCTTAGAGTTACGCGGAATTGATGTGGCAACGGCTCGCGCACAGGCTATTGTCTGGCTAGGTAAGGTTGGCTTAGAACAGCGCTTAGAACATTTTCCTAAAACTTTATCAGGAGGCGAGCAGCAGCGAGTAGCCTTGGCGCGTGCCTTTATTGGCAAACCTGCGATGTTATTTGCCGATGAGCCCACTGGTAGTCTTGATGAGCACAGTGGTGCAAAAATAATTGAGCTTTTATTTTCTTTAAATCACGATAATGGTTCAACTTTAATTTTGGTCACCCACGATCTGGCTCTAGCCAAGCGCTGTGGTCGGCAAATACAGTTGCAGGGCGGTAGACTACTACCCGAATGAAGACAACTCTTATAATCTAAGGATGCCTTTTTTCTGCTGTATGCCTGGGGCCAGTGCCCTTTCATCCTTTCGCCAGCAACGGCTTTTAGCTGATCTTGCAAAGCAAGGAATAGTGCTTGATTGGATTTCAGGGCAATATCTGCACTTTGTGTGGGCAAAGAAAGCTTTAGATGCTCAGCAAACTCAGGTTTTAGAGGCCTTACTAAGCTATGGTGAGCCGTTTAAGGCTTTCACACAGGCTGCTGTCCCCACTCAGCTAAATCACCAAGCCATCACCATTCCTCGTTTTGGAACCGTATCGCCATGGGCAAGTAAAGCCACAGAAATTGCTCGGCAATGCGGCCTTGAAGTCTTGCGAATTGAGCGCGGTATTCAATTTACTTGGCGCAGTGCTAAATCATTAACCCCAGTTGAGCAACAACTTATCTTTAGCGTAATTCATGATCGCATGACTGAAGAGGTAGTTATTAAGTCATCCCAAGTAGAGGCCTTGTATCAATCTTTAACTGATACTCCTTTAAAGCGAATTGCCGTCTTAGCGCAAGGGGAAGAGGCCTTAAATCAAGCTAATATTAACTTAGGTTTGGCTTTATCTGCAGACGAAATTAGCTATTTAGCCGAAAATTTTCAGCGTCTGGGGCGCGATCCAAGCGATGTGGAATTAATCATGTTTGCCCAAGCTAATAGCGAACATTGCCGGCATAAAATTTTTAACGCCACTTGGACTATTGATGGGGTTGACCAAGATCAATCGCTTTTTGCAATGATTCGCAATACCCATCGCTTGCAACCACAGGGCACTATCGTAGCCTATTCGGATAACTCTGCAGTGATGGCGGGGTGTGAAGCAGAAATATGGGCTCCGCAAGGTAAAGCGCATCAATATCAAAAAGAGCTGCGCTTAATGCATACCTTGATGAAAGTGGAAACGCATAATCATCCTACCGGCATTGCGCCTTTTCCTGGTGCATCTACTGGTGCCGGAGGAGAAATTCGTGATGAGGGTGCCACGGGTATTGGTGGGCGCCCTAAAGCAGGTTTAACTGGTTTTTCGGTATCTAATTTACATCTTCCTGGCACCCAATTGCCCTGGGAGATCACCCCCTACGGTAAGCCAGAGCGCATTGCCTCACCGTTACAAATTATGATTGATGGCCCGCTTGGGGGCGCAGCTTTTAATAACGAATTTGGTCGTGCTAATTTAGGCGGTTACTTTCGGGTTTTCGAGCAAACTATTAATGGGGTGCGTAGGGGTTATCACAAACCCATCATGATCGCTGGCGGAATCGGCAATATTGCTGATAACCATACTGCCAAAAAGCCAATTAAAGCAGGTCACTTATTCATTCAATTGGGTGGACCAGGAATGCGCATCGGAATGGGAGGCGCTACTGGCAGTTCGGTGACTACTGGCACCAATACCGCCGATCTTGATTTTAATTCGGTACAACGCGGTAATCCTGAAATTGAACGGCGGGCGCAAGAGGTTATTAATGCATGTTGTTATTTGGGTGAAAATAATCCAATTATTTCGATTCATGATGTTGGGGCAGGGGGCTTATCTAATGCCTTTCCCGAGTTAGCCGATGGCGCTGGCTTAGGCGCTGATTTTCAATTGCGCCAGATTCCACTTGAAGAGAGTGGCATGAGCCCTGCTGAAATTTGGTGCAATGAATCACAAGAGCGTTATGTATTAGCTATTGCAAGTGAGGACCTTGAGCTCTTTCAGCAAATTTGTGAGCGTGAGCGTTGCCCACTAGCTATAGTTGGTATTGCCACACTAGAGCGCCAATTACGTTTACATGATTCCCAGCAAAATCCAAGCACTTCAGCTGCCTGGCCAATCGATATGCCAATGGAGGTTCTGTTAGGCAAGCCGCCACGGATGCATCGCACAGTTGAGCAAACACAGACATCTTTTGCCGACATCAATCTGACTGACACTGATTTATCCGCCTGCATTACTTGGGTCTTGCAACAGCCTACAGTAGCTAGTAAAAGTTTTTTAATTACGATAAGCGACCGAACGGTGGGCGGATTAAATGCTCGAGACCAATTGGTTGGGCCTTGGCAAGTGCCGGTAGCAGATTGTGCCGTTACCCTGATGGACTTTAAGGGCTATCGGGGCGAGGTTATGGCGATGGGTGAGCGTACTCCATTAGCAGTAATAAATGCGCCTGCTGCAGCTCGAATGGCAGTTGGTGAGGCTTTAACTAATCTATTCGCTGCCGATATACGCGCATTAGCGGATGTAAAGTTATCTGCTAATTGGATGGCAGCTTGTGGCTTAGCGGGTGAAGATGTCATGTTATTTGAATCAGTAAAAACGCTTGGCATGGAATTATGTCCTGCTTTAGGCATTTCTATTCCGGTAGGTAAAGATTCTTTATCGATGGCCACCACTTGGCAAGAAAATGACGTCTCAAAGCAAGTAATTTCACCAGTCTCGTTAATTATTTCTGCTTTTGCGCCGGTGCAAGATGTGCGTCAAACATTCACACCTGTTTTACAGGCTACTGACGCTAGTCACTCGCTAAGCGATACCGAATTAGTTTTAATTGATTTAGGTCGCGGTAAAAATCGACTGGCTGGTAGTATTTTGGCGCAAGTATTAAATCAAACAGGGTGCTTAACGCCTGATCTAGACTCTGCAGACGACCTCAAAGCCTTGACTGCTGTACTTATTGAATTACGCCAGCAACACTTCATTTTGGCGTATCACGATCGCTCAGATGGTGGTTTATTAGCTTGTATTGCCGAAATGGCTTTTGCAACGCATTGTGGCATATCGCTCAATGTCGATATGTTGGCAGTAGATTCCCAACAAGAAGCCGATTATGGCGATACTAAAAATTGGGCGCAACAAATTTCGGGCAAACGCCACGACCTTACCATGCGAGCTTTATTTAATGAAGAGTTAGGGGTCGTCATTCAAATTAGGCGCAGTCAACGCGATGCTATTTTTGCAATCTTACGACGCCTTAATTTAAGCGCTTGTAGCCATGTCATTGGCAAACCCAATACGACCGGCATGATTGAAATTTGGTGCGATGCCAAAAAGATTTATAGCGCTAGCCGAGAATCTTTACAAAAATTCTGGCAAAACACCAGTTGGCAAATTGCTCGTGGACGCGATAATCCTGCTTGCGCCGATAGTGAAATTTGCTTGCTTGATGACCTCACTGATCCAGGGATGACTCCCATCGTTACCTTCGATGCCCAGCAAGATATTGCCGCACCCTTCATACAGAAGGGCATGCGTCCACCAGTGGCAATTTTGCGTGAACAGGGCGTGAATTCCCATATAGAAATGGCCTATGCCATGCATTGGGCTGGCTTTGATACCTATGATGTTCATATGTCAGATTTAATTGCAGGCAGGGCGCAGTTAAGTAACTTTCGTGGTTTAGTAGCCTGTGGAGGGTTTAGTTACGGTGATGTTTTGGGTGCTGGCGGAGGCTGGGCTAAGACGATTCTATTTAATGCGCAATTGCGTGATCAATTTGCTCATTTTTTTGCGCAAGCAAATAGTTTCGCCTTGGGCATTTGTAATGGCTGTCAAATGATGAGTAATTTAGCGCAAATTATTCCTGGCGCCGAATCGTGGCCTCTATTTACCCGTAATCAATCAGAGCAATTTGAAGCCCGCTTAGCGATGGTGGAGATCTTGCCATCACCCTCGATTTTTACCCAAGGCATGGCAGGAAGCCACTTACCAATTGCAGTTTCGCATGGCGAAGGTCTCGTCAACTTTAGTCGGCAAGGGAATGCCCAGCAATTACAGGCTGCCAACTTAGCAACTTTACGCTTTATTAACCACCGTGGTGAAGCTACCGAAACCTATCCTCTAAACCCTAATGGTTCGGCCGGCGGCTTAACTGGGGTGACTACTCCAGATGGTCGCTTCACAATTATGATGCCGCACCCAGAACGGGTTTTTCGTACTGTACAGCTTAGTTGGCATCCGTCAGAGTGGAATACTATTGCCGATGGAGCAAGCCCATGGATGCGTTTATTTCGTAACGCGCGGTCTTGGGTTAATTAGCGAGGCAAGTCTTGATGGCGTTATCAAAATCACGTAGCTTGGCGCTAGAGCCAGTAACCTTTTCAGAATCCGGTGGAATTCGGTATTTACATTTTGGCAGCGATTTAATTCAAGGTGCCATGCGCTTAAATGATCCTGATGAAATTTATTTGGATTACAACCAACAAATGATGGCTTGGTTATTATTTTTAGAAACCCGCCCTGGGCTACAAGTGGCTCAATTAGGGCTTGGCACCGGTGCCCTGGCAAAGTTTCAGCACCGTTATTGCGCAGCAGTAAAAACTACTGCAATTGAACTAAATCCAGCAGTAATTATTGCAGCTCGTACCATGTTTTATCTGCCCGATGATGATCGGCGCCTAGAAGTGAGGCAAAGCAATGCCTTGGAATTCGTACTTTCTGCTACAAATACTGAGCAATATGATGCCTTACAAGTTGACCTCTATGATGTAGCCGCCGAGGGCCCAGTACTAAGCTCGCTCGAGTTTTATCAGGGCTGCTATGGGGTTTTACGCAGTCCTGGGGTGATGACAGTTAATTTATTTTCACAACATAAAAGCTTTAAACGTAACCTCAAAAATATTTGTAAAGCATTTCATGATCGAGTGTTGTTATTTCCTGAGTCACACGATTGCAATGCGGTAGCAATTGCTTTTAAAGGCCCACATATTTATGCAGAATGGAAAAGTATTAAAAAGCGTGCGCAATTAATTCAGGCACAAACTGGCTTGGTTACTGCAACATGGGCTAAAGGCCTCAGAAATGCCAATGCCAGACAAGATCTGGCATTGGAGATTTAACAGGTGCAGCGCAAGAATAAATTGCGCAAAATTACGAGTTAGACTGTAACGGTATCAGCCATTTCACTAAAGCTTTTTATTTTGTCAAAATTCATATATCGGTACACTTCAGACGATTTACTATCGAGTGCAGCGACTTGTTCTAAATATTCTTTAGGAGTTGGTAAGCGCCCTAAGAGTGCAGCGACTGCGGCTAATTCTGCTGACGCCAAATAAACGTGTGTATCGATACCTAAACGATTAGGGAAATTGCGGGTTGAGGTTGACACAGCGGTAGCGCCTTTGCGCATTTGTGCTTGATTGCCCATGCATAAAGAGCAGCCTGGCGATTCAAGGCGCGCCCCAGTACGGCCTAAGATGCCGTAATAACCTTCTTCGGTAAGAATCATTGCATCCATTTTGGTGGGGGGTGCAATCCATAACCGGGTGGGAATATCCGTTTTACCTTCAAGCACTTTTCCTGCGGCACGAAAGTGGCCAATATTAGTCATGCATGAGCCAATAAAGACCTCATCGATTTTTACACCAGCAACTTCGGACAAGAATTTCACATCATCTGGATCGTTAGGACAAGCAAGAATAGGTTCTTTGATGTCATCAATATTAATTTCAATGACTTCAGCGTAAGTTGCATTTTCATCCGCTTTTAATAATTGCGGGTTGGCAATCCAGGCTTCCATGGCTTTAATACGTCGACCTAAAGTGCGCTTATCTTCATACCCATTGGCAATCATCCACTTCATTAGCGTGATATTTGAGCGCATGTATTCGATGATGGGTTCTTTATTTAAGTGCACAGTGCAGCCACCAGCCGACCGCTCGGCAGAGGCATCAGAGAGTTCAAAGGCTTGTTCTACTTTTAAATCAGGTAGGCCTTCAATTTCTAAAATACGACCAGAGAATACATTTTTCTTGCCGGTTTTTTCTACTGTGAGTAAGCCACGTTTAATGGCATATAGAGGGATGGCATTAACTAAGTCGCGTAAGGTAATACCGGGTTGCATTTTGCCCTTGAAGCGAATTAAGACCGACTCGGGCATATCGAGCGGCATAACCCCAGTTGCTGCAGCAAACGCAACCAACCCAGATCCAGCGGGAAATGAAATGCCAATTGGAAAGCGGGTATGGCTATCGCCACCTGTACCACAGGTATCGGGCAGCAATAATCGGTTGAGCCAACTATGAATTACACCATCGCCAGGATGCAAGGAGACCCCACCACGGTTAGTCATAAAAGCAGGTAATTCGTGATGGGTACGAATGTCGACAGGTTTTGGGTAGGCCGAGGTATGGCAAAAAGACTGCATGACTAAATCGGCTGAAAAACCTAGACAGGCTAAATCTTTTAGTTCATCTCGTGTCATTGGGCCAGTTGTATCTTGCGATCCTACGGTAGTCATGTGGGGCTCACAATATGTTCCAGGAAGGACACCTTGACCCTCTGGTAGGCCACAGGCGCGGCCCACAATCTTTTGCGCCAAGCTAAAACCTTTTTGCTGATCGGGCGGCGTAACAGGTACACGAAATTCAGTAGATGCTGCTAAGCCCATGGCAGTTCTTGCTTTTGCAGTAAGGCCTCGGCCAACGATGAGCGGAATTCGTCCACCAGCGCGCACTTCATCCAAAATGACTGGCGATTTTAGTTTGAATTCAGCAATGACTTTTCCATCTTTTAGTGCTTTGCCTTCATAGGGACGTAAATCAATTACATCGCCCATATTCATTTGTGATACGTCTAACTCAATCGGCAATGCGCCAGCATCTTCCATTGTGTTAAAAAAGATTGGCGCAATTTTTCCACCTAAGCAAACGCCACCAAAACGTTTATTGGGTACAAAGGGAATATCTTGACCAGTCCACCACAGCACCGAATTGGTGGCCGATTTGCGAGAAGAACCAGTGCCGACTACATCGCCCACATAAGCAATTTGATGACCTTTTTTTTGTAGCTCAACAATTTGTTTCATGGGACCACGCACACCGACTTCATCGGGCTCGATTCCAGCCCGCGGGTTTTTTAACATTACCGTGGCATGCAAGGGAATATCGGGACGACTCCACGCATCTGGTGCGGGTGATAAATCATCTGTATTGGTTTCACCAGTGACTTTAAAAACAGTCAGAATCATGCTTTCTGGTACGGCAGGACGGCTGGTAAACCATTCAGCATCAGCCCAACTTTGCATTACAGCCTTGGCATTAACATTCCCTTTTTCGGCTAGCTCTTGCACGTCATTAAAGTAATCGAACATCAGGAGGGTCTTTTTCAATACCGCAGCCGCAGTTGCGCCACATTGCGCATCGCTTAATAAATCAACCAAGGGTTTGATGTTGTAACCCCCAAGCATTGTGCCGAGCAATTCTGTTGCCTCAATGCGTGAGAGCAGGGGTGTTTTTTCTTCACCCTTAGCTACCTTATCGAGAAACTCAGCTTTAACCTTGGCAGCTTCATCAACGCCTGCAGGCACCCGATAGGTAATTAAATCAACCAGCTGTTTTTCGGTACCGGTTGGCGGATTTTTTAGTAGGCCGAGCAATAATGCCGTTTGATCTTTAGTCAGGGGCAGAGGTGGAATACCAAGGGCAGCACGTTCAGCAACTTGGGTGTTGTAGCTTTCTAACATCATTCATCCTCGAGGTAAGTTTTTGACTCCATTAAGACCCCCCATTGTAAATCGTTGGCGCCCCGTCGGCACCACTTTCCCACTGGTTTGGTGCAGTAATTTCAAGATTAAGGGTGGCTAGGGAATTTTGCATAATTTGGTGTGTTATTGCCTGGTATCGGTATAATTACGATTTCCAACCGAGCCTAAGCGATGACTAAATTTGTTTTTGTCACTGGCGGCGTAGTTTCTTCCCTTGGGAAGGGTATTGCAGCCGCCTCGCTAGCCGCGATTCTCGAATCACGCGGCCTGAAGGTCACCCTCCTTAAATTAGACCCCTATATTAACGTTGACCCGGGTACCATGAGCCCATTTCAACATGGCGAAGTCTTTGTCACCGAAGATGGCGCCGAAACTGACCTCGACTTGGGGCATTACGAACGTTTTATTTCGGCCAAAATGCGCAAAAGTAATAACTTTACTACTGGCCAAATTTATGAATCAGTCATTCGTAAAGAGCGCCGAGGTGAATATTTAGGTAAAACTGTGCAAGTAATTCCCCATATCACCAATGAAATTCTCAGTTTTATTGAAAAGGGCGCTTTAGCGAGCCATGATGGGCATGCCGATATTGCTATTTGCGAAATTGGTGGCACGGTAGGCGATATTGAATCCTTGCCATTTTTAGAGGCAGCTCGGCAAATGGGCTTGCGAATGCCCAAAGGTAGCTGTGCATATGTACACCTGACTTTAGTGCCTTATATAGCGAGTGCCGGCGAGCTAAAAACCAAGCCCACTCAGCATTCGGTACAAAAGCTGCGCGAAATTGGTATTTTGCCTAACGTTTTACTTTGTCGCGCCGATCGACCCATTCCTGAAGATGAGCGCGCCAAAATTTCTTTATTTTCAAATGTGCGTGAAGAAGCAGTTATTTCAGTGTGGGATGTCGATACGATTTATAAAATTCCTGAAATGCTTCATGCCCAAGGGATGGATGACCTCATTTGTCGCGAGCTCGAGATTGAAGCCAAGCCAGCTGATTTATCAGTCTGGAAAAAACTGGTTTATGAACTAGAAAATCCACAAAATGAAATATGTATTGGTATGGTTGGAAAATATGTCGATCTGACAGAGTCGTATAAATCCTTAATTGAAGCCTTGCGTCATGCGGGTATTTATAATCAAACTAAAGTCAATATTCGTTATATTGATTCTGAGCAAATTGAAAAATCGGGGATTGATTGCTTACAAAATTTAGATGCCATCTTGGTGCCCGGGGGCTTTGGTAAACGCGGTACCGAGGGTAAAATTTCGGCAATTCGTTATGCTCGCGAAAATCAAATTCCTTACTTAGGCATTTGTTTGGGCATGCAATTAGCCGTGATTGAATTTGCCCGTCATGTGGCGCAAATTCAAGGAGCAAATAGTACCGAGTTTGACCTTGATACCCCGCATCCCGTAGTTGCCTTAATTACCGAATGGCTTGACCGTGAAGGGCGCATTGAAAAACGCGCTAGCGATTCCGATTTGGGCGGCACCATGCGCCTAGGCTCTCAAAGTTGTCCTGTAAAGCCAACCACGCTAGCCCATCGTATTTATGGTGACGTGGTCAATGAGCGACACCGCCATCGCTATGAAGTTAATAATGCTTATGTGCCCCGCTTAGAAAAAGCAGGCTTAATTATTTCAGCGCATACCCCGACTGAATCTCTGCCTGAAATGATGGAATTACCCATCGCCATGCATCCGTGGTTTTTTGGGGTGCAATTTCATCCTGAATTTACTTCAACCCCGCGCGCAGGACATCCTTTATTTCTTGCCTTTATCAAAGCTGCGCTCGAGCGACATAATGCTGTTGTGCCAATAGCTGCCTAATGATGATGCCGCTTACACCAATGAATTTATGTGGCTTTGAAATTGGCCTTAATCAACCCCTCTTTTTAATTGCGGGTCCTTGCGTGATTGAATCTGAGCAATCTGCCCTTGACATTGCTGGCGAATTAAAAGCCATGACCAGCTCCCTAGGAATCCACTTTATATACAAATCATCTTTTGATAAGGCTAACCGTTCATCCGGTAGTGCTTATCGTGGCCTAGGTATGGAGCGGGGATTAGAAATTTTAGACAAGGTAAAAAAACAAATTGGGGTACCCGTACTTACCGATGTGCATGATATTCCTGAAATTGCTCCGGTCGCAGCGATTGTCGATATTTTGCAAACGCCTGCATTTTTATGTCGGCAAACCGATTTTATTCGGGCATGTGCGCAAAGTGGCAAGCCAGTAAATATTAAAAAAGGCCAGTTTTTGTCGCCGCAAGAAATGTTTAATGTGATCGACAAAGCACGTGAAGCCGCTCAAGAAAAAGGCTTGCCACAACAGTTTATGGTGTGTGAGCGAGGGACGACTTTTGGATACAATAATTTAGTTTCCGATATGCGTAGTTTAGCGATATTGCGTTCGACAAAAGCCCCTGTAGTATTTGATGCCACGCATTCAGTACAGTTACCGGGTGGTCAAGGAAGTAGTAGTGGCGGCCAACGTGAATTTGTACCTGTCTTGGCACGCGCCGCCGTTGCGGTTGGTATTAGTGGCATTTTTATGGAAACTCATCCTGATCCTTCAAAAGCTCTTTCTGATGGGCCTAATGCAGTGCCATTAAATCGCATGCGAGAATTGCTTGAGTCACTATTGGCCATTGACACAGTTGTCAAAAAAGACCGTATCTTGATTGAACATGATTTTTAATTTAAACGCTTTAGGAGAAGGTGCATGAGCGCCATTGTTGATATTATTGGCCGTGAAATTTTAGATTCTCGGGGTAACCCCACAGTTGAGTGTGATGTCTTGCTTGAATCGGGTGTAATTGGTCGAGCTGCGGTGCCTTCTGGTGCCTCTACTGGATCACGTGAAGCTATTGAGCTGCGCGATGGCGACGATAAGCGTTATTTAGGTAAAGGTGTTCTAAAAGCAGTGCAGAACGTAAATACCGAAATTTCTGAAGCCGTAATGGGCCTTGATGCAAGCGAACAAGCTTTTTTAGATCACACGCTCATTGAATTAGATGGCACCCATAATAAAGCGCGTTTAGGCGCTAACGCGACCCTCGCTGTATCAATGGCGGTAGCACGGGCGGCGGCACAAGAGGCGGGCTTGCCTTTGTATCGTTACTTTGGGGGCTCTGGTGGTATGCAATTGCCCGTGCCGATGATGAATATTGTGAATGGTGGCGCGCACGCCAACAATAGTCTTGATATCCAAGAATTCATGATCATGCCAGTAGGTGCAAAAAACTTTCGCGAAGCTTTGCGTTGTGGCGCAGAAATTTTTCATGCCCTGAAGAAGATTTTGCAGGCTAAAAATATGCCTACCTCAGTTGGGGATGAGGGTGGTTTTGCGCCAAATTTCACTAGCAATCAAGAGTGTTTACAAACTATCCTAAGTGCAATAGATCAAGCTGGCTATCAAGCTGGCGAGGATGTTGTATTAGCCTTAGATTGTGCTGCTAGTGAATTCTATAAAGATGGCAAGTATCACTTAAGCGGTGAAAACTTGCAGCTTAGTTCGACTGAATTCGCAGATTATTTAGGGCAGTTAGCCGACCAATTTCCAATTGTGTCAATTGAAGATGGCATGCACGAGTCAGACTGGGATGGCTGGGCCAATATTACTGCTAAGCTCGGCAAAAAAATCCAATTGGTTGGTGATGATTTATTTGTTACAAATACTCGAATTTTGCAACAAGGTATTGATAAAGGTGTGGCTAATTCGATATTGATTAAAATTAATCAAATTGGCACTCTTACTGAAACATTTGCCGCTATTGAGATGGCTAAACGGGCCAACTATACTGCTGTTATCTCGCATCGCTCCGGCGAAACTGAAGATAGTACGATTGCCGATATTGCTGTTGGGACAAATGTGGGCCAAATTAAAACTGGTTCTTTATCGCGTTCAGATCGGATTGCCAAATACAATCAACTCTTGCGCATTGAGGAAGATTTAGGTGATATCGCTACCTATCCAGGTAAAGCAGTTTTTTATAATTTAAAGCGTTAAGTTTCATCATCATCATTTAGTTCTAATAACTATTTCATCCCCATAGCCATTTCATCTCAATACCGCTACCATCTAAAACATGAGAATTATTGTTTACTCGATGCTGCTGCTTTTTATAGGCATTCAATACCCTTTATGGCTTGGTAAAGGAGGGTGGCTAAGGGTCTACGAGATGGAAGGCCAACTTACTGCCCAACAAGCAAGAAATCAGGCACTTACTCTACGTAATGCAAAATTAAGTGGCGATGTAAAAGATTTAAAAGAGGGCACCCGCGCAATTGAAGAGCGGGCTCGCACCGAGCACGGCATGCTCAAAGAGGGAGAATACTTTGTACAAATTTTGCCCGCTGAAAATCCCTTAGCGCCAAGTAGTGCCAAAGATACAGTACTGCCTAAGAAATAAATCTGGTAGGGCTTTAATGCCCTTTTGTGGCTGGTCTAGTGGCATCGCTTAACAAATCAGTTTTGAATACTTGGCGACAATCAACCAGATCAAAGGTATAGGTTTTGCCACAAAAGTCGCAGATCGTTTCAACATCGCCACGCTCTGCTAACAAGCCATTTACTTCTGGCTCGCCCAGCATCCTTAATACATCGGCCACTTTTTGACGTGAACAACGACAGGCAAATTGTACTGAGCGCTTAGGGAAACTTCGCACCCCTGCGCTTGCTGATTCTTCAAGGAAGAGTCGGCGCAAGTTAGTTTCTGGCTCAAGCGTTAGCAACTCTTTAGCAGTGATCGTTTCGCCTAATAACTGAATGCGCTTCCAGCCCTCGGTTGCTAAGTCGTCATCTAAGTGAGCATGTCCACTGGAGTTCGGTAAGCGTTGTAATAACAAACCACCTAAACTTGCATCGTCACTAGCTAACCAAATGCGCGTATCCAATTGTTCGGAATTACGCATATAGAGCATGATGGCCTCGGCTACAGAGGTTACAGATTTTGCTCGTTCTGCTAAATCTTCTTGTTGAAGAGCCACAATACCTTGATAAGGGGCTTGTCCAGGCTTCCGCTCAGCTGCATCTAAGGTGATAACTAAGCGGCCGGTATGATCTGCATCTAGTAATTCACTAAGGGTAGCGGTCTCATTAATTTCGCCGCAATCGGGTGCTAATTTTACTGTTGCGCGTAGCGTTAAATTAGCCGTACATTCCACTACTAGCAGAGAAACGGGCCCCTTGCTTTGCGCTTGAATAATTAAAGTGCCGTCAAACTTTAAGCTTGCGCTTAGCAGGGCTGCGGCCGAGACAAAGTCGCCTAAGAGTTTACGCACCGCTAAAGGCTCAGTGCGGTGCTCTAAAATAGCTTGCCAAACACTGCCTATGCTGACGATTTCTCCTCGTACTGGTGCCCCATCGCAAATAAATACAAGTAACTGATTCATCTGTAAAGTATGCACGCTTTTAGAAAATAGCTCATGACCTGAGATAATAAGCAATATGACTATCCGTACCCGTTTTGCCCCCAGCCCTACCGGCTTTATTCATTTAGGTAATTTGCGTAGCGCCTTGTATCCTTGGGCCTTTGCGCAGCATCATCAGGGTCAATTTATTTTACGTATTGAAGATACCGATCAAGAACGCTCATCCCTAGAGGCAGTTGAGGTCATTCTTGAGGGTATGCATTGGCTAGGGCTTGATCCCGATGAGGGGCCGATTTATCAAATGCAACGTCTAGATCGTTATCGGGCCGTAATTCAAGAATTACTCAATGCTGGGTTAGCCTATCATTGTTATATGAGTGAGCTTGAATTAAATGCTTTGCGGGATGAGCAAGTTGCCAACAAAGAAAAGCCTCGCTATAACGGTCTATGGCGCCCAGAACCCGAAAAAATATTACCAGAGCCTCCGGTTGGAATCAGTCCCGTAATTCGCTTTAAAAATTCTCTTAGTGGCAGCGTTGCTTGGCAAGATGCAGTAAAGGGTTTAATTGAAATTAGCAATGAAGAGCTAGATGATTTAGTAATTGCACGTAGCGATGGTACGCCCACCTATAATTTTTGTGTCGTAGTAGACGATCTAGATATGCAAATTACGCACGTTATTCGCGGCGATGATCACGTAAATAATACCCCGCGCCAAATTAATATCATGCGTGCCTTGGGTGGTACTCCACCGGTATATGCACATTTGCCCACGGTTTTAAATGAGTCGGGTGAAAAAATGAGTAAACGTAATGGCGCAATGAGTGTGCGTGATTACCAAAAAGCTGGTTATTTGCCTGAAGCAATTCTGAATTACTTGGCACGGTTGGGTTGGGCCCACGGTGATGCCGAAATATTTTCTAAAGAACAGTTTGTCGCCTGGTTTGAATTAGCACATTTAGGCCGTTCGCCAGCCCAACATAATCCTGAAAAATTACTTTGGTTGAATCATCATTACATTCAACAGGCTGATCTGGCACGCTTAGCCGAATTGGTGAGGCCCTTCGCCGAAGAACGCGGTATTGATGTTCATCGGGGCCCTAATTTTGAGCAAGTAGTAGGACTGTTAAAAGATCGAGCCAATACCTTATTAGAAATTGCGGATGGCGCTAAATTATTTTATGCGCCCGCACCTCAACATTCTGCAGCGCAGATTGCCGCTCATATTCCGCCAACTATTAAGCCTGCTTTAAGCGATCTAAGGCACGCAATTGAGGGCTGTGAAGCATCAAAAGAAGCCTATGCGGCAGCCATTAAAGCAATCTTAGCGCAACATCAAATAAAAATGCCTGTTTTGGCTATGCCCTTGCGCTATGCTTTATTTGCTACTACCCAAACCCCTGCAATTGATGCGGTGATGGCTATTATGGGGCGCAAAGCCTGTATCGAACGGCTTGATCGGGCGCTAGGTGAATCCAGCTAATAGGCTAAACACAACGCCAAATACTTCAACAGAACAAGCTAGGAATTAAAAATAGGCTAAAATCACGTTTTGTTTTGAATATGCGGTTAGATATTTAGAGGGTTCAAGCGATTTAACGCGGGGGTATAGCTCAGCTGGGAGAGCGCTTGCATGGCATGCAAGAGGTCAGCGGTTCGATCCCGCTTATCTCCACCACTATTTTGAACAAATTAGTCCAAGTCCCCATCGTCTAGAGGCCTAGGACATCACCCTTTCACGGTGAGTACGGGGGTTCGAATCCCCCTGGGGACGCCAGTTTTGGTTTAGTGCTATTAAGCAAGTAGTCTTGTTTTACAGTGACGTTGTAAATGAAGTGCAGTATTTGGAGCGGTAGTTCAGTTGGTTAGAATATCGGCCTGTCACGCCGGGGGTCGCGGGTTCGAGTCCCGTCCGCTCCGCCAAATATCACTATAAAACAAAGGTTTACGAGCCTTTTTTTATTTAATACCTGAATAGGTTTGCTAGGGTGCTTTTATACCCTTTCTTGATGAACTTAAACAAAAAAAGAAAGTGCTAAAGTGAAATTTCAGCTACTCTCGACACTATTTTTACTGATCACAATTGAAGCCAGCGCGCAATCTTCTGCACCGAAGGCGGCCAAGTTGTTACCCCCCGAGCAAGCATCAAGTGCTGTCATATTGAGTCCAAAATCCATGGCTGGCACAACTTATGGAAAAGGCTTGCCATCTTTTTCTTACCCCTTAAGCAAAGCATCTTTAACTAGCTATGATGGCGGCAAAGTAAAACAGGCTGGTAGCTATAACTTTCCTGTAAGTAAAAATATTGCTGGTGTTTATATGGATTTACAGCCGGGTGCAATCAGAGAGCTGCATTGGCATGCTGATGCAGCTGAGTGGGCCTACATGATCGAAGGCAAAACCCGAATTACCTTAACAAATCCTTGGGGACAAGTTCAAATTGCTGAAGTTGAAGCAGGGGGAATTTGGTTTTTTCCTAAGGGCTGGGGCCATAGTATTGAGGCCTTAGATCAAAAGGGAGCTAAATTTATTTTGGTATTTAATAATGGTAAGTTTACTGAACAATCTTCATTTCAACTAAGCGATTGGATTTCAACAGCGCCAATAGATAAGCTTACACAATATTTTGGCTCGGAGCAATTAGTTAAACAAATGCCTAAAAAGGAAGTGTATATATCCCGCTATAACCCAAATGCTGGACCATTAAAAACTGCTTACTCCTTGAACCCCAACGCGCCGGCGATACCGGTTTCGCATATATTTAATTTATTAGGACAAAAACCAGTTACTGAAGGTAAGGGTGGCAGCCTTAAATTAGCGACCAATAAAGAGTTTCCCGCTAGCTTTGATATGTCTGGAGGGGTTATGACTCTTGAGCCAGGCGGTTTACGTGGCTTTCACTGGCACCCCAATGCAGATGAGTGGCAATTTGTGCTGAAAGGAGAGATGGAGCTGACCGTATTTGCTTCGGGCGGTAAGGCAAGCGTAAGTAAATTAAATCAGGGTGATATTGGCTACGTTCCGCTAGGATATGGACATGCCCTAAAAAACCCCTCGACGGTAACCCCAGCTGAAATTCTGATTGTATTTAACGCGGGCGATTATCAATCGATGGACCTAGACCAATGGATTTCTACCAATCCAGTCAGCACGCTTTCTAAAAGCTTATAAATTCCAGTAGAGTCTGTTGAGAAATTATTGCCTAAAAGAAAAGAAACTTTTGTTGGACCACGGTAATATTCGTAAATCCTAAATTAGGTAAGCCGCCATTACATGAGGGTGAAAACATGATTCAATTTGTTGGCAAAGTACTTCTTGTGGGAATATTTAATTGCCTTTTATCTCTCTCAGCTAACGCTCAGAGTGATTACCCAACTAAACCAATCACCTATGTGGTGCCTTATCCTCCAGGAGGGGCGGCAGACGTATTCGCACGCCAGTTAGCAAAAAAATTAAGTGAACGTCTTGGTAAACCAGTAGTAATTGAAAATCGTCCTGGCGCTAACGGTAATATTGGCTCGGAATATGTTGCTAAAGTACCAGCTGATGGGTATATGATATTACTTGGCTCTGCCAGTACCATCACCATTAATCCGCACTTATATGGCAAGCAAATGCCATATGACCCGATGAAAGATCTACAGCCAGTTTCTGGTACTCACGAAATGGCTAATGTACTTGTAGTCAATATCGCCACCCCCTATAAAAGTGTGGCCGATGTGGTAGCAGCCGCCAAGGCCAAACCGGGTGTGATTGCCTACGCCTCTGCTGGTAATGGCAATACGATGCATTTAGCTGGAGAGCAATTTAAGATGCAAGCAGATATCGATTTGCTTCATGTTCCTTACAAGGGCGGTCCGCCTGCCTTAAACGATGTGCTGGGTGGCCAAGTGCCGATGATGTTTAATAATCTTCCTGCCATTGTGATGCTGGTGAATAGCGGCAAGTTGCGCGCATTAGGGGTTGGCTCGGCAAAGCGCTCGCCTTTATTGCCAGGCGTGCCAACCATGGATGAAGCTGGTATGAAGGGTTATGTATCCATCGTGTGGAATGGCATTTTTGTGCGCGCAGGAACTCCCCGTCCCATTGTTGAACGTCTCAATCGCGAAATTGTCACCATCCTCAATGAACCTGATACCAAGCGCTCGCTAGAAGAACAGGGCTTCAATACCATGCCTACAAGCCCAGAGCAATTTGCTGATTTAATACGTGCTGATTACCCGCGGTGGGGAGCGCTGGTGAAGGCTTCTGGTGCAAAAGTTGATTAAACCAAAAAGTAGCAGGCTCACTTCAATGCCGATAGTGCCCCACTGAATATGCCCCAATTTGCCGCCAATCTCACACTACTTTTTAATGAGGTACCCTTTCTTGAGCGCTT
>CAMCUP010000008.1 GCA_945878885.1 Polynucleobacter meluiroseus | reverse complement strand
TGCCGAGCAAACTGCGTTTGACGTCTGAAGTACCCAATGCCCAATCTGCTATTGGAAAGGTTAAATTCATATTTTTATGCATCATGATGCCTAAATTATGGTGAGCAGCATGATGGCGGCGAATGGTATTTACAAATGGCAGGTTGCGTACAAACCAGTTTTCTTGAACATGGCAGCAAAAATGGAAAGTTTCATAAAGTAAATAATGCCCAACCATGGTGATATATAAAATATAGCCGACGTTAGGATTAAAAATTTTGGCTGCAATGTAACCAAAAAGGGTACCAAAAATTCCTAAAACAATTAATACCCGCCAAGGGAAAAATACAATTCTAAATTCTTGCGTAGTATCAATGGTGTAATCGTTGTCGGTAAAGTATTGATGATGCTGACGGGTGTGGCGATCATAAATAGCACGCAAAGCAAATTTATCAATCAAGCGGTGCATCACAAAGAAATGCATTCCCCATTCGACAAAATTACCGGCAATAGCTACAGGAATAATTGTTAACCAAGCCCATCCAGGAGCAACCAATTGAGAAGCACAATAATAAATTGCGCTAATTCCTACCAAATACATCACCCCAATATGAACTATGCCATTATAAAAAGGGCTAATCGCTCCAATATATCCTTCCCGAAACTTTCTTTGGCGCTCGTTCATAAACATGGGTTTAGATACAACACTCATTGCTGCCTCTCCTAGGTGTAAATTAGATAACAATTTAAATAATCAAATATGTTGTTAATATATTACTTGAATATTGACTTTTAGGCTGCAATAAAAATGCGGGCTTACCCTAATCTTTGCGTTTTAGCAGGCTAATAAGACAATCTTTTGCTGCTGTCAAAAATAAGCCCTAATGGAGAAACCCTATGCAAGCAATTAGCCATCCAATTAGCCCCCTGCGAGATTTTGTCATTTCTATGACTCATTTAGTCAATAAAACGCAGGATGAACCAACCTTGGTTAGTCAAGGCGGGGCCCTGCTCAAAGAGCTAATAACGAATGACTCCTGGTTGCCCGACTTTTGTACCATTAATCACCCTGAATACTATCAACAGTTTTTATTACATACTGATCCTTTAGAGCGTTTTTCAGTCGTCAGTTTTGTCTGGGGGCCAGATCATAAAACTCCAATCCATGATCACTGCGTATGGGGCCTTATTGGCATGATGCGTGGCTCTGAAATTAGCCAACGGTATCAGCAGGATAGCACTGGAAAACTAGTGCCCGATGGGCCTGAAGCCATTCTGAAGGCTGGTGAAGTAGAGGCCGTCAGCCCCGATCTTGGGGATATTCATGTGGTGCGCAATGCTTCATCAACCGAAAACGCTATTAGCATTCATGTCTATGGCGCAAATATTGGCGCAGTCAATCGGCATACTTACCATAAAGATACTGGCGAAAAGAAAGGTTTTGTCTCCGGCTATTCATCCGCTCAAATCCCCAATTTATGGGATCGCTCTGCAAATCCTAAAACTTGAAGCCGCAGCAAAATCCCCCCCCCTTCTACTATCAGCTAAATACTTAGTCTGGTAGCCGCTTAACTATTTAAGCCCGCTCCTTAGGATCAGCCATCGAAGCATCGTAGCTATTAACCTTAGTATCTTTATATAAAATTTTTGCACTCTTATCGGTAATGGCTTGATGCAAGGCAACAAATTCTGGTGCCATATCTATGCTTGGTCTAGGCTCGTGGGTAAAGGTTTGATAAGTATCGACCCCGCGCACTAAGGTTGCCGAGTCGTCTCCTTCAATTTGCTTCACAAAAGTAGGGATATAACGAATGGCAAAGCCAATACGTCGCTCCGCAGAAGGATTTGGTGGGGAGCCATGAATGATGCGCACATGATGTAAAGACATCTCCCCAGGCTCTAGCTCCAAAGTAAAGGCCTTTGTCTCATCAACTGCCATGGCAATTTCTTGGCCCCGAGTAAGTAAATTATTTTTTGCAAAAGAATCCCGATGTGGCACTTGATCAAGCCTATGGGTACCCGGAATTATTGCCATTGCACCATTTTTCTCATTACTTGGTGATAAAGCAATCCATGCCGTAATGACATCGGGAGAAGATAGACCCCAATAAGTTGAATCTTGATGCCAAGAAACAAAACTAGGGTCATTGGCCTCTTTTATAAAAAAATTAGTAGTCCAACACAATATATTTTCGCCATACAGATCTTCGATCACATCCAAAATAGCACTATTGCGAACCAAATCATTAAGCCAAGGGAACAATAAATGGGTTTTATGGCGTTGTGAGCCATTTAATGGCTTACCTTGGCTTGCCTCAAAAGCCTCTAATTTCGTGCGAATTTCCTGAGTTTGCGCGACACTTAAAACCCGTAATTTCGTCAGGTAACCCTGTTCTTTATATTCTTTAACTTGTTGTTCTGTAAGGGTTTTAAGCATATTATCGCCTTTTTTATTAAGCTAAATCAGTTGCCTCACTGTCTAATATACTACTAATATACTAGGGACTCAAGCGCTGGTTAAGTCTTCTTAGTAAATGCTGCTAAAAAATACTGCGAAACTGAATTAGGCAACCATCCTCCAATTAGCATTCCAGCAAGACTAGCAAATAAGCCAGCCAATTGAGGCGGCACAATACCGCGTGGGGCAAAAATTTCGCAAGCAATCCAAACCACCAAGCCAAAAACTACAGCCAATAAACCGCCCAGCGAATTAGCGCGAGACCAATACACCCCGAAAGCCAAAGGTATAAATGCGGAAACTAAAGTTATCTTATAGGCACTCTCAACCATTTTGAAAATAGAAAGTTCAGAGTTAATTGCAAACATAGTCACAATGACTGTAAAACAAAGCACGGTTATCCGCATCATTTTTAAAAGCTGATGATCAGTTAAATGCTGATAAAAACCACGCACAATATTTTCAGCAAAAGTGACGGAAGGAGCTAAAAGAGTAGCGCTAGCACAGCTCTTAATGGCTGATAATAAAGCTCCAAAAAACATAATTTGGGCAAACAATGGTGCATGATTGATAATTAATTTAGGCAAAATTAATTGTGGATCTGAGTTGATGTATTTAGCAATTAGCTCTGGATCTAAAAGACTAGCCGAGTAAGCTAAAAAAAGTGGAATAAAAGCAAAAATAAAATAAAGCACTCCACCTAGAATAGCGGCCTGCACAGCAATCCTTGAATTTTTAGACGAGGCAATGCGTTGAAATACGTCTTGCTGTGGAATTGAGCCAAGCATCATCGTAAATAAGGCCGCCATAAACCCAAGGATGGCAGCTAAATTTAAATCAGGCCAAAAATTGAGCTTACCTGCAGCCGCAGCATGCTCAATGACGACTCCAATACCGCCAGTTTCGATTGCCATCTCACCGCCGATATATAGCATGCCAATTACGATCACAATCATCTGAATAAAATCGGTAATTGCTACCGACCACATTCCGCCAAACAGGGTATAAATTAATACACTCCCTGCGCCAATTAACATGCCCATGGTCTGGCTCACGCCACCCTCTGAAACCACGTTAAATACCAAGCCAAGCGCTTTAATTTGGGCGGCAACCCAGCCCAAATAGGAGGCTACAATGCAAAGTGTTACTAATACCTCGACGGTACGGCCGTACTTTTCACGAAAGAAATCACCAATCGTGAGCATCTTACGGTTATATAAATGCTTGGCAAAAAATATGCCTACCAAAATTAAACATAATGAAGAGCCAAAGGGATCGGAAACAATACCGCCAAGGCCTTCCTTGAGAAAAGTAGCCGGTATGCCTAATACTGTTTCTGACCCAAACCAAGTAGCAAAAACAGTCGCAGTAACAATTGGTAACGGGAGGCTATGCCCTGCAACCGCAAAATCAGCGGTATTTTTTACGCGTAAGGCCGCCCACAAACCTATGCCAATTGAAATAATCCAATAAATGATGACAAACCAAAGCAGCATCGTAAATATTTTTCACCAATACTAATAAATAGAATAAATTGCAATTTACATGACTTTTTTGAGTTTCGTTTATGGCACGGAGCAGCTTGCCAATTTAGTTTTTCGGCGACTGCCAAGGCCAGCGGCCGTTCATTTCCAAGGCTAACGACCAGCTTAAGAAGCAACGAATGACCACAATTGCGCCTAGTACCGCAACACTCATTAAAGTTGGGCTAACTGCTACTGTGCGAATGATGTCCCCTGCCACTAGAATTTCAAGGCCCAAAAGTAAAGCACGAATAATTTGATTACGAAATAACTTATAAGCATTATCAATCGGCATCTTAGACAAATCTTTTATAAAAACAAATAAACCCCATAAAACGCCAAGGGCAACAACCGCAACTCCCAGCCCATCCATTACATCGCTGACGCCCTGTATCACTTCAATTAATGTCATTTGTTTGGCTCCCCCAAAATAGGGCTGTTAATTTGGACAAGGCATCAGTATGCCAGTTACCTTATGCGACTGAGGCTTGCATGGAGTTTCAGCCGCGACCAATCCCGCAGAAATAATCCAAACGAAAAGAAATAAAAAAGAGAATTGTTTGATATTTTATTAGTCTGTTTAGTGTCAGACTTCCTGATCAGCCAGCCTTTAGCATTGTAAGCGCTCCCGCCCCAATTGCCAAACTTCTTGCAATTGAATTGGCAGTTAAAATAGTGAATGAAATGGGTTTTGATAGCGCTAAAAACGGGTGGGTTACTACTCTGTTGCTGCCTATTTATAACTGCTCAAGCACAAGAAATTGATCCGCGAGCTTACAACAATACTCCCGTCAATATTAATTTTCTTGGGCTCGCTTATACCCAAGTAAATAGCCCAAATTATCAACTCTCTTCTGAGGTCGTGGCCCTAACGCATATTTACGATATCAATGGGCAATCCGCCAAGCTTACTTTAGCGCTGCCCTATGGACAACTGTCTGGATCATATTCAGCTCGCGGACAATCAATTAGCAGCGTTACAGAAGGTTTAGTCGACCCGCTCTTAACCCTGTCAGTGAACTTATATGGCGCTCCAGCTCTCTCGATTGCAGATTTTAAAAACTACCAGCAAGATTTGATTATTGGCGCAAGTCTTGCTACCTCAATTCCGTGGGGTAGCTATGACAGCAGTAAACTATTAAATATCGGGGCCAATCGTTGGTTTATTCGTCCAGGCGTTGGTGCCTCTCAAGCTTTTGGTCCTTGGCAATTAGAGCTCACTGGATCAGTTACTTATTTTTCTGAAAACAAAAATTTTTATGGGGGTAACTCACTAAGCCAAAGCCCGATTTATTCGGGTGCAGGCCACGTAGTTTATACCTTTAAAACTGGGGCTTGGATGGCAACTGATGTAAATTACTACACTGGGGGGCAGACCAGCATCGATGGCCGAACCAACAATAATTATCTTCAAAATTGGCGTATTGGTGCAACCTTAGCGCTGCCTATCAATCAAAAAAATTCAATTCGTTTTGCTGCTAGTCAGGGCGTCTATGCAAAGGTTGGTAATAATTTCAATATCCTTAATGTACTTTGGCAATATCGCTGGGGCCCTGGTATCTGAATTTTTAGTTAGCTTTAAGGTAATAGCCGTATACACAGCGCCTGCCTTGCCGCGATGGATCATGCGTATCATGAATCACGCCATCAATTACAGCCGTTAAGTGTTTTGATACTTTCACAATCACCCTACCTTGAGGAATTTCATTCAGCCTCAGGTGTGCCTGACAGCCCCCACCAATCTTCATGGTTGGCACCCATTGAAAGCCTTGTGCCAAAATATAATCATGGAATACTTTGCGGTGATTGCCATTGCGCGGCGAAGAGCCGCGGGTATTTAATTGTCTTGCAAGGCGGTCTCTCTTTCCTTCTGCATAGACTGCGTTTGCCTGCCGCAGTGATTCATAAACTTGCGCATAGGGTAATTCAGCTACAATTGCAATTGATCGCACCACGCAATCGCCCGCATAGCCCTTGTATCCGGAAGCCACTCGGCCACCATCATTGTGCTGAAAACCGAGCTTAGATTTACTACCACGCAGAAAATGAAACAGGTTCTTAAGCAAATTTTATAATTTCTAAAAAATGTACAGATTTCTTTATTTATCTTTAAAGACAGGTGGTCGCTTCTCAGTAAATGCTGCCATACCCTCCTTTTGATCTTCGGTTGCAAAAGTAGAGTGAAATAAGCGCCGCTCAAAATGAATTCCTTCAGCCAAAGGCACTTCATAAGCCATATTTACCGCTTCTTTAGCCATCATCGTGATTGGTAAAGACAGGCTGGCAATTTTTGTGGCCGTAGCCAAGGCATCAGCAATTAATTTTTCGGCTGGCACGACTCTGCTAACTAAGCCACTACGCTCAGCCTCTGCTGCATCCATCATCCGGCCCGTTAAGACCATTTCCATGGCCTTTGATTTACCTACAAAGCGGGTTAAGCGCTGGGATCCCCCTGCGCCTGGAATGGTACCAAGCGTAATTTCGGGTTGACCAAATTTAGCGGTGTCAGCGGCAATAATAAAATCGCACATCATGGCCAGCTCGCAACCGCCACCGAGGGCGTAGCCGGCTACTGCCGCAATGGTGGGCTTACGAAAACGCGCTAAGCGCTCCCAGGTAGCAGAAACAAAATTGGCCTTATATACATCCATATAAGACCAATCTTTCATCACTTTGATATCTGCACCAGCCGCAAAAGCTTTTTCACTACCTGTAATGACGACTGCAGCAATTGCATCATTGGCCTCAAAATCATCTAAAGCCAACCCTAACTCGTGGGTTAATTCAGGGCTTAAGGCATTGAGCGCCTTGGGTCGATTAAGGGTAATCAAACCTACCTTACCGTGGGTACTAACTAAAATTGTTTCGTACATCGCTGACATCGCCATTCCTTTTAATTACTAGATTTAATCTAGATTACCATTACCCTTCTTGAGAGGTCGCAATAAACCCCGTAAATTATTATGATCAAGGGTATACATGAGCTCTAGTAACTGTCCTAACTCCCCCTTTGGAAAGCCTTGACGAGCAAACCAAGCTAAATAATTCCCAGGTAACTCAGCAATTACACGTCCTTGATGCTTACCATAAGGCATTCTAAACGTAAGTACCTTTTCTAAGCCCTCAGCATTCAATTAAATCTGACTCCAATCAATATATTCCCATTGTGTCCTAAACTAATGCGCAATATGTCAATACTGTACCGCCTTCTATTTATTGCCGTCATCGCGCTTCCCAGCAGTGCTTTTGCCCTGTTTGATGCTTGCCTTGACTCTTTTCCCAATCAACAATTACCATCAACCACGCAAATAGGTCGCGACCTTTGTTTTGAAGGGTTTGCTATTTTATATTCACCCGAACATAAAAAACCCATCTATGTAGCTCAGAAATTAAATCGTAATCGCTTAAATGGTGAGCGCCAAAAAAGAAGTAACCGATTTTATGAAGAAGCGCGTTTACCTCGCCAAGAGCGAGCTTTACTTACCGACTACCGCGATAGTGGTTACGATCGAGGCCACAATGCGCCTGCTGCCGATATGCATAATGAACAAGCCATGGCGCAATCATTCTCTCTTGCTAATATGATGCCCCAAGCTCGTGAAAATAATCGGGGAATATGGGCTAAAAAAGTTGAGCAAGCTACGCGGCACTATGCCTTAAGGGCAAGTGGGGATATTTATGTTTTTACTGGCTCAAGTGGAGACGCTGGACATATTGGTACCAGTCGAGTAACGGTTCCAACCCATTTATTTAAATTGGTCTATGACCCAAGTCGTAAAAAAGCTTGGGCTTACTGGATAGAAAATACGAATGCTGCTGAAATGTCGCCGCCTATTTCTTATCAAGAATTGATGACGCGCACTGGCATTGATTTTCATTTGCCAGATATTACGCCGTAAGCAGAGGCTAAAAGCCATGAACCAGCAGCGTCGCACTTATCTCTTGGGCTTAGGCCTTTTGCCTTTCATGACAAATAGTTTTGCGCAAAGTGATTTTTTTATACCAAAACAATGGCTTGAGCTATTTTTGTGGAGCACCTTCCCAATTAGTAAAAATATCATCATTGCTCAAGCAATCATAAAAGATCCAGAAATTACTCTTCTAGCAAGCGAACAGCGAGTTGAGTTACAGGCTCGTTATACCGTTAGCGGTACAGCATTAGGACAAAAATCATATGAGGGTAGTATTGTCTTAAACTCTAAGTTGCAATACCAAGCCAATCACAGATTGGTTCGACTTGCAGAGCCTCGGCTTGAGCTGTTTACAGTAGACAGTGATCTCGATGCCTCTCAGCAAATTACCAACATCCTAAAAAAACTCGTACCTGCTTTATTAGAGCAACAAGTAATCTACCGCTTTGAAAATAATTCATCGCTGCTGGGCAAGGCCCCCAAACTAATCGAAATTGAAACTGATGGTATTCGTCTGCAATATTAAAAATTAGATCGTCATTACAAGGTTCAGTTAATTGCTGCCAGTGCCCAAAGCGATATTTACAATTCGTTTGGCCATGTCTTGAAATGCCTTTACCGAACTAGATTCTAAGCGGAATGATTCGCCTTGAACGGTAACGACACCGCCACCAATAAATTCTTTTGATTGACTATTGGTAATTTTATTTTCAACCACTAAAGCCGGTGTTTTTGAATTCATACCGCCAGCATACGCAGCTGCATTTGTTGCCAAGCCAATCGGGGTAAAATTCCACACCTTTAAATTGTCATTCGTTAGCTCTGCCCCAGTAATACCAATCGAAACACGGGCTACATTAGGGCCTGCTTGAGTGACGATTTTTAAGCCTTTATTGACAATGGCGGTACGAATTGTTTGGTCCAAAATTACTTTAGTTTCTGCTACGACTTGCGGCGTAATAGCCCCTGAGAATTCAGTTTGATTGAGATAAATTGGGTCAACTATGATTTCTGGATATTGGCTTGCACTAATTCCAGCCTTACGATAGCGCCACATTTGCACGTCTTGGGGCATATCCTGCACTGGCTGTAACAGCTTGTAATTGGGTAAAAACCCAGATTCAGGCATTTTGTCGGTGCTACCAATGCGACTGCCGCCACAAGCTATCAAAACAGCTGCGCAGAGGATGCCAAGGCAAATATAAAGAAATTGTTTCATTTTTATGACAATCGTAAAAGAATAAAGGTCAAGCCCATCATACCAATATTTTTTAGAAGCAAGCAATTAAAACATTCTTAGCAATATTCACTAAAATAGCGACATGAAATTATCGGCCTTCTTTCACCGTCACCTTGTTTGGCAGCTATGTATTGTGCTGACAGTCTTTTTGGCTTATCTTATTTTGCATGAACCCCAACCAATCCTTGCTTGGTTTGGTCTCATTCTTTTTTCAGTACTATCTTTAATTGGACTTTTAAATTTAATTCAGACTAAGCATGCAGTTTTAAAAAATTATCCTGTAGCTGGCTTATTTCGTTTTTGGATGGAAGCAATTCGCCCTGAGATTCGTCAATATTTAATTGAATCAGATACAGATAAGGTGCCTTTTTCTCGCAATCAACGGGCCCTTGTTTACCAACGGGCCAAAGATTTATCCGACCAACGCGCATTTGGTACGCTTGAAAATGTTTACGCCGCAGGTTACGAGTGGCTCTCCTACGCTAATCAACCATCACCCCACGTGCCACTCAAAAGCCTTCATGTGCGAGTTGGCGGGAAGGCTTGCACGCAACCCTACGATATTTCAATCTTTAATATATCTGCAATGAGCTTTGGTTCGCTTTCGGCGAATGCGATTTTGGCTCTTAATAAAGGCGCTAAGTTAGGCGGCTTTGCTCAAGATACTGGAGAAGGGTCAGTTTCTCCTTATCACCGCAAATATGGTGGCGACCTCATTTGGGAAATTGGCTCTGGATATTTTGGTTGTCGTACTGCCACTGGTCAATTTGATTTGCCTGCCTTTACGCAAGTTGCCAATGATCCGCAAATTAAAATGATTGAAATTAAATTATCACAAGGCGCAAAACCAGGACATGGCGGCGTTCTACCAGCTATAAAAATTACTCCTGAAATTGCTAAAACTCGTGATATTCCGCTGGGCAAAGACTGCATTTCTCCGCATCGCCACAGCGCCTTTAACTCGCCCATCGAATTCATGCATTTCATTAAGCAATTGCGAGTCAGCGCGAATGGAAAACCCGTGGGCTTCAAGCTGTGTATTGGCCAGCCTGAAAATTGGTTTGCCCTCGTGAAGGCGATGCTGGAAACTGGCATTACTCCCGACTTTATTGTGGTAGATGGCAGCGAAGGTGGTACAGGCTCAGCACCAGTTGAATTTATCGATCATGTGGGTATGCCTATGCGAGATGCTTTACGCTTAATTCATAGTACTTTGGTGGGCGTCAATTTACGCGCCCAAATTCGGCTGGGTGCAGCGGGAAAAATTATTTCAGCATTTGATATTATTCGTACCTGTGCAATTGGTGCCGATTGGTGTAACTCAGCCCGCGGTTTTATGTTTGCCATTGGCTGTATTCAATCCCGTATCTGCAACACCGACCGCTGCCCAACTGGCGTGGCAACCCAAGACCAGCAACGCCAGAAAGCCCTTGACCCAATTGATAAGGGTCAGCGGGTCTATTCCTTTCATCAAAATACCTTGCATGCCCTAGCCAATCTACTTGCTGCAGCAAGCTTAAAACACACTTCTGAAATTACCCCAAACCTAATCATGCGCCGTAATGATAATGGGCATGTAGAGTCATTTGCTACTAGCCTATTATCGATTGAAGAGGGTTCCTTGCTCACCGAAAATACAACCCTGATCTTTGCCAAACAAGCACCCTATTTAGCTGATGCATGGCTCGATGCTAATGCACATCATTGGTAATTTAAGAAATAATGCCCTTTGAAATACAAGTACTGCCAAGCCTCTCTTCCATTGATGCCACCACTTGGAATGCTTTATTAGATCAAGATTCGGGACCCTTTTTACGCTATGAATTTTTAGCAACTCTAGAAGAAAGCGCTTGTGTAGGCCCTGACACTGGCTGGCAAGCTGCCCATCTCGTTTTACGCGAAAAGGGTAAGCCAGATATTTGCGGTGCGATGCCCCTGTATCTCAAGCGCCACTCTTATGGCGAATACGTCTTCGACTGGGCCTGGGCTGAAGCCTATAGTCAACATGGTTTGCAATACTATCCAAAGGCACTCTGTGCGATACCATTTACCCCTGTTCAAGGTGGACGTCTTCTCGCCCATTCAGATGAAGCTCGTGCCGCCCTCGTTAATGGGCTTAAGCAACTAGTAATGCAAAATCAACTGTCATCTGCACATGTTTTATTTCCGCTAAAGACAGGTTTAGATGCCTTAGTGCACCAAGGTTTTTTATTGCGTAAGGCAGTACAGTTTCATTGGCATAACCAAGAATTTATAAATTTTGAGGCTTTTCTAAATAGCCTCAATATGAAGAAACGAAAAAATATTCGCCGCGAACGGCGGATCGTTACTGAATCTGGTATTACGTTTAGCCATCTCTCAGGATCAGCAGCAACAATTGATGATTGGCATTTCTTTTATCGTTGTTATGCCAACACCTATTTTGAACATCACTCTACACCCTATCTTAATGAAGATTTTTTTATGCAATGGGCAAAGCGAATGCCTGAAAATCTTCATTTGATTATTGCTAAACGTAATCAGCAAGCTATTGCCGCATCTTTATTGGTGGTCGATCGTAAGGCTCCAATCTCAACTGCTTATGGGCGTTACTGGGGTTGCCTAGAATCGATACCCTGTTTACATTTTGAAACCGCCTATTACCAAGCAATTGAATTTTGTATTAAAGAAAAAATTCAATTATTCGAAGGCGGCGCGCAAGGCCAACATAAGATGGCTCGTGGATTTTTACCCACCACCGTACAATCAGCCCATTGGTTAGCTGACGAACGCTTTTTAAGTGCAGTAGATCGATTTTTAGAGCGTGAACGCCAAGGTATTGACCAATACATTGATGAATTGGCAGAACATTCACCTTTACGTCAAAACGAAAATCTGATTATCGGCTAAAGTAGAACTATGAGCAATGGAGCAAATTCTTTATTAATTGGTGATGCCGAATCTGATTCGCCCTGTATTGGAGTCTGTTCTACCCTATTTGATGAAGTTTGTATAGGTTGTGGCAGAACCGCTCAAGAAGTATGTAACTGGGTATTTTTATCGCCAGCCGAAAAAAAAATAGTCTGGGAACGCATTCAATTAGAAGGTACGGCAATGCGCTTCCAGACTAAGGTTTAAGTACTTTAATTAATCAGCGTAGACTCCAGCTGCTTTAATAATTGGCGTCCATAAATCAATTTGTGCCTTTAAGTGATTTTTCAATCCTTCTGGGCTCGCATTGGCTTGACTCGGAATTTCAACACCCATTTCCGCCATCTTACTTTTGTAGCCAGGATCTTGAATTGCGGCTTTCAGGGCAGCAGCTAATTTATCAGCATCGGCCTTAGGCGTTCCTTTTGGCGCATAAACACCGTGCCACACTTTAACCTCAAAGTTTTTTAAGCCTTCTTCGTTCAAGGTTGGTACCTTGTCGAAGGCTTTAATGCGTTGCAAGGTGGTTGTACCATAAGCCTTAACAGCACCAGCGGTTACTTGAGTACCGATGTTAGTGGTTTGATCGCACATGAGCTGCACCTGATTACCCATAATATCGGTTAAGGCGGGAGCAGTACCCTTATAAGGTACAGTAGTTAAGTCAATCTGAATTCGACTCATTAATAGTAAACCGCATAAATGACTGGCCGAGCCAATGCCTGCATTAGCATAGGCAATCTTGCTAGTGTTGGCCTTCATGTAGGGCACTAACTCCTTAAAGGTTTTTGGCGGTAAATCTTTATTCGCAATGAGCATCATTGGCACATCTGCGACCTGACCAATATATTCATAATCATTCATTGGGTCAAAACCAAGATTTTTATATAAAGCAGGTGCAGTCGACATACCAATATGATGGATTAATAAAGTATGGCCATCTTTTTGGGCATTAACTACCTTTTTTGCGGCAATGGTGCCGCCTGCGCCTGGGGTATTTTCAACAATAATTTGCCCCTTTATTTGCTTGCCCATAACTAGCGCTAGCTCACGTGCGACTTTATCAGTCGGCCCGCCTGCAGCAAAGGGCACAATTAAGGTAATGGGCCGATCACCAGGAAACTCGGCGGCAATTGCGGCTGGGGCAATAAAACCCATTGCCGTTGCTAAAACGGCAATCGAAAATAATTTCTTTGAAAATTGCATTACTTCTCCTTATTAATAATATAAATAACTAACCTGTAATTGCTTGGCTACGCAAATATTCTTCATACGTTCCTGAATAATCAACTACCGAACCATCCACTTTAACCTCCAAAATACGGTTAGCTAGGGCCGATACAAACTCACGGTCGTGCGAAACAAAAAATAGCGTACCCTCATATTTTTCTAGGGCAATCTGTAGGCTTTCGATCGATTCCATATCCATATGATTAGTAGGTTCGTCCATAGCCAACACATTGTGTTTTTGCAGCATCAATTGACCCCAAATCATCCGCCCCTTTTCACCGCCAGATAGCACCTTGACCGACTTACCAATATCATCGCCTGAAAATAATAAGCGCCCCAAGGTGCCTCGAACCACTTGATCATCATCGCCAGTATTACGATAACCGCTCATCCATTCCATTAAGGTCGTTTCTGTAGGAAATAGTTCGCTGGTATCTTGCGGCATCACACCTACATTAGCATTTTCTGCCCACTTTACGTCACCTTTATCTGCCTGCAGACCATTAAAACGCTTACTGAGAATTGTTTTAAGTAAGGTTGTTTTACCAGCACCGTTTTGACCGATGATGGCAATTTTTTCACCTGCCCTAACACCTAGTTTAAAATTCTTAAAAATAGTACGATCAAAATCTTTGGTTAAGCCATTACACTCCACCGCCATATTGTGTAATTTCTTTTCATAGTCAAAACGAATAAATGGGTTTTGTCGGGATGAAGGTTTAATTTCGGTAATTTCAATTTTCTCTAATTGACGCTGGCGTGAAGTAGCTTGACGCGCTTTTGAAGCGTTCGCTGAAAAGCGGCTGACAAAGGCCTGTAGTTCAGCAATTTTCTCTTTGGCTTTCACATTCGAGGCCATTTGTTGAGCCCGCGCTTGCACCGAAGCTAGCATATAAGAGTCATAATTACCTGGGTACACTTTCAGCGTACCAAAATCCATATCGGCCATGTGTGTACAAACTTCATTTAAGAAATGACGATCATGGGAAATAATAATGATGGTGCTATTAAAATTATTTAGCACTTCTTCAAGCCAATGAATCGAGTGAATATCCAAATTATTCGTTGGCTCATCGAGCAAAAGCACATCGGGATCGGAAAAAAGTGCTTGCGCCAACAACACTCGTAATTTCCAACCAGGGGCAATATTGCTCATCGGGCCATTATGTTGTTCAATTGGAATGCCGATACCCAGTAGTAACTCACCTGCCTTGGCTTCTGCGGTGTAACCTCCATATTCAGCATACTTAGCCTCGAGCTCAGCAGCATGCATATAGTCTTCATCGCTTGCATCAGGATTGGCATAAATTGCATCGCGCTCGGCGGCAGCCTGCCACATTTCTTCATGGCCCATCATCACCACATCTAAAACCCGCACATCTTCAAAAGCAAATTGATCTTGGCGTAACTTACCTAAACGAATATTAGGGTCTAGACTAACGTTGCCACTTGTTGGCTCAAGATCGCCACCCAAAATTTTCATAAAGGTAGACTTGCCACAACCGTTAGCGCCAATCAGGCCATAGCGGTTACCGCCGCCAAATTTAACTGAGATATTTTCAAACAAGGGCTTAGCCCCAAACTGCATAGTAATATTAGATGCTGACAGCACGATAACCTTCTAAATAGGAGTGATTTATAGCAAACCGCCTATTTTAACGGTGTTGGCGCCTGATTGTGCTATTTCAACTGATTCACCGCATTAATATGCTGCTACCAAGCCATCGCGCCGACTATCACTAGCAGCAATATAACCATCCTCAAGATCATCGCTTAAACGCCAAATAAACTGCCCCGAGCCAAAATCCATATAAGGGTCGTCAATCTTTTTCAGGGTGTGGCCCATGGCGATTAGCCCAGCAACCGTGGCTGGATTCATATTCGACTCAACATCCAAGGTGAAGTCGCGGTTTACCTTCCAACGCGGGGCGTCACAAGCGGCCTGTGGCTGTTGCTGATACATCATCATGCGCACTAAGGTTTGCAAATGACCTTGGGGTTGCATATCGCCCCCCATTACTCCGAAACTCATCTGGGGAAAAATCTTGCCGGCATCATTACGAGTGAGGAAGGCAGGAATAATAGTATGAAATGGGCGTTTACCCCCTGCAACAACATTGGCCGATTTAGGATCAAGCGAAAACCCGTAGCCCCGATTCTGCAAGCTCACGCCCCAATCTGGCACTACTACCCCCGAACCAAAGCCCATGTAATTGCTTTGAATAAATGAAACCATTCGTCCCTGTGCATCGGCCGTAGTTAAATATACCGTGCCGCCCGAGGGGGGCAAGCCATGTTCAAAATGGGTCGATTTTTTCGGATTAATTAATTTTGCCCGCGCCGCCAGATAACTCGGGCTGAGCATTTGTTCAGGCGTAACCTCCATTGAACGAGGATCAGCAAGATATTGATACACATCAGCAAAAGCCAACTTCATCGCTTCAATTTGTAAATGCTGACTTTCAATACCGTCGACAGGCAAACTTGCTATATCAAACTGTTGCAAGATACCCAAGGCAATTAACGCCCCAATGCCCTGACTATTTGGGGGAATTTCATGTAGGTCATATTCCTTGCCATCGGCTGCCTGCAAACTTTGCGAAATAGTACCAACCCAATCGGTACGATAAGCGCTTAAATCAGCCAAGCTCATGGCGCCATCAGTTGCCTTAGCAAATGCCACAATCGCTTCGGCAATTTCGCCCTCATAAAAGGCGCGAATACCATCCTTTGCGAGCAATTTTAAAGTGCGAGCAGCTGCTGGAAAGGCAAAGCGCTCACCTACTAGTGGCGCTCTACCATGCGGCATAAAAGCAGAAGCAAAACCCGGTTGGGTCTGTAAATCAGGAATCGCCGCAGCCCACTTATGAGCTACCACTAGTGGCATAGCATAGCCCTGTTCAGCAATTTCTATAGCTGGCTGCAGTAAATCGGCTAAAGGCAGAGACCCAAAGCGAGTATGCAAGGCCTCCCAACCTGCTAGGGCCCCGGGCACTGTAACGGTATCCCAGCCGCGCATAGGACGCTTGGCAATACCATTGGCATCAGTGCCATATTTCTGTGCATAGTAAGCCGGGTTCCAAGCCTGAGGGGCTACCCCAGAAGCATTTAAGCCATGTAATTCCTGCCCATCCCACACAATTGCAAAACAATCACTACCTAAACCATTAGAAACGGGCTCCACAATCATCAGTGCGGCGGCGGCGGCAATTGCCGCATCAATGGCATTACCTCCTTGATGCAGAATCTTTAAACCCGCTTGAGCTGCATAGGGATGAGAGGTCGAAACAACATTTCGCCCCATTACTGGCATACGAATGGTGGGATAAGGATTGTGCCAATGAAATTGCATATTGTTCCGATAAGTGAATTAATCGATGGAAATTTGATTTTGTTGAATAATTTTGGTCCAACGTACTCGATCTAGCGCTACCATCGTGGCAAATTTCTCAGGTGAGCCGGGAATAGGCTCGGCACCCAAAAGCGCTAAACGTTCTCTAGTATCTTTCTCAAGTAATACTGTATTTAATGCGGCGTTTAGCTTATTCACGATCTCAGCTGATAAATTTTTAGGCCCATATAGCCCAAACCAATTCGACGTTTCAAATTGTCCAAGGCCATAATCTTTGCCAGCCTCTGCAATGGTCGGCACATTTGGCAATAAAGGTGAACGCTTAGGGCTAGCAACCCCTAAGGCCATTAACTTGCCGTCAGTTACTAGGGGCAAGCTTGCAATCGTTGTATCAAATAACAAATGAACTTTACCCGAAATTAAATCGGGCGTAGCCAAAGCTGACCCCTTATAAGGAATGTGCGTCATATTAAAACGGGCTGTTGCTTTTAATGACTCAGCATTTAAATGCATTACAGTGCCATTGCCACTTGTCGCATAATTAATCTCATTCGGATGAGCCCGCGCATATTCGATAAATTCTTTCAGGTTTTTAACTGGTAAAGTTTTAGTGATTGTTAGTAAGCCAGGTGCAATTGCGACGCCCCCAATCGGCGTAAAATCGGCTTGCGTGTCATAAGGTAATTTTTTAGTAAAGCTTGGTGCCACAGCATGAGTACTACCGGTTGACAAAAGCAAAGTGTAGCCATCAGGTGCAGCTCGTGCGACTAAATTTGAGCCAATTGAGCCACCCGCGCCAGGATGATTATCAACAATTACCGTTTGCCCTAAACGTTGGGTTAGTTTTTGTGACAACATGCGCCCTAAGGCATCAGTTGCTCCCGCTGGCGGAAAAGGAATAATTAAAGTAATTTGTCGATTTGGGTAAGCTGCATCCTTGCCTTGCGCAACTACCTGTGAAATGCCAAATCCTTGGCCGATGCCAAACCCAATACTACCTACCAGCAGGACCACTTTAAACAGACTTGATTGAAAATAACTTAATTGCATTTAAGCGCTCCTAATTACATTTAATCGAATTAATATATTTTTTATTAGTGATAAACGAAAAGCTAGTAAAAGGATAATAACTCCTAGATAAATCGATACCACTGAAAAGTTATTTTTTCCTGCCTTATCCCACCAATAATGCAAAATTGCTGTGCCTGCAATAACATAAACTAAACGATGTAATATCGCCCAGCGGCGCCCCAACTTAAGCTGCGACCACTGGTTTGAAGTGAGCGCCAGTGGAATAAGTAACACAAAAGTAATAAACCCCATGGTTATAAAGGGGCGCTTAATCACATCCTTCACCATCGAAGCTAAGACAAAATCTTGGTCTAACCAAAGCCAAATTAAAAAGTGCAAACAAGCATAAAAAAATACAAATAGCCCAAGCATACGGCGTACCCGTATCCAACCACCCCACCCTGTAATTAAGCGTAAGGGTGTCATACCCAAAGTAAGGCAAAATAAAACGAGGGTCCAAGTGCCGGTTGAGCGTGTAATAAATTCAATTGGGTTCGCACCTAATTGATCGCTGTAAGCAAAATAAAGAAGCCGTTCTAGCGGTAGCAGTGCCAACAAAAAAACTAGGAGCTTGAAACCCTTTAAAAAACCTGTTTGGTTAATAGTATTTTTTAAGGTCCATGCCTGCATACAAACTCGCAACCTGATTACCATACCCATTGAACATTTCAGTTTTTACTTTGGGCGCAAAAAATCCTCGCCCATCACCAATCCGTCGCTCGGTAGCTTGACTCCAACGTGGATGATCAACATTAGGGTTTACATTGGAATAAAAACCATACTCATTTGGAGCCGATGTATTCCAGCTAGTTGGCGGTTGCTGATCGGTTAAACGAATTTTAACGATTGACTTAGCACTTTTAAAACCATACTTCCATGGAATAACCATACGTACAGGGGCGCCATTTTGCTTAGGCAACGCCTCACCATATAAACCAAAAGTGAGCAAGGCCAATGGATTCATTGCCTCGTCTAAGCGTAAGCCCTCACGATAAGGCCAATTTAGTACTGATGAATTCACGCCAGGCATTTGCTTGCGATCAGCTAGGGAAATAAATTCAACGTATTTAGCTGCACTAGTGGGCTCAACTACGCTGAGTAGTTTAGATAAGGAATAGCCATTCCAAGGAATTACCATCGACCAGCCTTCCACACATCGCATCCGATAAATGCGCTCTTCCATTGGTGCCAATTTGAGCAAGGCATCGATATCAAAAGTCTGCGGCTTTTTGACTAGGCCCTCAACGGTAACAGTCCATGGTCTAGTTTCCAAGCTTTTAGCAGTCTCATGAGGCTGGGCTTTATCGGTACCAAACTCATAAAAATTATTATAAGTAGTGACATCTTTATAAGAAGATAGGGTTTCGGTAGTTGAATAACTTGAGGGTGTGGATTTTAATTTAACGCCTCCTGCCGGCGGGCCAGCAGGTGCAGCCTGAGCAAATGCTGCGCGACTAAACCAAGGCGCCAAGCCCGCGCCGAAACTACCTGCTGCTGCCGCTTTAATTAATGCACGGCGGCGTTCAAAAATTGCTTTCGGGGTAATTTCACTGGGTAATATGGTGGGATCAATAAAGGGCTGCATAGCTTCTCCTAGCGGTCAACGCGCATGCGAAAGGGGGTGAAATTAGTATGGATATCATAATGATCTTCTTGTTCTTTGCGTTTTAAATAATTAACTACCCAATACGTTAGCGGGGTGGCGAGCACTTCCCAGCTGGTTTTTAATACATATTGCGCTAAGGCAATTTGCAGCAGTTCAGCTAGTGGCCAAATACCATAAAACGCCAGCAAATAAAATAGGGATGAATCGATTAACTCGCCTACGGCGGTTGAGCCAATTGCCCGCAGCCATAAAAAACGTCCGGCAGTAGCAATTTTCAATTTTGCCAAAATAAACGCATTAGCAAAGCTACCGAACCAAAAGGCAGTAATTGAAGCTAAGGCAATACGCCATGAATTACCAAACACGGTTTCTAAGCCTTGCTGATAATTCGCCATATAAGAGCCTGGGGCTATCGGTAATGCAATTACAACTTGCGCCATGATTGCAGCAAAAATTAAAGCGGCAAACCCTGCCCACACTGCACGTCGATCATAGGCATAGCCATAAACCTCGGTTATGATATCGCCAAAAAAATAGGCGATCGGAAAAAAAAGCACTCCAGCACCAAAGATAATGGGGCCAAAATAGGGTAAATCGATCGTTCCTGCCTTACCAGCGCCAATAAAATTCGAGCAAAGCAGCACAACTACAAAAGCCACCAGGATTAAATCGTAGTAGCGGTAATGGCGGCGCGGTGGCGGGTTTTTTTCCATAGCGAGGCGCGCTAGATCGAAAAGTGATTAATTGAATAGAATAGTGCTAATTGGGTGATTTTGCCCAGCCCAATTTCATCGCCGGGAAAAGTGAGTAAATCGAATGAGCAAAACACCCTCGCCTAAAAGTAAAACCCCATTTAATTGGGCTGATCCCCTACTTTTAGACCAACAACTTACCACTGAAGAGCGAATGGTACGTGAAGCTGCCTTTGAATATGCTCAAGGGCGCCTAGCGCCTCGTATTCAGGCCGACTTTCGTGATGAAGGAGCTGATGCGAGTATTTTTCGAGAAATGGGTGAATTGGGCTTGCTTGGTATCACTATCCCTGAAGAATTTGGCGGCGCCAATTTAAATTATGTTTCTTATGGTCTTATTGCCCGAGAAATCGAGCGAGTTGACTCGGGTTACCGATCGATGATGAGCGTACAGTCGTCATTGGTTATGGTGCCGATCAATGAATTTGGTAGCCTAGAACAAAAACAAAAATATTTACCTAAATTAGCTACTGGCGAACTCATTGGCTGTTTTGGTCTTACTGAACCCAACTTTGGCTCTGATGCAGGTGGCATGATTACTCGGGCCCATAGCGTTCCGGGTGGCTTTGAATTGTCAGGGGCCAAAATGTGGATTTCTAACTCCCCCATTGCCGATGTCTTTGTGGTTTGGGCAAAAAATGATGCTGGCGAGATCCGTGGCTTTATTCTTGAAAAGGGTATGCGGGGTTTAAGCACACCAAAAATTACTGGCAAGATGGGTTTGCGCGCATCTATTACTGGCGAAATTGTGATGGATAAAGTATTTGTGCCAACTGAAAATGAATTGCCGCACGTTACTGGCTTAAAAGGCCCCTTCACATGTTTAAACTCTGCGCGCTACGGTATTGCTTGGGGCGCCTTAGGGGCAGCTGAATTTTGTTGGCATGCAGCGCGGCAATATACCCTCGACCGGGAGCAATTTGGTCGTCCCTTGGCTGCCAACCAACTAATTCAAAAAAAACTTGCCGACATGCAAACTGAAATTTGCCTCGGTCTACAGGGCTGCTTACGTTTAGGCCGCATGAAAGATGAGCATCTCGCATCCCCTGAAATTACCTCGATTATGAAACGAAATTCCTGTGGCAAAGCTTTAGAAATTGCCCGCATGGCCCGCGATATGCATGGCGGTAATGGCATTTCAGATGAGTATGGCGTGATTCGGCACTTACTTAATTTAGAGGTTGTGAATACTTATGAAGGTACACATGATATTCATGCCTTAATTTTAGGGCGCGCCCAAACAGGCATTCAAGCCTTTAATTAAGTTTGCTTTAAGTCTAGTACCTGATTAGCTAAGTTGCCAAATGCTTGATTGCTAATACCCACTAAGCGCACACTGCGTTTAGTGTCATATTGCTTAAAATTACGCTCAATCGACCCCTGATATGCTGGGTCGTAATGCTTGAGCAATAACTCTTGAACTAGTTCTGTAAATTTACCCTCATGAGCAGCAGTACTCCACTTTTCGATGGTTGCCCTGCCATAACGTGAAGTCAGACTAACTAACCGCGTTTCGAGCGTCACAACATCAATTAGAAAATGTTGATACTGATCCATTAACCATTGCACTCGTAGCGCAATGTCTACCTCAATTTCGATGCACGTGCCCGCGCGAATTCGCTCCATCAAGGCTTCAGGAATGTGCAAGCCACCCACTTTTTTACTTTCAGACTCAACATAAACTGGCTGCTTGGGATTAAGCTTGCCCAAAGAATGCCAAAGCGCAGTTTCAAAGCCTTTTTGACTTGGCTGCAGGTTATTAGGATCATGACCCAAAACCGAACCTCGATGCATAGCTAACGCTTCAAGATCGAGCACTTGAGCACTTTGCGTTTGTAGCTCAGCTAAAAGGCGAGTTTTACCACTACCCGTCATGCCACAAATCACAATAAAAGAAAATTGGCTCGCAAAACCATTTAAATCGCTAATCACCTGACGTCTAAAAGCTTGATAACCACCTTCTAGTTGCTCAGCCTTCCAGCCAATGCGATTCAAAATAAGGGTAAACGCCCCGCTACGTTCACCCCCACGCCAACAGTAAACTAAGGGGCGCCAAGCATATGGCAGGGCTAAAAAATGTTTTTCCAAGTGATTTGAAATATTGCGTGCCACTAAAGCAGCGCCTATTTTTTTAGCCGCAAAAGGCGATTCATTTTTATAAATTGTGCCAATACGAGCCCGCTCTTCGTTAGTGAGAACAGGATAATTAATCGCGCCAGGAATATGATCTAAAGCAAATTCTAAGGGTGAGCGGGTATCAATAATTGCATCGTATTGAGCGAAATCATCAACCGTCTTGGGTGTTATTTTGGCTTCTAACTTCGGCACAATTTATTGCAATATTTTTAAAATATGCTCGGGCCAAGGTCGCGCCTTATTAGTGGCAAGATCAACCCAAACCATGGTGGCCCCTCCTGCAGCACAAATTTTTGTGGGTTCTTCAACTAAAGCAATCGTGTTATATAAATCAATACTTGAATTGCCAATCGCCCCGATAAAGGTTTGCACAAGCAATCTTCCTGGGAAAGATAATTGCGCATAAAAATTACAGAACCCATTTACCATCAGCAATGCTTCTTTATTAACCATATTCGTAAAACCTAACGAGACAATCCAGTCGATTCGCGATTGCTCCATATAACGAAAATAGAGCGTATTGTTCACATGCTGAAACGCATCCATATCGCCCCAGCGAATATCCATAGTCGTCTCGTGAACGAAGCGCTTAGTTTCAGGTATTTCAATTCTCATTATTAATTCTCAGTATTAATTCTTATAAATGCCTTGATTCACTTAAGCCAAGTGCAAACGTAAGTCATGTTCAAAACGGGGGCGATCAACATTGCGTAAAAAAATGCCAATTGGTTTATGCTCATTGCCATACCGCAGGGCCAGTTGGTTAGGGTCATTATGCATATGAATCAACTTTACCCAGCGCGCATTCCATTGTTGCCGAGTTAGCTGCCCACCCCAGCTTTTCTCATAAATGAACAAATCGCCATCCACGGAAATTTTTTCATAATCAAGTGCATGACGCGAATAAATCAACAAGGCAATAGCGACCGCAGTTAATTCAAACAAGGTAAAGCAAATAATCACCCAAACACCTATCCATAAAAAATAGATGGCGATTAGTAAAGAAAAACCGACCAAAGAAATATAAAAATAAATTAATTGTAGTGGCGTAAATGAACAATTACGCCGCATAAACCAAGTGCTCATGTTTACGCTCCAGGCTGCTGCAAGCCTATAGAATTAGCAGTACGATCCATAAATTCGGCTAATTGCAAATCGAGGCTAGTTAATCCACCAGCACTATGCGTTGCTAGAACCACCTCAAGCCGATTCCAGATATTGAGCCACTCCGGATGATGATCAATTTTTTCTGCATATTCGGCACACTGCTGCATAAAAGCAAAAGCAATTTTAAAATCTGGAAATAAAAAAGTGCGACTAATGGCATCGCGATTTTCTAGCATCTGCCAGGCTGGGTAATTTAAGCGCATCGCATTGCGTTCTTGATCATTTAATAAGCGGGGCATTAGCTGCGCTCTTGATTAAGATTAACAGCCATTTGGTATAAATTAGTTGAGCGCGCACCCGAACGACAAAAGGCCAAAATTGGGACAGGCATGGTTTTTAGTAAACGCGCCATTTCCTGGACTTGCTCAAGCGTTATTGCACCGCTAATAACTGGCAGAAAAGCATAATTTAAGCCAAGCTTTAAAGCCTCAGCCTGAATATTTTCATGCGGAGCTTGCTCAGGACCTTCCTCATAATCGGGGCGGTTGTTAATTACACTTTTATAGCCCTGCGCGGCAATATCAGCCAAATCATGCGGGGTAATCTGCCCAGCAGTACCAAACAATTCATTATGACAAGCTATTGGAATACTCATTTCAGCCTCTTTCAATACATATAATAGAATTAATGTAGTCGGTTTTTTAAATCATTGCCAAACCACTGATAAATTAACATCCCAACCAACATCATCAAAGTAAAAACGAATGCCTTTTCATGGCCGCTACCTAAGGCAACGATCGCGGGACCCGGGCAAAATCCAGCGATTCCCCAGCCTACCCCAAATAACAAGCTACCAATAATTAAATGCCGATCAATTTGGCTACTTTTGGGCCACTGTATTAGCCCACCAAACCAAGTCTCAGTGCGCTTGCTGGCAAGATAAAAAGAGGCTAAACCAACTAATATTCCGCCAAGCATAACGAAAATTAAGCTGGGGTCCCAGTTACCAGCAAGGTCGAGAAAATGAATAATTTTCTGGGGATTAGTCATGCCTGAAATAATTAAACCCAGGCCAAATATAAGCCCAATCGCAAATTGACTTAGCAGTCCAAAGCTATGTTTCATTAGCTTGTTCCAAGTTTATTTTAAAAAACATGACGGAGCAGAAAAACGGTAAAAAAACCTGCACCCATAAAAGCGATGGTGGCTACTAAAGACCTTGCTGAAAGTCGAGCAAGACCACAGATGCCATGTCCACTCGTACACCCAGACCCATAACTAGCACCAAAACCAACTAGTAACCCTGCCAGAATTAATGCGCCCCAGCCAGCATCAATAATCAGTACAGAATGCAAGTCAAAAAATAAACCGCCTAAGAGCGGGCTCGACAATAGGCCAACAACAAAACTCAGGCGCCACGCCCAATCGCCTGCCTGGGGTTTGGTTAAGCCACCCACTATCCCGCTGACCCCTAAAAGACGACCATGTAAATGAATATAAAGTGCTGCAGCTAGGCCCAAAATAACTCCGCCCAATAACGCTGGAATCGGTGTAAATGCGGTCCAATCAATTTGCATGCTATGGCCTTTTAATTGAGCTGTCGTTCAAGTCGCCATTGTAAATACCAGAGACCCAAACAAGCGCCGCCGATAAAACCTGGTAAGGCTAAAAAAGAACCAAGCGCTAAGGTTGAAATACCACTTAAACCCTGACCAATTGTGCAACCTAAAGCGGTAACCCCGCCAAAACCCATTAAAGCACCGCCAAGTAAATGATTGCCAGTGTCCTCTACCCCATGAAAGGTTTCCCAACGAAAAGTCTTAGTGAGAATGGCGCTTAAAAAAGAGCCGACAATAATGCCGCCAACTGCAACAATACCTACAGTTAAGACTTTTGAAGTATCGCTAAATAAAATCAACCAATCGAGGGTATAGGCATACGGCGCTACAAACGAAAGGCTTTCCATGCGCCCAGAATTAGTCGCTAAAAATACCTCTTCGAGGGTCTTCGGGTCTTCAGCGATATATCCAAGATACCCAGAAACCCACCAAATAGCCACAATTGCTAAACCAACCCCAAAGCCGGCTAGTAGGTTTTCTATTTGCCAAAATGATTTTTTAGCCAACGCAAAAAGCACACATGCGCCGCCAATCAGTAACCCAAATATAAGTTGTAAGTTAGCCTTCGCTACACTCGTATGAGGAGCCAAAATACTTGGTAGATCTTGAGAGGTACCGAGAGGAATAAATAGCGTGTCGATGGTGCTTACCCGCAATACTGCCAAAAAACCCTTTAAAGTCATATAAGAAACCAAACCCAAAACAAAAAATACTACGACTGACTTTAAATTACCGCCGCCAATCCGAATTAAGGTTTTGCTACCGCAACCTGAAGCCAGCACCATTCCAAAACCAAAACAAACACTACCAATAATGGTAGATAAATACAATAAACGATTGCTGGTATAGATCGATTTACTCGTATCAATATGGCCCTGCGAGGCTAAAATAGCTACCCCAATTATGGCAACCCCAATGGCCAGCGACCATTGGCGCAATCGGGTGTAATCCGACATCACTAAGACATCCGAAACTGCACCCATGGTACAAAAGCTAGACCATTGCATTAATGCACCAAGCAAAATGGTGACGATGAAGGTAAGCCACAAAATATGTTGACTAAGGTGAACTAGATCAGCAGAACTTGGCACGGGCTTAATTATTCTTAAAATTATAAAACTGCTGGTTTAAATATTGGGCGACATCGACTTCGTCTTCTGGAAATAAATCGAGTCGAAGTTCACTATTGCAAATTGCAACCATTGCCTTTAAGCGCTGGTAGCTAGTAACTTTACGATCGCTACGGGTATAAATTAGATCACCATTACTAAACCCCGATTTTTTTGCATGACAAGCATAACACTTTGTTTCCTCAATTAGCTTGCCATTTTTTAGTGCAGCATCAGCAGCAAAACAAAACGTATTCGCAGAAAAAAGGCTTATAACAATAAAAACTGTTTTAAAAAACCTATAATTAAAATAGAATTTGCTGGCAATTTCGGTCATGCACCTATTTTAAAGGATATTACTCTTCTTGGATGGAGAGATAAACGTTGTAAGCATTCATGCGATTTGCCGCTCGAAACAATGGCATACCCTCGTATTCTGACCAATCTGTCGATCGGTAGGCCTCATCAAAGGCATCTAAATTACGGGCCGCTGGCTCCATCGCAGTGCGCAGATAGCGTAAATAATCACTCGTAAATGCAATATCGCGCTGTGGATTAGTAGAATAGGCGCCATGCCCAGGGACAATTATTGCAGCTTGCAACTTTTCAATTTGCTGCAAAGAAGTAATCCAACTTTTACTATCAGCATTACCGACAAATGGAATTCGACCATTGAAAACTAAATCGCCCGCAAATAACACTTTTTTACTTGGGATATACACCATCAAGTCTTCAGCCGTATGCGCAGGCCCAGCTCTAATCAGTAAAAACTCAACCCCGCCCACCATCAATTTAAAGCGATCCTTCACCCAATGATCGGCAGCAATTAGTTTCGTGTGTTGATTAATCCATGGTGCAAAATCAATTCTTGAGCTAATTAATCGTTGTTGTGCGGCATCTGAATTTAAGTAGACCTTACCATTTTCATTAGCATAAATAACTGCCCCAACTTCACGAAAAGCCTGCAACCCATAGATATGATCAGCGTGATAATGCGTGACAATCACTGCCACCACCTTTTGCTGAGTCATGGTCTTAATTTTTTGTATTAATTGCCTAGCTAAAACAGGTGAGCCTAGGGCATCAATCACCACCACTCCCTTGGGAGTAATGACAAAGCCGGCATTTGAAATAAAATTTTGATTTTTAGCATTCCCCATTTCTGGCAAGCCCTGTACAAAATAAACTTGTTTGGCCACTTCAATCGGTTGAATTTGATTGAGCAGAGCATCACCTGTTGGCAGAACAGTGCTCTGCGCCAGTGCCCACTGGCAGAACAGCGTTATTAGTAAGGCACTGCAGTTACGGTTTAATGTAAGCAAAATGGTCTTTTGCTTGAAGATCGGCGATGCGCACCACACCAGACGGCGTAAACTCTGCGTCTAAAATAAACTGATCCTTTTTCAAATTGCGATTTTTTAGAGTGATTTCACACACCTCAAAACGGACTCCACGCGACTTTAAAGCCGATACCAGCGATGCATATTCAACATTATTTTTTTTATCTTTAGCCCCCTCCATTAATATATCTACTCCATTAGCATGCGTTACCACAATAATTTTCGTGCTTGGAGCAGTGTCTAAATGGTTACGAATATTACGCAAAGCTTTTAATCCTTGCGTTTCAGCATCATCTACGTGATAGACCACTTGAGTTGGAGCACCAGTATTTTGCGCAAAGCTAAGCTGAGGTAGAAACGCCGTCAAGAGCAAGGTAAAAGCTAAGAAAACCCCAACAGTTATTTTATTATTGAAGATCATCGTAATTCCTTATGGGTCATTTTTAAGACTAATTTAAGGCGACCATTCCGGGGTTATTCTTAACGCCCTTCACCTCAGGTTCATTTAATTTAACCGCCTTAATAATTTTAGTTTCACGCAAATGTCGAGCGATCACATCCCAAATTGGCTCGCCACCAAGGTCTTTCGATTCCTCGCTAACCGGAGCCCAGCCAGCTACGCGGTAGGATTTATCAGCATCAAGCGGCTTACCATTTAAACGCATATTTGAAATACGCCCACCCATTGAGGCAACTGGATCAATGGTGTACTGCAAACCGCCTACACGCACCATATCGCCACCTTGTTGGTAATAAGGATCTGGATTAAATAAATTATCAGCGACATCTTCTAAAACATTTTTAATCGTCTCCCCCGTCATTTTAGAGACAGTGGTGTATGGATAAGTAATAGCAGTTTGATCGAGGAGATTTTCCATGGTGATAGTTTGACCAGGAAGTAACGATGTGCCCCAGCGGAAGCCAGGGGAAAAAGCAATTTCAGCATTTTTCTGCGACATGAGACCATTTAAAATAACTTGGTCGAAGCTACCGTTAAAGTTGCCGCGGCGATAAAGTAAGGCTTCAGTTACTGCTAATTTTTCAGCTAATTTAGCCTCAAAGGGTGCGCGAATTTTTTGAATTAATTGGTTCATGCCAACATCGGCAGGCAATAAATTAGAAAAAATTGGCAACAACTTGTAACGAAAATCAACCGGTTTACCACCCTTCACTTCAAAATCTAGTACTCCTAAATATTTGCCATTAGAGCCAGCATTCGTCACCAAGGTTACTCCCGAGCTATTTTTGACTTTTACTGGAATCGGTACACCATCATGAGTATGGCCACCTAATATGGCATGCAAGCCAGTAACCCGAGAGGCTAATTTTAAATCGACGTCCATACCGTTATGAGAAAGTAAAATTACGACTTTAGCGCCTTTGCTAACGGCTTCATTAATGTTTTTTTGTAAATTTTCTTCCTGAATGCCGAAAGTCCAGTTAGGTACAAAGTAGCGTGGATTTGCAATTGGGGTATAAGGAAAAGCCTGGCCAATAATAGCTACCGTAATACCATTCATTTGGCGAATTACATAAGGACTAAAAACATCATCCCCAAAATCGGTGGTCTTAATGTTTTGGGCTAAAAATGAAATTTTGTTACGAAAATCTTTTTCCACAATCTCAAGTACACGTTTTTCACCCAAAGTCATTTCCCAGTGAGCCGTCATCACATCAACCCCTAGCGCTAAAGAGGCGTCAACCATATCTTGGCCTTTAGTCCATAGCGCCGTACCCGAACCCTGCCACGAATCGCCACCATCTAATAGCAGAGCATTAGGTCGAGAGGCTTTAACTTGCTGAATGAGAGAAGAAAGATGAGCGAAACCACCCATCTTGCCGTAATTTTGTGCGGCTGCGCTAAAGTCGAGATAGGTGAATGCATGAGCATCACGTGTTCCTGCTGCAATACCATTCGCCTTTAAAAAATAATCGCCTACTAAATGCGGCATCTGCCCTGCTTGAGGGCCAACCCCCAAATTGACATTAGGCTCACGAAAATAAATCGGCATTAACTGCGCATGGCAATCGGTAAAGTGCATCAAGTGCACATTACCGAAGGCTGGTAAATCATAGAATTTTTTTGCTGCACTTTGAGCGCTGGCAAAATTTGCGCTTAAACCCATCCCACCTGCAGTGGCTATTGCTAATGCCTGCAGAAACTCACGGCGGTTAATTGACATAAAACCTTATTGATTTACTGGTGACTGCGGATCTAATAATAAGGCCATTACATCTTGAATTTGTTTTTCATTTAATAATTTAAAGTGAGTAAATCGAGGCATGTTACTGCATGCATTATAGGCTTTTGAATTACTAATCCTGTTCCAGGTGTACACCATGATTTGCTTAGAGTAGCCACGCGTTTTACCGTAATTCCATAAGCTAGGACCGATATTACCGTAAGAAATTTCTTTTTTATTAATTTCATGACAGTTATAGCATCCGCCACCAACTGGTGTTGTGGCTGTATCAGTCCAGGTGGCACCTCGGCCACTTTGTGCAATTGCCTCGCCCTTTTTCCAATCGCCTATGTATATAAAATCTGAAGGAGGTTGAATTTCCGCCATATTTAACTTTTGAATTGCTTCACGTTTAGCAATAGCTGCTTTACTATTGCCGTTGGCAAAGACTACATCAGAACAAAAAGCCTGAGTTTCATCTTGCTGAATACGATCTAAACCAGCAATGCCGTCGGCCCTAAAACCACTTTGCATCATTTTTTGAAATGCTGGATCGGCTTTTTGCTGAGCAAATACAGTACCTGAAAAACAAAGTACTCCTAAGGCGGTACTAATAACAAGCCCAGATGCTAGCACCACTGTACGCAGATATTGCTGAATAAATTTAGTCATGATCAAATCCGTTCTTATCGTTTTAAGCCAGGGGTTTGCACAATACCCCCGTTAGCGGTAGCTGCCATATACATTGATAAAGCAATGATTACATCCGAACCATAAATTGGGAAAGGAAAACGTTGCTGCCGGAAACAATCATTTAAACGCTGTTGCATCGTCCAAAATTGCCCGCTTGAAACACGATAAGCGGGCCACGAACCCCATCCTAAAGCGGCTCCAGCTTGGGTAGTAATATTTGGCAAATCTTGCAAGCGGATTCGCTTGCCATTTTCACCGTGGCACGAGGCACATGAAAAATCCATTGGGCCGCCCTCGAAGAAAAAGGCGCGCTTACCCAAGGCAATCATTTCTTTTTCCTTAGGGTGGGTGGTGCCAACATTAATTTTTTTACCCTTCGAAAGAGTGACTACATATGCAACCAATGCTTCCATTTCTTTTTTAGGGCCCACCTGAAATGGCGCATCAATCGTAGCCTGTGGATCAATGCCTTGTATTTTTTCTCTGCATGTCATTAAACGTGATTCAAGATCTTGCACGCGGTTACTATCTTTAAAGTAACGGGGTAACTGCGCAGCAGCACCTTCAACCACCCCAGGGCCAAGACCTAAATCACATTTTTCTAAGCTAATATTTTTGGGGCCCATAGGTTTTTTCCACAACTCCTCCCCAGCCGCCTCATACAATTCAGAAGGATTGCCATCGGCAATCATTTCACGGTACTTCGCTATCCCATCACTAGCGGTTTGGGCCTGCACAGTATGAACTTGCATACTGATAACCAGCGCGCTAAACAACAATGCATAAATACATTTAAAACTCAGCTCAATATCCTGTCTCATGGTCTGCGCCCTTTATCATTTTAAGCCCATACTAAACCTAACCAACGGTTGCTTCATCGGTACGTTTATCACCTTTGCTATCGATCCAACTTACAATCAGCTTATCGCCTTTGGCGCCCTTATATTTAAAATTCAAAAATGGGTCTTTTGATACTGCTGGGCCAAACTGTGCATTAAAGACATCATTGCCCTGTGCCTTAACATTTAAAGTACTAATGAACCAAGCAGGAATTACTTTTCCAGCTGCATCTTTACGCTGACCAGATTCCATATCATGTTTCATTAAAATTTTTACATCAACTACACCGCCGCTTTCGGTTGCTCTTACGCGCATTGGATCAGCCATTATTGCTCCTTAATAGATCGAGGGGAAAACCCCGCTAAAATTACATTGATTACAGAATTGACCAGTTGTTGCATTACCCGCCGCAACCACCTAAAGTAACCTTCACCTCTTTTGAAGACATGAGCCATTTACCATCAGCCTTTGCCAGGGCATAGACATTTGAAGTTTGGCCCATCTTAATGCGGGTCGTTACAAAGGGTTCGGTGCCAGCTGGAATAAAAAACATAGCTGCCAAAGCGCTCGGATTTTTTTCTACCAAAATGGCTAATTGATCAGCCTTTAAGGTGGTCGAAATACCAACCGGAACTACTGCGCCATTTTCAGCAATATCTGGAGCGTTTAAGGTAACTGCGCCCGATTTCTCTGGGGCACTGCCTAACACCTTAAAAACATCATCAAGACTTTTGCCCTCAAAAGCTGCTTTATTCCAAGCCTGTGCTTGAGCCTCGCTAATTAATCCTGCTGCAGCCATCAATCCAAAAACGGCCGAGTACTTTAATACATCTCGTCGCTGCTTATTCATAAACACTCCTTAAGTCAAACTCGAACAACTTATATAGATAAATCATAACAACTGCTGGCCACTACAGGGAAGTTTATTCCCCGGTCAACATCCAATGAACTAAAACCTGTAAATCTTTATTAGATAAATCGGGGTATGGCGGCATTGGTATTGGCCCCCAGACTCCCGACCCACCTTGCTTTACTTTTGTCACTAGTTTAGCCTCAGCGCCTACCTGACCACGATATTTAGTCGCTACATCAGTAATTGAAGGCCCCACCAGCTTACTATGTTCGGCATGACATGCAGAACAATTACTATCTTTAAAAAGTAATTTTGGTCCGGTCATTTTAGCGGCAATTACACTGACCACAATAGGATTTGCAGCAATTTGGAGAGGTAATTGCGTTAACGGAGGCTTGGTGGTGTTGACCCCACGATAGGGGCCGTATTCACGATTTTGCTCGGCTAAATTACCATGTGCATTACGCGCATAGTCGGGCAAGCTTGAGCCAATTTGCACAAAAGCCACACAATTATTTAGACACGCTTTAGATTGAATATCTGGCTTGCCGCGCACATCCCATAGGCCATGATTTAAGGTCATGCCATTTCGATTTGGCATTTTATTTTGTACTTCAGCAATGTTTGTATTGCTTAAAATAAAGTTATCGGGAACTACTTCAGCCAAAGAAAGGATGTAAGCAAGCAAAGCAAAAGTATCATCACTCGATAGGGTTCGAGGCGCATTCCATGGCATTGCCCGATAAATATAATCCCAAAGCGAAGATAAGTTTGATACCCTCATTAAGGTGGTGCGCTGCGGCTGCTTATTGTCGTTTAGCGCAGCAACCCGCCCCGACTTCACATCCGCCTGGGTTGTTCCGCCCACGATAGGAGTAAAAATTTCATTCGATTCACCAAAGGTGCCATGACAACTAGTGCATTTAGCCTCCCATAGCACTTGACCTTGTGTAACAGAACCCGAACCTTTGGGCAACCCTTGAAAATCGGGGCGTACATCAATATCCCATGCGCTCACCTCAGCGGGGGTTGCAAGTCTACTGATGCCTTGATAATGTGGCAAGCTATTAGAAGTTACTGGTAAAGAAGTTTGCGCGGCGTTTTGAGCATAACTAGGCACAGTAATAACCACTGCTAATCCAAGCCATAAAACTTGCAATATTTTGCAGCAAGCAGTGCGCCGAAAAACCTTAGCCAACCTGAACATTACTCACCTCACCATTGCTATCAATTTTCCAAGCCTGAATTGCATTGTTATGATAGATTGAACGAGTACCCCTCACATCACGTAGCATTTTGATAGTAGGTTGTACATAACCCGTTTCATCGATGGCCCGTGAAAGCAAGATAGCGGGTGAGCCATCCCAAGTCCAATCGATATTAAAGCGCGTCAAGGCCTTTGTTAGAACCGGCGTTTCTAGTCTTGCTGAACGCCAGTTATTGCCCCCATCAACCGAAACATCAACCCGTTTAATCTTGCCACGACCAGACCACGCTAAGCCAGTTACGTTATAAAAGCCCTTTTCCAATAATTGTTGGCCGCCAGATGGAGTGGTGATGACCGACTTACATTCTTGAATTGAAGTGTATTGGCGCGCCAACCCATCGGGCATTAAATCGTTGTAATGCACTGCTTCATCTTTGGTGCCATAGCGCATATCACCAACCTCGAGCCGTCGTAGCCATTTAACCCAACTAACCCCCTGCACGCCCGGCACAACTAAACGCAATGGAAAGCCATTTTCAGGGCGTAACATTTCACCATTCATTCCCCAGGCGACAATGCTATCTTTCAGTGCGCTATCTAAATTAATAGTACGCGTCATACCAGAGCCATCCCCACCTTCAGCCAATAGATATTTACCTTTTTTTAAATCAGCCCCACACTCATCTAACACAAGGCTGAGTGGCACACCAGTAAACTCACAGCAAGACAGCATGCCATGGGTATATTGCACTGTAGGCACTGCGACATTGCCCCACTCTAAGCCAGTATTTGCGCCACACTCTATAAAGTGAATGCGTGAGACTGAGGGCAGGCGCATTAAATCACTCATCGTAAACACACGACTATTTTTTACTAAACCATTAACCATTAGACGATGGACATTAGGATCAATGTTGTACCAGCCCTGATGTTGTCGCTCAAAGTGCAAGCCATTTGGCGTAATGATGCCAAACAGCCCTTGTAAAGGCGTAAAGGCCACCGATGCCGCCGAGACGCGAGTTAGCCCAGGAGATTCACGCCGAATTAAATTGGCCTCATAAATTGATGGCGTGCCATAGGGCATAGTCGCAACATTTTTTCCTAGGGTGGTTTGCCATACTTGTTTCTCTAAGATTGCGGGGTCACCGTCAGCCGCCCCAAAAACATTTGTAGATAAACCGGCAGCCGCACTACCAAGCGCACCACTTGTCGCTGCAACTAGACCTTGCTGCAAAAAACTACGGCGCTTTTTATCTAAGCCGAATTGATTAATTTCTGCAATTGTGCCAGGCTCCAAAAAACCCTCTGGGGCCAGACGTATTTGCGAACGAATCTTACTATCTTTCGTTGACATAAATTAAATACTTATTTAAATTTGCTTAAGAGAATTTATTTCGCAGATTTATTGCCACCGATACCCAGCAAGGTATAGGCTGGGCAATAGCGAAAAATTCCAGTTGCAAGCGGCACAATGCCGATCCAGCCCCACATGCCAATTACCCCCATTACCGCCAAGATAATTAAAACCGCGCCGACCAAAATACGCAAATACCGATCTAGATTAGTCACATTACATGGCATATAAACTCCTAGTTATTTTTTACAATAGTGCTGATACAGCAATTCCATTACAGCAACTGCAATGGGGCTTGCTAAGGAATAGTAAATTTGTTTACCACTGCGCCTAGCCTTAACTATTTTTTGGGTACGTAAAATCGTTAATTGCTGTGATAAAGTGGGTTGCAGAATACCCAGATCAAGCTCTAAATCACCTACACATTTTTCACCTTGACTAATTTCACACAAGAGCATTAACCGATTTCGGTTAGAAAGTATTTTCATTAATTTACAAGCGCTATCTGCAGAAGTGCGCATTTTCTTTAAATCAATCTTTTGCTGAGCTTTAGTCATCTTGAATTTAAATATTTTCTCTCTCGTTACTGCATATTTTTCTACTAGCTAGCTACTTTTCCTAAATCGAATGTGTAACTTATTTTAATCTGACGATTATAAGATAAATAAAAATTAGTTTAAAATTAAATATAATATCTTTTTATAAAATAAGTATAAACCCTAATCTTCATTTTGCTAATTTAAATAGTGCCCAAGCTCGCTAAGACCCCCTAAGCTGGCGAGGCCCCATAAAATGCCTAGCTATAAGCTAATATAGTTGTTAATACTCATGATCGATACCCAAGCCATCTTCTTGTCGCTGCAACTTGCTGCCTGCACCTTATTGATTATTTTGCCTTTTGGTATTTGGCTCGCCCACCATTTAGTCAGCGCTGGCAAATGGAAGCCATGGCTTGAAGCTCTCCTGGCCCTTCCCTTGGTCCTCCCCCCCACAGTCTTGGGTTATTACTTATTGGTTGGCTTTAGCGGTAAAACTTTATTTGGTGAGCCTTTGGTTTTTTCCTTTTTAGGCATCCTCATTGCCTCGTTAATTGTTAATCTACCTTTTGCAATTCAGCCCATTCAACGCGCATTTGAAGCGATTCCGCCAACTCTACAAGAGGCTGCCCAAGTTTGTGGCTTAAAACCTTGGCAAATTTTTTATCGCATCAACCTACCCCTTGCCTGGCGTGGTGTGCTGAGTGCTGCAGTCCTAACGTTTGCACATACTTTAGGAGAATTTGGTGTCATCCTCATGATTGGTGGGGCAATTCCAGGCAAAACCAAAACCGCCTCAATTGCAATTTACGACCAAGTCCAAAGTTTTAATACCCAAGGGGCTGGCATGCTGTCTTTATTATTATTAGGCATTTCCTTATGTGCCATTGCCATTTCTTATGGGTTTTTTGGCTCCAGCTCTAATCGAATTGCTCGCCAGCGGTGGGCAGCTAATGCTTAAAGTTCGAATCAAAAGCGAATCACATGGTAATTTCTATCACCCAACCATTCCCTTAGAAATCAATCTAAGTTGTGCGGCAGGCGAATTACATGCGTTAGTTGGTCCGTCTGGTAGCGGTAAGACAACCATCCTTCGCGCTATAGCAGGCTTACATCAACCCGAGTTAGGCTTAATTGAGTGCGCCGATAAAGTCTGGTTTTCAGCTTTACAAGCAAATCAGGTGGCAATAAATTTATCGCCAGCCGAACGCTCATGTGGTTTTTTATTTCAGCAGTACGCACTCTTTCCACACCTCTCTGCACTTCATAATGTCGCTATTGCTTTAGAAAATAGTGGCCTTTCAAAAGTTGATCGCCTTGCACAATCGCATGAATGGTTAAAGCGGATGGCTATGAGTGAATTCGCTGACCGTTTACCGAGTCAGTTGTCAGGAGGTCAACAGCAACGCGTTGCCCTTGCCCGCGCTTTAGCAAGAAATCCTCAAGTACTGCTGTTAGATGAACCATTTTCTGCAATTGATAACCCCACACGCCAAAACCTGTATCGAATTTTGGCGGAATTACGTGAAGATTTAGCAATTCCAATTATTTTAGTTACCCACGATTTGCGTGAAGCCAATTTATTGGCCGACAGCATTACCGTCATTGATCATGGTATTGGCTTGCAAACTTCGGCTCCCAATGAGCTATTTCAAAAGCCCCGCAACTCAAGAGTAGCGGAATTAGTAGGCATTCCAAATGTATTTCAAGGTATTTTTAATGCTGGGCGCTTAGACTGGCAAGATAACGACTGTCATTTTGAAGTGTTAGATAAGGGCAAAATTCCCCCCGCTAGCCCAGTTGCTTGGGTTGTTCCACAAGATGGCTTAACTGTTCATAGCCAGGCTGCTGACCACTTCTTGCCTGCCCAGGTTGAACACCTTAGCTCATTAGGTCAAATTGCCGTGGTCCGTTTTAGTATCGGCAGAGCTAAGGAGTCTTTAGTGTGGGAAGCATCAGCAGCAGAAATAAAACGTCTAAAAATTAAACTTGGTAGCACTGCCTACTTAGAGTTTGATGCCCATAAAATTCATATCATGCCCCTACGACCTATTAATGATCCGCGTCGCTTATTGCAATAAGGCTCAATTTCCCGACTTCAGGCTAAGTTAACTAGACCTTCTTGTTGCAAGGATAGGCTTGCCTGCTTAAAGACTTGCCCCAATGACTAAAGGGCTTAATAAATTAGTAAATTAGTGACTTAGTAACTAAGTCTTCTTGCTCAGTGCAAGCTTGAAATCAGCAATTAGATCATCAATATTTTCAAGACCAACGGCTACTCGTACTAAGCCATCACTAATACCTGCTGCCTTACGTGCTTCGGGCGCAATACGTCCATGGGTGGTAGTAGCGGGATGGGTAATAGTGGTTCTGGTATCGCCTAAATTAGCTGTAATCGAACATAAACGGGTTTGATCAATCAAACGAAAAGCAGCTTTTTTACCACCCTTTAAAATAAATGAGACGATTGCCCCACCTGCTTTTTGTTGACGGCGGGCTAAGGCATATTGCGGATGAGATTGCAAGCCGGGATGAAAAACATGCTCAATCGTACTTTGTTGTTCTAGCCACTTTGCTAAGGCTAAGGCATTACTACTTTGCTGCTTCATACGTAAATCAAGCGTCTCTAGACCCTTTAAAAAAATCCACGCATTAAAGGCTGAGAGCGTGGGGCCTGCAGTACGCACATAGGGAAACACTTTGCCCATAATGAAAGATTTATTACCCACAATTGCGCCACCTAAAACTCGGCCCTGCCCGTCTAAATATTTTGTCGCAGAATGAATTACTACATCGGCGCCCAGTTGAAGAGGTTGCTGTAATGCAGGCGTACAAAAACAGTTATCAACAACAAATAAAGCTTTTACTTGTTTGGCTATTTTTGCGATTGCTGCAATATCGGCTAGTTCAGTTAATGGATTAGAGGGCGTTTCTAAATAAAACATACGAGTATTGGGCTGCGCTGTCGCTTGCCATGCTTTACTATCGCCGACATCAACATACGTTGTCGTAATGCCAAAACGCCCCAAAATGGTCGAAAATAATTGAATAGTGGCGCCAAATACAGATCGTGAACACACCACGTGATCACCGGCTTTTAAATGGGCCATTGCGGTACTCAAGATAGCTGCCATGCCAGATGCAGTTGCAATACATGCCTCACCACCCTCTAAGGCAGCTAAGCGATCTTGAAACATGCTCACCGTAGGGTTGGTAAAGCGGGAATAAATAAAACCATCTTCTGCATTCGCGAAACCTGCTTCAGCTTCAGCAGCACTATTAAAACAATAGCTAGAAGTTAAAAATAAGGCTTCAGAGTGCTCTTGAAATTCCGCAGTACGTCGAGTGCCCGCACGCACAGCAATCGTTTCTTGGCAAAGTTTTGAGAGATTAAGTGGCAAGCGCTTGGTGGACTTAATAGGCTTAATGGGCTTACCGAGTTTACTGGACTTAGTGGCTTGCGGCAGATGGTTGGGCTTACGAGTCATTGCATTAATCTTCAGTGGCTAAATGAAGGTGTAATTGTGAGCGCGCAAAATCGCTAGGGTCTTTTTGACGATCAGCCTGAGCCGACTCAGAATTACGGGCAGCTTCAAGAGCATCGAGATAAGACTCAGTGATATCGCCGGTAACATAATGGCCATCAAAACATGAGGCTTCAAATTCTTTTAAATTGGGATTTATGTCCCGCACAGCTTGTTTCATATCTTCAACGTCTTGATAAATTAATTGATCAGCCCCAATGAGACGATTAATTTCTTCATCAGTTCGGCCGTAAGCAACTAATTCGCTACGAGTTGGCATATCAATTCCGTAGACATTAGGAAAGCGAACGGGTGGCGCGGCCGAGGCAAAAATTACTTTTTTAGCGCCCGCTTCACGAGCCATTTGTACAATTTCATAGGAAGTAGTTCCCCGCACAATTGAATCGTCAACAATTAAAACAGTTTTATCTTTAAATTCAACGCGCATAGCATTCAATTTTTGTCGTACAGATTTTTTTCTGACCTCTTGACCAGGCATGATAAAGGTTCGCCCAATATATCGATTCTTAAAAAAGCCTTCGCGATACGCAATACCTAAGCGCTTGGCGACTTGCATAGCAGCAGGCCGGCTTGAATCGGGAATCGGCATGACCACGTCAATTTTACTAACGTCAGTTGCTGACCGAATTTTTTCTGCTAAGTAATCACCCATACGCATACGAACGTTATACACAGTAACACCGTCAATGGTTGAATCGGGTCGCGCCATATAAACATATTCAAAAATACAAGGCACTAGGCGCGCCTCTGCATACTGGCGGCAAGAGAAATTTCCGTCAAGATCAATATAAATTGCTTCGCCAGGATTGACATCGCGCACGAAAGTAAAGCCTAATCCCTCTAAAGCAACCGACTCAGATGCCAGCAGCCATTCAGGCCCGTCGGGGGTATCGAGCCGACCAATACATAGGGGGCGAATGCCAAAGGGATCACGAAAGGCCAATAAACCATAACCTGCAATCATCGAAATAACAGCATAAGAGCCTTTAATACGATGCGATAGGCTACTTACTGCCTTAAACATTGCATCTTCATCTAGGGCGGCGCTATTGGTTTCACGCTGTAATTCGTCAGCCAACACATTAAGCAGCACTTCGGTATCAGAATTAGTATTAATGTGGCGCCGGTCACGATATGCCATTTCAACACGTAGGCTAGGGGCATTCGTTAAATTGCCGTTATGAACCAAAATAATGCCGTAGGGTGCGCTCACATAAAAGGGTTGCGCTTCTTCTTCATTGCTTACAGAGCCTGCAGTGGGATAACGCACCTGACCAATGCCGGCATTACCCACTAAGCTGCGCATATTGCGCGTTCGAAATACGTCACGCACCAAGCCATTGGCTTTATGCATAGCAAACGAATTGCCATTCATGGTGGCAATACCAGCGGCGTCTTGACCTCGATGTTGCAAGAGCAAAAGTGCATCATAGAGTAGCTGATTCACTGGGTAGTGAGAAACGCTGCCGACAACTCCGCACATAGCTTTTAACTCCCTATTTTGAGTGGTAAAGCAAGATTTGGTACAGCGCCTAATTGACTAGCCCAATCAGCTGGTAGCCAACTTTTAATTAAGCTGGTTGCCACTTCTAGACTGGGGCGAGTTTTAGCTAAGCGCCAATCGGCAGTTTTTGTTAGCGGGGTTAAGGCTGCTAAGGTGGCCAAAATGACCACCACAACCCCACCACGTAATAAACCAAAAATTAAACCCAAAAAGCGATCAGTCAAGCTAAGCCCAACGGATAAGATTAATTTTTGAATTAATCCCCCCAGTACACTACAGGCAATTAATGTAGCAACAAATAAAATCAGGAAGCTTAGTCCTAAACGCAAGAGCTCATCCATTTTAAAAGTAGAGAGCCACTCGGATGACAGGTAATCACTGTAGTGATAAGCTACCCAAGCTGCAATGATCCAGGAAAATAAGGCTAAAACTTCTTTAAAGAGCCCGCGCGATACACCTACCAATGCCGAAACAAGTAGTACAGTAAATACGACGTAATCAACTGGGGTTAGTTTTAACGAGGCGAGTAGTTCCATTAAGTTTTACCTACTTCAACTAAACGCGGGCTTAAACCTAAAGCCTTAATCTTTTTTTCAGCTGCTTCTGCGGCATCTTTATCGGTAAATGGACCAGCGCGTAATACATAAAGCTTAGCGCCATCAGCGCCAGTTTTATTTAAAACATAGTTAGGAATTTTTTGCTCTTTCAATTTACTAATCCATCCCTTAACGCGGTCTTCAGAAGCAAACGCACCAATCTGAATTACAAACTTACTGCCGTTAGGTCGCGTTTCTGCAGCACTACTGGCTGCTAACTCGGTAGAATTTGGTGTAGCTACAGTAGCTTTATTACTAGGATTAGTAGCGCTCGGCTTAATCACCTCCTCACCTACGCTTAAACCCAAATTTTTAACGGGTGCAGAAGGGGTGCTTGACGTTGGCGCATCGACTTTTGATTCGGCCTTAAGTTCGGCAGCGGAAGGTGAATTAGCAGACCCCATAGCTGGAGGTGGAGAGGCGGGCGATTTATCTAGGGGTACGGGTGCGGCTGCGGGTGTATTGGTTGCTGGTGACTCTGCTACCGGTGGGTTACTTAGTAAGTTACTACTAGTGCTGCCAAGTAAGGGTAAGCTAGTCACAATATTGACGGCAATGTCGCTATTAACCGCTTTAGGTTTGCTATCCAAAATACGAGGTAAACCAACTACTGCAAGCAGCACTAATACCGCAGCTCCAATTAAACGATGGCGAGCGCGTTGCCGATCAGGATCTTCAGTGAGAGAAAGTTCATCGCCAGAAGTTGTTTGGGATGTGCGCTGGTAAGTACCCGATTTAGCGGCAGCTCGCGAGCGACTGCCGACAGCGGCCCGACCGACGGGCTCGGGCTTGGAATTGCGATTAAACAGCTTCGGTAAACGAATCATGGATCAATTAACCAGGTTGTTTCGATAAGCCATTACGCCAGCAACAGTATAGAAGGATCCGAAGACCACTATTCTATCACCCTCGCCGGCTTTTGCTATGGCCTCTTGATAGGCCTTGGCTGGATCAGGGAAGCAGCTGATGCGATCAGCTTTAGATACGTTTTCTGCGACCCCTAAATTCAGCAAATGCGCTTTAATGTCCAGTGCACTCGCGGCTCTAGCTGTTGGTAAATCCGTGCAAAACCAATAGTCAACTAACCCTAAAAAAGGCTGTAAAACCGCCGGAATATCTTTATCGGCCATCGCCCCAAAAACTGCATAAGTATATGGAAAGTAGCCCATATTATCCAAACTGCGATAAAGGGTTGCCGCTGCATGCGGATTGTGGGCAACATCTAAAATACAAGTCGGTCGACCGGCCAATACTTGAAAGCGTCCAGGTAGCTCGACCATTGCAAAACCTAAACGTACATCTTGCGCCGCAACAGGTAGACGTTCATGCAATGCAGTTAATGCTGCAATTACAGCGGCGGCATTTAATAATTGATTTGCACCGCGTAAGGCGGGATATGCCAAGCCACTAAAACGTTTAGACATACCCGACCAAGACCATTGCTGTTGGTCACCTTGAAAATGAAAGTCACGCCCAGATACATAAAGCTTGCAGCCTAGGCTAGTTGCGAAGTCAACTAACGATTGAGGCGGCAAAGGATCGCCACATATTGCAAATTTACCGGCGCGGAAAATTCCAGCTTTTTCAAGCGCAATAGCTTCACGGGTATTACCTAAAAAACTCGCATGATCAATATCAATGCTGGTAAGGATGGCGCAGTCAGCGTCCACAATATTAACTGCATCAAGCCGTCCGCCCATGCCAACTTCTAAAATCACAACATCTAAATTAGCCTGGGCAAATAAATGCAAGATCGCTAGTGTTGTAAATTCAAAATAGGTTAAAGTTGGCGCATCAGGCACCCTCAAGCGGGCCTGTTCAACTACAGCAAAATGCTCTAACAATTGCGCATCACTTGCCTCAACTCCCTGCAAGTGTGCCCGCTCATTAAAGCGCAATAAATGGGGTGAGGTATGGCACCCGACTCGATAGCCGGCGGCACTTAAAATTGACTCTAAAAAAGCGCAGGTTGAACCTTTTCCATTCGTGCCGGCTACCGTAATCACAGGGCAAGTAAATTGCAAATCCAAGGCATTTTTGACCAAAGTAATTCGCTCTAGGCTCATATCAATGCCCACAGGATGCGCTACCTCAAGGTGGCTCAGCCACGCTGCCAACGTTGAAAAAGAATAAGGGTTTGCTAACGTTGCAGTCAACTAAGCAGTATCTTCAGCAGCAATGACAGCGCTTGGCACTGGTCGATTTTGTAAGAGCGCCAACAACTGGGCAATTTCATTGCGCATTTGGCGACGATCAATGATCATGTCGATGCCGCCGTGTTGCATCAAAAATTCGGCTCGCTGAAAACCTTCAGGTAATTTTTCGCGCACAGTTTGTTCAATCACCCGTGGTCCAGCAAAACCAATTAAGGCCTTTGGCTCAGCTATCACAATATCGCCCATAAAAGCAAAGCTGGCCGAAATGCCGCCCATAGTCGGGTCGGTTAAAACACTAATAAATGGTAAGCCTTGGTGCGCTAATTTCGTTAACATCGCATTAGTCTTAGCCATTTGTAACAGCGATAGCAAACTTTCTTGCATGCGCGCACCGCCTGTTGCAGTAATACAGATGAAGGCACATTTTTGTTTAATTGCCTCTTCTACACCGCGGACAAAACGCTCACCAACTACCGAGCCCATCGAACCACCCATAAATTGAAATTCAAAACTAGCAGCTACTACGTTAATACCAGCAATTTTTCCAGCTATCACAATTAATGCTTCACTTTCACCCGAGACATCTTTAGCCTCTTTTAAGCGATCAGGATATTTTTTTGAATCATGAAACTTTAAAGGATCAAGCGGAAAAATAGTGGCGCCAATTTCATGTTGTGGCTTAACATCTAATAAGGCATTGAGGCGTTGCCGTGCACCAATCCGCAGATGATGCGAGCATTTAGGGCACACAGATAAATTCGCTTCAATATCGGTGCTATATAAAACTGCCTCACACGCTGGACACTTAACCCATAAGCCCTCTGGAATCGACTTTCGATTCGCTGGATCGGTTTGTTGAATTTGGGGGGGGAGTAATTTATCGATCCAACTCATTAATCAATGATCTCTAGTTATTTTCTTGGGCATCGAGCGCCACACGAATCTCGCGCATAAAATTTTCTAGTGATTGTACTGCTGCAGTCATGTCACCACCCTTAACTGACTCTTCAAGCAATTGAATAATGCGACTACCAATGACAACTGCATCGGCTAAATGCGCCACAGCACATGCGCTAGCAGCATCACGAATACCAAAACCGACTGCAATTGGAATTGCCGTAGTGGCCCGGATCGCGGGAATAATGCTTGCAACATCTTGAGTATTTAAATGCGCCGCACCTGTAACACCGCGCAAGGAAACATAGTAAAGATAGCCAGAAGCTGCTTTAGCTGCTGCATCAATCCGTTCCTGCGAAGAAGTTGGTGCCAATAAGAAAATGGGGTCAATGCCAGCAGCGCGCATTAGCGCCGAAAAGTCAATGCATTCTTCAGGCGGATAATCGACAATTAGCACGCCATCAACCCCAGCAGCCTTTGCTTCTTGGGCAAAATGTTCTGCGCCCATTTGCTCTACTGGATTGGCGTAGCCCATTAAGACAACTGGTGTAGCGCTATCTGTTTGGCGAAATTGCTGCACCATTGCCAAACATTGCCGCAAAGTCACCCCTTTTGCCAAAGCGCGCTCGGAAGCGCGCTGAATGACGGGGCCATCGGCCATTGGGTCCGAAAAAGGAATGCCCAATTCCAACACATTTGCACCCCCGCGCACCAAGGCATGCATCAACTCAACTGTTGCGGTAGGATCGGGATCGCCCGCAGTAATAAAAGGAATGAGCCCTTTCTTGCCAGTCTTTTTTAGCTCCGCAAATAAGGCCTTAATTTTTGACATGCACTAGCCTTCCGAGCCTGTTGCTAGGGCAACGGTATGCATATCTTTATCACCGCGTCCAGATAAATTAATCAGAATTGTTTTATCTTTAGCTAAGGTTGGTGCCAACTTGCAAGCATAGGCAATTGCATGAGCCGATTCAAGTGCTGGAATAATGCCTTCAATTTGGCAGCAATCATGAAAAGCTTTGAGCGCTTCAGCATCGCTGATCGCGACATACTCGGCACGGGCAGAGTCCTTTAGCCAAGCGTGTTCAGGTCCCACGCCTGGGTAATCCATGCCGGCTGATACTGAATGGGTTTCGGCAATTTGACCATTTTCATCTTGTAATAAATAAGTACGATTACCATGCAAAACACCTGGCTTACCCGCACACAACGCGGCAGAATGTGCGCCACTTGCAATGCCCCGTCCTGCCGCCTCAACACCAATCAGTTGTACTTCAGGAAATTCAATATACGGATAAAAAATTCCCATTGCATTAGAGCCGCCACCTACGCAAGCCATTACATAGTCAGGCTGACGACCAATCATTTCAGGCATTTGAACTTTGCATTCCTCACCAATCACGCTTTGAAAATCACGCACCATCATGGGATAGGGATGGGGGCCAGCAACTGTACCAATAATGTAAAAGGTATTGTCAACATTAGTGACCCAATCGCGCATAGCCTCATTTAAAGCATCTTTAAGGGTTTTGGTGCCCGATTCAACAGGAACTACCTTAGCGCCAAGCAACTTCATACGATAAACATTTTGCGCTTGCCGCTCAACATCAACCGAGCCTTGGTAAACCGTGCAATCGAGGCCATAACGCGCACAAATGGTAGCCGTTGCTACCCCATGTTGGCCAGCGCCAGTTTCAGCAATGATGCGTGGCTTGCCCATGCGCTTGGCCAGCATCGCTTGGCCGATCACATTATTAATTTTATGCGCGCCAGTATGATTTAAGTCTTCACGCTTTAAATAAATTTGCGCACCACCCAACATTTCACTCCAACGTTTGGCGTGATACACCGGCGAGGGTCGTCCCACAAAATGCTTAAGTTCGCTATGAAACTCAGCTAAAAATTCAGGATCATGTTGATAGCGAGCATATGCCTGCTTCAACTCTTCTAAAGCAAACATGAGGGTTTCAGAAACAAACACCCCTCCATAAGGGCCAAAGTGACCGCGAGAATCTGGTTTATCGTACATAAGTACCTCTTTTAATTAAGGAGCAACAGCGGCTGAGACATTAATTTGCTGTATCGGTAGCGCGCACCGCCTGAATAAATTCGTGAATGAGCGCTGGATCTTTTACGCCTTTAGCAATTTCTACGCCGCTCGAAATATCAACTGCACAAGGTCGCAGGCGAGCAATTGCCTCGCCGACGTTGCGCGTGTTCAACCCACCACTCAAAACGACCCGATGCGCGTTTGCGCTTACCCATGACTGTGGAATCCCTTGCCAATTAAAAGGTAGCCCGCCCCCTCCGTAACCTTCAACCAAGGCATCTAGGAGAAAAGCACTAGCTAACTCGTATTGTAGGGAAAAATCGGCGAATGCGAAATTCTTGCCAATTCGAGCCGCTTTTAGCCATGGCTGACCTGCTGCCAGCTGCAAACAGTCACCTGGCGACTCATCGCCATGAAATTGCCATAAAGTAATGGGTAGGCTAGCCCGCAACAATGCTACCTCGGCTACAGTGGGATTTACCAATAAGGCTACGGCATCAACTCCTGGCGGAATACGGGCCATGAGCTCGCCAGCCAATGCAAGAGAGATAGCGCGGGGGCTTGGTGGATAAAAAACAAAGCCTAGAGCATCGGCGCCAGCCTGAACAGTAGCATCAACCGCGGCTATATCGCGTAAGCCGCAAATTTTAATTTTGGTTTTCCCAGGGGTGTATTGAAGTAAGCCCATTTGCTAAGGATATGCTTCTTGTAATTTAGTGGGCGGAAAACCTAAAGCGCCATAAGGTAGCCAAGAATTTCCAAGCCAAGGCTCTGGAATAGCAAATTCATTGGGATACTTTACTTCCATCAGATATAAACCATCGGCTGCAAAGGTGGGGGCTGCTATCTGGCGATTGCAAGACGCCAACACAGTTGCCAGCCAAGCACTAGATTGCTTACCCAAGCCAATTGCAATCATACTTCCCACAATATTACGCACCATGTGATGCAAAAATGCATTTGCGCGAATTTTAAAAAATAACCAGGGTTGGGCATCAAGCAAGGTAATTTCATAGAGGTGCTTAATAGGAGTTTTACTTTGGCATTCGGCAGCACGAAAAGCAGAAAAATCATGCTCGCCAATAATAGTAATTGCAGCAGCTTGCATTGCAGCAACATCAAACCATTGTTGCGCTGGCAAAATTAAAAAGCCGGCACGCTCTGCTACGGTAGGCGCCCGACATGGCCCAGCATGCAAGGCATAAACATACGTACGCTCAAAAGCTGAATAACGAGCGTCAAACTCGTACGGTACGGCCTTAGCCCAGTTCACTGCAATGGCTTGGGGTAAAAAACGGTTTAAGCCCCGTACCCACGACCACGGATCACGCTCAACCATGGTCTCGAAATGCACTACCTGACCTAAGGCGTGCACCCCAGCATCGGTGCGGCCCGCTGTCGTTACCCGCAAGGGTATGGCGAGATCGGCGGCCACAAAATTACGAATAGCCTGCTCTAAATGATCTTGTACAGTATTACCGCTCGGCTGCGATTGCCAGCCTGAAAATGAACTGCCATCGTATTGCAAGCCCAAAGCAATGCGTTTATTTGTGACGACCATTCAATTTCTTTCATCACTTGGTTTAGTCTGAGCTAGGTCAGTTTGCTCTGGTTTAGTTTGTTCGGTTGGTGTGGGAGTATTTAAATCGAGATTAAGTCCAGCAAATAATACTTTGGCTCGGGCAGGTATTTCAGGCAGAGCAAGGTTTTTTGACACGATATTCTGCGCATCTGCCTGATCAGTTGACTGAGAAGTTGACCGAGCAACTGACTGAGTGGTTGCCTTCGAACCTTGTTTAATCAGATGATTTGCAGCGAGATTAGCCAGATCGGGTTGAATCATTTCTGCGCGGCGGGTATAGCGCGCTAGAAGCCAAAATAAAGCCCCAGTTAAACCTAGCAAGCTTAACGCTAGAGCGACTGGGGGCCAAGTAAGTGCCGCCTGCTTAACTCCCTGTTGCCCGCCCTGCTCAACCCCCTGTTTAACTCCCAGCTGAACCCTCTGTTGAGCGCCCTGTTGCCCAGCCTGTTGTTCCAATAAGATTTGTAAATCGGCAATATTTTTTTCCAATTCAGCTGCTCTAGCCCGTATCTGTAATAAAGCTTGTTCTTGTGCCACTAGGTCTTCTTGGAAGCGCCGCTGCTCGGCGCCATCACCTATTCCAGGGCCAATTTTCAAACGATCTTGTATTAGCTCATCTGTAGAATTTTTATTATTTTTCAAGTCTTTAGAAGCATTACTTAAATTAGGATCTGGGGATTTAGTCGGACTAGCCTCAGCTGATGTTTTCAAATCTAACCAAGCGTCATTATTCTTAGCGGCAAAGGTTTTTGCTGCAGTAGGCGTAATCGACTGAAGTAGCGCTTGGCTCGGTTTATAAAGCTCTGCACCCGCGTTTAAACGATGAATACTCCCGCCCACAAAAGCATCGGGATTTGCCTTATATAAAGCTAATAAGGTCTCATCAAGGCTCGCACCACCCAATTGGGGAGCCATCTGTAGCGCAATTTCGCTTAAGGTTTGGCCAGGCCGCACCACCACTTTTTGGGCATCGCCAACTAATAAAGAATAGACTTTAGTAAGACTGCCAGAGGGCCAAGATAATTGCACCAAGAGATCTAAAAATGGCTCTTGTGAGTCACTTAATGCGCGATCAGACTGAATTAATATTTGGTATTGAGTTTGGCCCGTGGCTGTTTTCGCTTGACGAATGCTCGCTTGTGGCTTTAACTCTAAGACCCGATTTGAAATACTAAAACGCTCGAAGGTAGCTGAGCTTGGCACCTCGGCTTTCATCTGCTCAACTAGCGGCAATTCATCGGGTAAAAGCAGTAAGGGGATTTCAGTGCGAAATGGCTCTCCCGGCTTAGAAATTAACTGGGGCGATCCTAAGGTGACTGCACCAGCTACATTAAACCAAGCAAGCGCGGTGAAGCTAAAGATTGCAGTAAGGAAGCTCGGCCGACTAAGCCTGGCCCCCACACTAAGCATCGGCATCGAGCAAAATGCGCAGCATACGCCGTAAGGGTTCTGCTGCACCCCAAGTTAGTTGATCGCCCACTGTAAATGCGCCAAGATAATCTGGCCCCATTGCCAACTTATGCAAACGCCCAATTGCCACCGTTAAAGTGCCACTAACTGCTGCTGGCGACAATTCACGTTCGGTTACTTCACGCTCATTTGGCACCACTTTAATCCATGCATTATCTGTAGCCAAGAGTGTTTCGATTTCAGCCAAGGGCACGTCGCGCTTAAGCTTAATCGTTAAGCCCTGCGAGTGACAACGCATTGCCCCTACCCGCACACAAATACCATCAACAGCAATACTATTTGGCGAACGAAATGGTGGTTTACCCAACATCTTATTTAGCTCAGCCCCGCCTTTCCATTCTTCACGAGTCTGACCAAACTCAACTAGCTCATCAATCCATGGAATCACGCTGCCAGCTAAAGCAGTATTGCGAAAATGCGTTGTTGGAAAATCAGCAGCACGTAATTTGGCGCTTACCTTACGATCGATCTCTAAAATTTCTGCGGCCGGATCAGCTAAGTCACTTTGCACTGCATCACGTAGCTCCCCCATTTGCAACAAGAGTTCGCGCATATTTTGCGCTCCCGCACCCGATGCTGCTTGATAGGTCATGGCACTAACCCATTCAACTAAATCAGCTTTTAAGAGGCCACCAATTGCCAGCATCATTAAACTCACGGTGCAATTAGCGCCGATCCAATTTTTATTACCCGCAGCCAAAGCAGCATCAATCACCCTACGATTAACTGGATCTAATACTAAGACCGCATCATCATTCATGCGCAATGCGCTGGCTGCATCAATCCAATGGCCGCTCCACCCAAGAGCGCGCAGTTGCGGAAAAATTGCTTTGGTGTAATCACCCCCCTGGCAAGTCAAAATGATCTCGCAACGCGCTAAGGCTTGCAAATCATTGGCGTCCTGCAGGGTTGTTACTTGCTTCGTAACCCTTTTTGCATTGAATAAAGGCACTTCGCCACCAGCATTACTAGTGCTAAAAAAGATGGGGTCAATCAAATCAAAATCATGCTCAGCTAACATGCGCTCCATCAGCACACTGCCAACCATCCCGCGCCACCCTACGATACCCACTAGGGGTAGCTTGCCCATTTGCTGCTGAACTGAAGAATTGGCCATAAATAATGTAAATAAAAGATTGGGATGAGGGCTCTAGGATAAAGCCTGTACCACTGCCTCACCCATTTCACGAGTACCAAGCTGGGTAGTGCCTGGGGTAAAGATATCTGCTGTGCGGTAACCTTGAGTCAAGACCTTTTGTACAGCAAGCTCAATACGCTCAGCATCTACAGTCATTCCTAGGGAATACCGTAACATCATGGCCGCCGAAAGTATGGTCGCTAGAGGATTAGCAATATTCTTGCCGGCAATATCGGGTGCCGAACCATGGCTTGGTTCGTATAAACCTTTATTATTTTTATCCAAAGAAGCTGAGGGCAGCATGCCGATAGAGCCAGTTAACATTGCTGCCTCATCAGACAAAATATCGCCAAATAAATTACCGGTTACCACCACATCAAATGCCTTTGGGGCCTTAACGAGTTGCATCGCAGCGTTATCCACATACATATGACTTAACTCGACGTCGGCATAATCTTTACCCAGACGGGTCATCACCTCACGCCATAATTGCGAGGTTTCTAATACATTCGCTTTATCAACACTGCAAACTTTTTTACTACGCTTGCGGGCAGCCTCAAAAGCAACTCGACCAATGCGCTCCACTTCTGGCTCGCTGTAATGCATGGTATCAAAACCTTCACGTACGCCCGGAAATAAAGGGTGCTCAGAATTACGTGTGCCGCGTGGCGAACCAAAATAAATATCACCGTTTAATTCGCGCACAATCAAAATATCAAGCCCACCAATAATTTCAGGTTTTAAACTCGAGGCAGCTGTTAGTTCGGGATAACAAATCGCTGGGCGAAAATTGGCAAATAGGCCCAGGTGTTTACGTAAACCTAAAATGGCTTGCTCGGGTCGAAATTCACGGGGCAGCGTATCGTACTTCCAATCGCCCACTGCGCCAAATAAAATAGCTTTTGCAGACTGTGCTAATGCCAAGGTCGCTGGTGGTAAAGGATGACCGCTTAAGTCATAGGCAGCGCCACCGACTGGGGCAGTTTCTAAATCAAAACGTGGCCCTAAAGCTTGGAGCACTAAAACTGTCGCCGCAATAATTTCTGGACCAATACCGTCACCAGGGAGAACCGCAATTTTCATCAGAACCTTCTTTATGGCGTCTTAGGGCAACCGCGTATCAAGCCAAGGCATGCGCAGCAAGCGCTCAGCTTCGTAGGCTTTTATTTTATTAGCACTTTGTAGAGTTAAGCCAATATCATCAAAACCATTTGTTAAGCAATATTTTCTAAACGGCGTGATGTCGAAGGCGTAATTGCGTTGATCACCAGCAATAACCTCTTGCCGCTCTAAATCAACGGTTAATTCGTAACCAGGGAAGGCTAGGGTCTCGTGAAATAAATGATCAATTTGCGCCCCACTGAGAACTACTGGTAATAAACCATTTTTATAACAATTATTAAAGAAAATATCAGCAAAGCTAGGGGCAATGACGGCCCGAAATCCATATTGATCCAAAGCCCAAGGTGCATGCTCTCGCGAACTACCACAACCAAAATTTTTGCGGGCCAATAAAATACTTGCGCCTTGGTAGCGCGGCTGATTTAAAACAAAATCAGGATTCAGCGGTCGAGTGCTGCAATCTTGGCCTGGCTCGCCATGATCTTTATAGCGCCATTCATCAAATAAATTTTGTCCAAAGCCAGTTTTTTTAATTGACTTTAAAAATTGTTTAGGGATGATGGCATCAGTATCGACATTCTCGCGATCAAGTGGCGCTACCAAACCTTTAAAAACTGTAAATTTTTCCATTAGTCGCTATCGCTACGCTCAATTATTTTCCGGGGGTAACCACGACCGGAGTGACCACCACATCTTTACCTTGACTCAATGAATCATTGGGGTTCGGTTTCGGGTTCGGGTTCGGTTTCGCGTTCGCAGCTGCTCCAGCTGAGCTACTTTGACTATTCATCGATTGCCCCATCTTCTGTATGTCCTTACCCATACCAGTAACTGTATTGGTACATCCTATAGTAGTCAGCAAGGTTAAGCTAGTGACCACACTCAGCCCAAAGGCTCTAGCCCTAAAATAACTGCGGATGATATTCGTTTGCATATTGAGACTTTCTTTATTTTGCTTAGGCAATTTTACAAACATCGACAAAATGGCCTTCAATTGCAGCGGCAGCTGCCATTGCTGGACTCACCAAGTGGGTACGACCGCCAGCGCCTTGACGACCTTCAAAATTCCGGTTGGAAGTTGAAGCACAACGCTCTCCTGGCTCTAAACGATCAGCGTTCATGGCTAAACACATCGAACAACCAGGCTCCCGCCATTCAAAACCAGCGGCCTTAAAGACTCGATCTAAACCCTCGCGCTCGGCTTGAGCCTTCACTAAGCCAGAGCCCGGTACAACCATTGCCACCTTAATATTAGCCGCGACTTTCTTACCAAGGCGATCAACCACTTTTGCTGCTGCACGTAAATCTTCAATGCGGCTATTGGTGCATGAACCAATGAATACTTTATCAACTTGAATACTCGTGATCGGCATACTGGGAATCAGGCCCATATATTCAAGGGCACGCTCCATCGCTAAGCGTTTATTTGGATCGCGCTCTTTTTCAGGATCAGGCACGCATCCACTAATAGCTAAAACCATTTCAGGCGAGGTGCCCCAAGTCACTTGAGGTTGAATTTCTTCGGCGCGTAATTCAACCGCCTGATCAAACACTGCAGCTTCATCTGAATGTAAACTACGCCAATATTGCAACGCATGGCGCAAGATTTCTCCTTTAGGGGCATACGGGCGTCCTTGAATATAGTCAATTGTCGTTTCATCAACGGCGATCAAACCTGCACGAGCGCCAGCCTCAATTGCCATATTGCAAATGGTCATACGCCCTTCCATCGATAAATTACGAATAGCCTCGCCAGCAAATTCAATCGTATAGCCAGTACCTCCAGCCGTACCGATGCGACCAATCACCGCTAGCGCAATATCCTTAGCGGTACAACCAGGGAGTAAGCGACCCTCAACCCGCACTAACATATTTTTGCTTTTTTTCATTAGCAAGGTTTGCGTCGCTAATACATGCTCCACTTCCGAAGTGCCAATACCAAATGCTAAAGCACCAAAAGCGCCGTGAGTACTGGTGTGCGAATCACCGCATACTACCGTCATTCCAGGCAGCGTAGCGCCCTGCTCTGGGCCAATCACATGCACAATGCCCTGACGTAAATCATTCATCTTAAATTGGGTAATGCCTAAGCGGTCACAATTTTGATCAAGCGTATCGACTTGTAATTTAGAAATAGGGTCGGCAATACCCAAGGCCCGATCAGTGGTAGGTACGTTATGGTCTGAAACTGCTAAATTAGCAGAAATACGCCAAATTGGTCGCTGCGCCATAGCCAAGCCTTCAAATGCCTGCGGGCTAGTTACCTCATGCAATAGCTGACGATCAATATAAAGCGTAGCTGTGCCATCATCTTCGGCGTAGACGACATGGTCATCCCATAATTTGTCATACAAGGTGCGGGCCATACTAATTCCTTAAAATGCTTATTTACGCTCTGCTACCGCTGGTACCAGTCTTTCGGTCTCACCAATAAATAATTGGCGCGGTCGACCAATTTTATATTCAGAATCGGTAATCATTTCTTCCCATTGCGCAATCCAGCCTACGGTACGCGCTAAGGCAAACACACAAGTAAACATATCAGTAGGTATTCCTAAGGCGCGCTGCACAATACCTGAATAAAAATCGACATTGGGATACAGTTTACGCCCGACAAAATACTCATCTTCAAGTGCTATTTTCTCTAAAGTCATTGCCAGCTTAAAGAGTGGGTCATTCTCTAAGCCTAGTTCATTGAGTACTTCGTAACACGTTTCACGCATTAATTTTGCACGCGGGTCAAAGTTTTTATAAACCCGGTGACCAAAGCCCATTAAACGTACGCCGGAGTTTTTATCCTTAACCTGGGTAATAAACTCACCAATTTTTTCAACCCCACCATTATTTTGAATGTTAGTGAGCATATCTAAACAGGCTTCATTGGCCCCGCCATGCGCCGGACCCCACAAACAAGCAATACCAGCGGAAATTGCTGCGAAAGGATTGGTTCCCGAAGAGCCACACAAACGTACAGTTGAAGTTGATGCATTTTGCTCATGATCAGCATGCAAAATAAAAATACGATCTAAGGCTTTGACTAATACTGGATTAATTGTGTACGGCTCGCATGGTGTAGCAAACATCATGCGCATAAAATTAGCAGTATAAGAAAGTGAATTATCAGGATACATAAAAGGCTGACCAATCGAATACTTATACGACATTGCTACCAAGGTAGGCATCTTAGCGATTAAACGAATTTGAGCAATATGGCGTGCCAGCGGCTCTGAATAGTCGATTTGATCGTGATAGAAAGCCGCCATCGCCCCAACTAACCCAGTTAATACCGCCATTGGGTGAGCATCACGACGAAAGCCGCGTAAGAAAAATTGCATTTGCTCATGCACCATAGTGTGATGCATTACCAATTCTTCAAAACTACTCTTTTCAGTTTGATTGGGTAATTTACCCTTGAGCAGTAAATAACAAATTTCTAAAAAATCACATTTACCAGCCAAATCTTGAATTGGATAACCACGATATAGCAATTCGCCTTTGTCGCCGTCAATAAACGTAATTTTCGAACTACACGAAGCAGTTGAAAGAAAGCCAGGATCATAAGTAAATTTACCTGTCTGCCCATAGAGTCTGCGGATGTCAATCACCTCAGGACCAACCGTACCTTTATAAATAGGTAAGTCGATATCTGGTGTGCCGTCAGAAAATGAAAGCTTCGCTTTGATATCCGATTCAATCATGATTCATCCTCAAGGGTTCTAATTTACAAAACAGTAATGCCGTTACGCTACTTATTTTTCACGCAACATCAACAACAATTTCTGCAGCACAGGTGAGGTCATTGCACCACCTAGGGCTGCCACTGTATTGCTCCTGCCTAATAATAAATCTAGCAAATCATTGTCATCTAAAGCCAATAATTGACCAAGTGCTATACCCTGCTCTTGATCTAAAACAGCTTCGTAGCGCCTAAAAAAACGCTCTAAAATTAAATCATTTTCAAGCAATCCTCGCCGAGCCGCCGCATGCAAGCGATAGCTTTCGGCTGAAGTTAGATTCATTTTGCTAGATTCATTTGATTATTTTCATACAGCTCTACGCACCATCAACTCTTTAATTTTACCAATAGCCTTAGTCGGATTGAGGTGCTTAGGACAAACATCAACGCAATTCATAATTGTATGGCAACGAAATAAACGATAAGGATCTTCTAAGTTATCGAGCCGAAGCGCAGTAGCCTCATCACGACTGTCGGCAATAAAGCGGTAAGCCTGTAACAAGCCGGCAGGACCAACAAATTTGTCAGGATTCCACCAAAATGATGGGCAAGCAGTTGAGCACGAAGCGCACAAAATACATTCATACAAACCATCTAACTCTTCGCGCTCAGCGGGGCTTTGTAAACGTTCTTTTTCAGGTGGTGGCGTGTCATTAATTAAATATGGCTTGATTGATAAATACTGCTTAAAGAATAAAGTCATATCGACAATTAAATCGCGTACTACCGGTAAGCCTGGTAAAGGCCGTAATACAATAGTTTTAGGTAGACTACGCATATTGGTTACGCAGGCCAAGCCATTTTTACCATTGATATTCATGGCATCAGAGCCACAAACGCCTTCGCGGCAAGAGCGTCGAAACGAAATAGTTTCATCCATCTTCTTTAAAGTAATTATGGCATCTAGCAACATGCGCTCATCAGTCAATTCAATTTCATAACGCTGCATGCGAGGCGCATCATTGGTCTCGGGATCGTAACGGTAGATTTCAAAAATACGGGTATCGCTCATCTTAATTCTTTCGTCTACAAATAGGCGTTAAAAGGTACGTTCTTTAGGGGGTACAGAATCAATAGTTAGTGGCTTTAGTTGCACCGGCTTGTAATCCATCCGATTACCTGCACTAAACCACAACGAATGCTTCATCCAATGTTCATCGTCGCGCTTGGGATATTCATTATGCGAATGGGCGCCACGACTTTCTTTGCGTGCTGCTGCTGAAATCATGGTGGCATTAGCAGTTTCAATTAAATTGGCAACTTCTAAAGCTTCAATGCGCGCAGTATTAAAAATTTGCGACTTATCTTTTACCCATAAATGATTCGCCCGCTCAGTTAATAGCGCCATCTGGCGTACGCCCTCATCCATTAATACCTGATTACGAAAGACCCCCGCATAAGTTTGCATGGTTTTGCGAATTTCGTTGGCCACATCTTGCGCATACTCACCACTAGTGGAGGCATCTAACTTAGCAATGCGCGCCAAACTATTGCGACCGGCATCTGGTGGCAAAACCTTATGCTCACGGTCTTTTAAATTTTCCGCCACGATGTGCTTACCAGCAGCGCGCCCAAATACCAGTAAATCAAGCAATGAATTCGTCCCCAAACGATTGGCACCATGCACTGACACACAAGAGCACTCGCCAATAGCATAGAGGCCTTGCACAATGTGATTGGGGTTGCCATCCTTGGGTACGACTACTTGACCATAAATGTTTGTGGGAATACCACCCATTTGATAGTGAATTGTAGGTACTACTGGAATGGGCTCTTTAGTGATATCAATATTGGCAAAGTTCATACCAATTTCATATACCGAAGGCAGTCGCTTCATAATGGTTTCAGCGCCAATATGCGTTAAGTCGAGTACGACGTAATCGCCATTGGGGCCACAACCACGGCCCTCTTTAATTTCTTGATCCATTGAACGCGACACAAAATCACGTGGCGCTAAATCTTTAAGGGTAGGCGCATAGCGCTCCATAAATCGTTCGCCATCTTTATTACGCAAGACTCCACCTTCGCCGCGACAACCTTCAGTTAGCAAGACCCCAGCACCAGCTACGCCGGTAGGATGAAACTGCCAAAATTCCATATCTTCTAGGGGAATGCCCGCGCGCGCCGCCATGCCCATGCCATCGCCAGTATTTATGTAAGCATTAGTTGAAGCTGACCAAATACGCCCTGCACCACCCGTAGCCAAAATAACAATTTTAGCCTCGAGAATATAGAGCTCACCGGTTTCCATTTCTAGTGCAGTAACGCCAACAACGTCACCAGCCGCATCACGAATCAAATCAAGCGCTAACCACTCAACATAAAAATGGGTTTTAGCCATCACATTACGTTGATACAAGGTATGTAACATTGCATGACCCGTGCGGTCAGCTGCAGCGCAAGCACGTTGCACTGGCTTTTCACCATAATTCGCCGTGTGTCCACCAAAGGGGCGCTGATAAATGGTGCCATCAGGATTGCGATCAAAAGGCATGCCATAGTGTTCAAGTTCATACACCACTTTAGGCGCCTCACGGCACATAAACTCAATCACGTCTTGATCACCCAACCAATCGGAACCCTTCACCGTATCGTAAAAGTGATAGTGCCAATTATCTTCACTCATATTACCTAAGGCAGCGCCAATGCCGCCTTGCGCAGCAACAGTATGCGAACGGGTTGGAAACACTTTACTTAACACCGCTACATCAAGTCCAGCTTCAGCGAGCTGTAATGAGGCGCGCATGCCTGAACCACCTGCGCCAACAATCACCGCGTCAAAACGACGTCGAGGTAATGATTTTTGAATCTCTGTCATCTCACACTTTCCACAAAATTTGGATAGCATAAGCAGTGCAAGCTATCAACCATAGGGCCGTAAAAACTTGCAAACTTAAACGGATGCCAGCAGGCTTAACATAGTCCATCCAGATATCGCGCATACCAACCCAAGCATGATAAAAAAGGCTTAGTAAAGCCAACAAGGTCAGCAGCTTCATAAATTGGTTGCTGAACAAACTAGCCCAAGCGGTGTAATTAGGGCCACCATTAAGCAAATAATCGCCTAATAAAATAATTATAAAAACCACCATGATCACCGCAGTCATGCGTTGAATTAACCACTCTTTCAGGCCATAGTGAGCGCCAACAACGAGGCGTCGCGGACCAACGTTATAGATCGACATTTTTTCCCTTGCCTTAGAACAAACCAAATAACTTTGCGCCCAAAATAACCGTGAGCGAAAAACTAATTATTAATACCAAAATTGCTGAACGGTTGGCAGGAATCTTATTAATACCAATTTCACGATCCAACAATAAGTAACGAATTCCTGCAAAAAAATGATGGAGAAAACTCCAAATCAAACCCAAGAGAATTAATTTTGCAAAAGGATTAGCAACAATTGCTTGAAATTTTTTATAACTAAGTTCTGAAGCCAAGCTTTGATCAAGCAGATAAAGCAAGAAAGGCAAAAAGAGAAATAAAGCAGCACCACTAATACGATGCAGAATTGAAACCTTTCCTGCCCACGGTAAGTGGTAGTGAATTAACTGCGCTAAACCAATATTACGGTAGACCGGCTTTGGTCGCGAATTGTGCAGCTCGTGCTGGGCATCAGCCATGGCTTATCTCAATGAGGATGTGAGTAGTTTAAATAAAATGTTGTATTGCAGCATATTTTAGTAGAAAGCGGGACACCTTGTGTAATTTTGTCTCACCAGTCTTAACTCAAGGCATTTTCATAGTGCTGCGAGCTAGTATCATAGCGGGCTACACGCATCTCTACGGGTTTATTGCCATAAGTGTAAGAAACCCGCTCCACCAATAAAATTGGCGCTCCTAGCACAGTTTTTAAGCGCGCAGCGCTGGTGAGGTCGCTGGCAACAGCCTTAATTTTCTCCTCTGCGCGCACCATATGAGTAGCAAATGAAGATTCGTACAGGGCGTATAAAGGCCCCGTCCAAGCCTGCAAAGTAGCAAGGCTCAGACCTTTAAAACGCAAACTGGGCAACCAAATTTGCTCAAAGACAATTACCGCGCCAGCAAAGGTTTGTACCCGCTCAATTTCAATCAAGCTCTCGCCAGTCGGCATTTTTAAAGCTTGGGCAATCAGCCGTGAGGCTTTAATTTTTTTGCAACTCAAAAATTGATTTTTTAAAACCATGGGCAAACCACTGTCGGGAGATAAGCGCAAAAACCGAAATTGGTGTCGCTCCTCATGGTGAGTAGCCACAAAGGTGCCCTTACCTTGCTTACGAATCAATAAATTTTGCGTCGTTAGCTCATCAATCGCCTTGCGAACGGTACCTTGACTCACTTCATATCGGGCAGCCAATTCAAATTCACTAGGTATAGCCTCGCCCGGCTGCCATTCGCCAGCCTGCAAACTAGCCAGCAACATCGCTTTAATCTGCTGATAAAGCGGGCTAAAAGTGGTCAGAGAGGATAAATTTGTAGTCAAAAACGCGTCCAATAATAGTCTTTTTTAAGCTTAAATTAGATCAAAATAGAGTTTTCATAGTCTTATAGAAGACATAGTTGACAGTGTAATAGGGGAATCCCTAAACTTAAAGGGATAATAGAAGTAATTTTTAACCCTCATCTGGAGTTTTAGTAATGGCAAAAGCACCTATGCGCGTCGCAGTAACCGGCGCTGCCGGCCAAATTGGTTATTCCCTGCTATTTCGTATCGCTAATGGCGATTTGTTAGGTAAAGATCAACCAGTTATCTTGCAACTCCTTGAAATTCCTGATGAAAAAGCGCAAAAGGCACTAGCAGGTGTGATGATGGAGCTCGATGATTGCGCCTTCCCCCTGCTAGCGGGCATGAGTTCTCATAGCGATCCCATGACCGCATTTAAAGATGTTGATATCGCTATGCTGGTAGGAGCCCGTCCGCGGGGCCCAGGCATGGAACGCAAAGATTTGCTATCGGCTAACGCCCAAATTTTTACTGCGCAAGGTAAGGCGCTCGACGCTGTTGCCAAGCGCACAGTCAAGGTCTTGGTGGTGGGCAATCCCGCTAATACCAACGCCTATATTGCGATGAAATCAGCACCTGGCTTACCCGCTAAAAACTTCACTGCGATGTTGCGCCTTGATCATAACCGCGCACTTTCTCAGTTGGCCGCGAAAATGGGCAAGCCAGTCGCTGAAGTTGAAAAATTAATTGTCTGGGGAAATCACAGCCCCACGATGTATCCAGACTATCGCTTTGCCACGATTAACGGCGAGTCGGTAGAAAAACTGATTAATGATCCAGCTTGGAATAAGGATGTTTTTATTCCTACAGTTGGGAAACGCGGCGGCGCCATCATTGAAGCGCGCGGCCTATCTTCTGCGGCCTCGGCTGCAAACGCAGCAATTGATCATATGCATGATTGGGTCCTTGGCACCAACGGTAAATGGACCACAATGGGTATTGCCTCAAAAGGGGACTATGGCATTCCAGCAGACGTAATTTATGGTTTCCCTGTAATTTGTGCCAACGGTGAGTATCAGCTAGTAGAAGGCTTAGAAATTGATGCTTTTTCGCGTGAACGAATGAATCACACGCTCAAAGAATTACTTGAAGAACAAGCAGGCGTAAAGCACTTGCTTACCTAAGAAAAAATAATATGAAAAAAAATTCGCTCTCACTCCCCTTGCAAGCTCTCCTAGCTAGCACTGTTTGCCTTGCGTCGTATGCTAGCCAAGCACAAAATCTGCGTAACGCTTCGCCTTTCGCTTGGTCGTGTAGTAACGGTATGGAACTAAAAACCTCAGGCACTCCTGAAAATCTGACCTTGGAGTGGAACTCAAGAAGCTTCGTGATGAACAAAGAAACTTCATTGCCAGGAAGTTTGCGCTACAAAAACATGGAAACAGGTCTCGACCTGGTAGTTCTGGGCAATAAAGCCATGCTTTTTAATATTAAGAGCGGCGTACGCTTAGCCGATTTTTGTCAAACTGCTGAGATGAAGGGTGGCAAAGATCCTCACTTATTTACCAAGGCTGAATAAGTACATAGTATTCGTCAAGCCAATCAACTGCAGTAAATAAAGCGTTAGCTAAAGCTTGAGCCCAAGAAGATTAATGAAATAAAGGTTGCTGGGTCGGCGAATCTTCTGGCATTTCGGCATGCACTACTTCGCCCTGGCGGTCTGGAAATAAAGGCGCGCCACAGTCATCACATAATTCGGGAGCAAACAAAACTGCGTGTCGAAAAACATCTTCAACTCCAGCATCGCGTAATGCATCACAAATTTCTTTAATTGGGCTTTCGTCATTTGAAACATCATTTAAAGCATCGCTAGCCACATGCTCACGGTCGTATAAAGGCCAAATTACGCCGTACACCACCTCAGCTGAGCCCTTAATACTAAAAGCTAATCGATATTCATCGGCCTGCTCTTCACCAAAAGCTCCAACCACACAAGATAAGCCCGCTGGAATAATGCTCAGGGCCGAGGCCAAGTAGTTAACGGCGGCCCGAATACTCAAAGGACGCACCTGTTTATCGGCTAAGCGACAGTTGGTGAAATAAGCCTCGGGTAACAGTAAATCAAATTCACAACCAGGAAATAGATTTGCAATTGGGTCATGCATACCAGCTTGCCATTCAACCAAACTCACACCGCGCTCTTGTCGTGCAGGAGTTTCAGCTTGCCAACGAAATAATGGCTGGCCGCTGGGCGCAGCAATTACTGCAATGATAAAACGGGGGTCTGCCAAGACCGCAATCGTTTCTGACATACCGCGCATTTCTAACTTCATCTCACTTGCAGAGACTGCCGCAGTTGCTAATGCTTCGAGCAAAATTCGAGTTTGACAATGCGAGTGCGGCATCTGGTCAATGCTATATAGCCAAGGCACAATAGCTAAACGCGTGTCATTTGCTGCAATCGAGCGTTGCATGGCCAAAGCCGTGGCCTCAATCACTTGCACTGGTAGCGCTCCCGATGGAATTTGATAACGCGTATGCGCCACGATCGGCATCGCAATTAACAGTGCATCCCAACTCTGCCCCTCATATTCCAAGGTGAGCGACTCAGCCAAGGTTTCAGCGTTATCGGCCAATACTTCAAAAGCAACCGTATTAATTTTAAAAGTTTGATCTAATGCCGCATCAATCACATGTTGATTTTGACTTTTCAATAAACGTGCTAAGCGCTCAAGTAAGCGTACTTCCCAGAACTCATCCTCAATCCGGCTACCAGAGGCAGCCAAAGAAATTGAATCGGCAACAAGGCGGTCTGCTTCAGGCGAAGAGCGTTGTGATGATTTTGAGCGATATACAGCCATAAGGAAGTGATCTTAATTTTTCTCAGCGCGATAAAAAACGGGCTGCAGTGGTTTTGATGCTGCTGCATTATATCGATAGCCAGCCAAATTAAATTGCTTTAATGCGGCAGGGTCGGTAAGCCGATTTTCAATTACAAACCGAGCCATAAAGCCTCGCGCCCGTTTTGCGTAAAACGAAATAATTTTGTATTGCCCAGCCTTGGCATCTTTAAAAATGGGAGAGACTACGGGACAATCAAAGTTTGTGGCCTGCAAGACCTTAAAGTACTCTTCTGATGCCAAATTGAGCAGCACAGGATTTTTTTGACTATCGAGTATTTTTTTTAGTGCTTGTGTGACGCGCTCACCCCAAAATTCATAAAGATTTTTGCCACGCACGTTTTTTAAGGCAGTGCCCATTTCTAAGCGGTAAGGCTGCATTAAATCAAACGGCCTTAAGACCCCATAAAGCCCTGAAAGAATCCGCAGGTGAGCTTGGGCAAAATCAAGCGCCTTAGTATTAAGGGTTCCGGCATCTAGCCCGTCATACACATCGCCGTTAAAAGCAAACAAGGCTTGCTTACTATTTTCAGCAGTAAATTGACTCGACCAATCACGAAAACGGCCTATATTTAAGGCGGCCAATTGGTCGGATAAACCCATCAACTTAGCCAATTGCTGGGAAGAAAGCGTTTTTAATTCAGCTATCAATTTAGCGGCCTCGGGCACGAATTCAGGGAGGGTATGCTTTTTTAGCTTTACCGGGGTTTGGTAATCTAAAGTCTTGGCAGGAGAAAGTATGATCAGCATGGCACAATTTGATGATGAAAATTGAAGAATCCTCCTATTCTAGCGATAGCGCTCCAAATCTGAAAGATTCCGCCGCAATTGCCCCATTCCCTTCGCGCTTGCCGCTCGTGGGAACAACTATATTCACTATTATGTCGGCGCTTGCCAGTGAATCAAAAGCAATTAATTTAGGCCAAGGATTTCCAGACTTTCCCTGCGATCCTGATCTCATCGCCAAGGTAACCACAGCAATGTTAGCGGGTCACAATCAATATCCGCCAATGACTGGTATTGCTGAGTTACGGACAGCCATTGCCCAAAAAATTTTTGCTGAGTATGGAAAAAGTTATCAGTCCGAGACAGAAATCACCATTACCGCAGGTGGTACTCAAGGTATTTTGACCGCAGTCTTATGCTGCGTTCATCCTGGCGATGAAGTCATTTTGCTAGAGCCAGCCTACGATAGCTATCAACCGGCCATTGAATTGGCGGGTGGCAAACCTATTGGCATTACCCTCCAAACAATCCGTGATCACAAAGGCCAAGTAACTTCTTATGAAATTCCTTGGGAGCAATTAAGTCAGGCTATCAATCCAAAAACGCGCCTCATCATGATTAACTCGCCCCATAATCCTACAGGCATGGTGTGGAGCAAGAACGACTTAGACCGTTTAGCAAAGCTACTCGAAAATACGGCTGTACTAGTTTGTAGTGATGAGGTCTACGAACATATGGTCTACGATGGTCAAGCTCACCAAAGCGTCGCCAGCCATCCACAGCTAGCCAAACGTAGCTTTCTCATTTCTAGTTTTGGCAAGACATATCATGTCACTGGCTGGAAAATTGGCTATGTCGCTGCCCCAGCTGAACTAAGTCATGAATTTCGCAAAGTACATCAATTTAATGTGTTCACGGTAAATACCCCAGTGCAATATGGAATCGCCCAGTATCTGCAGACCGCAGCCCACTACCAAAATCTACCCGATTTTTATCAAGCTAAACGCGATTATTTTCGCGCGGGGTTAGCCAATACACGCTTTAAGCTCTTGCCTTGCCCTGGCACCTATTTTCAATGTGTCGATTATTCTGCATTAACTGTGCCAGAGGCAAAATTAAATGAAAGTGATTTTTGCCGTTGGCTCACCACAGAAATAGGCGTCGCTGCAATTCCAGTATCAGCTTTTTATGCAAAGCCCCTTGAATCAGGCGTCGTGCGATTTTGCTTTGCTAAGCAGGCAGAGACTTTAAAAAGTGCATTATTACGCCTACAGCACTTGTAAAATCTAGCAAACAATCACTAAGGAATGAAGATGCCCAAGCAAAACACCCCCATGGAAGTCTATAGTTGGGCAACACCAAATGGGCATAAGGTCCATGTGATGATGGAAGAATGCGGCTATCGCTTAGGACGCGATTGGGATGCCTACGCAGTAAATATTGGCAAAGGTGATCAATTTAATCCTGATTTTCTAACCATTAGCCCCAATAATAAAATTCCCGCGCTAGTTGATCCCAATGGCCCTGATGGCAAGCCAATTCATCTTTTTGAGTCGGGCGCAATTTTGCTCTACCTCGCTGGCAAAACTGGACGCTTTCTTCCTAAATCAACCCGCGATAAATACAAGGTAATGGAATGGTTGATGTTTCAAATGGGTGGCGTTGGGCCCATGTTAGGGCAAAACCACCACTTTCGTCTCTACGCACCTGAGAAAATTGATTACGCAGTCAATCGCTATACCAATGAAGCGAAACGTATTTATGGGGTCATGGACCGACAGCTTACTAAGCATCCATTTATTGCAGGTAAGGAATACACCATTGCCGACATTGCGATTTATCCCTGGACCCGCAATTGGAAAAATCAAGGTATTGAATTAGATGAATTCCCGCATTTTAAAAAATGGTTTGAAAAAATTGGCACTCGCCCTGCAGTTCAACGTGGCATGCAAGTACTTACCGAATTTCGCAAGCCTCTAGTTGACGATACGGCAAAAGAACAACTATTTGGCACCACTCAATATAAAAAGCGCTAAAACAAAATAATGTAAATCATTTAATTTAGTCCCAATCTAACAGAGAGTATGACGTGAAAATTCAATCAGTCGGAATTATCGGCGCAGGCACAATGGGTAATGGCATCGCGCAGGTTTGCGCAATTGCTGGTCTTGATGTCGTAATGATCGATATGAACGATGCTGTAGTGCAGCGTGGTCTAGATCAAATCAATGCTAGCTTAGATCGCCTCATTAAAAAAGCTGTGCTTACGGCAGAGGCGAAAGCAATTGTCCTGCAAAAAATTAAAGGTGGCACTAACTATAATGATCTTGATGGGCTATCAATCATTATTGAAGCTGCTACCGAAAATCAGGCGACTAAAGAAAAAATTCTCCAGCAAATTGATGAGATTGTTAGCGCAGAAACGATTATTGCCACCAATACCTCTTCCCTTTCGATTACTAAACTCGCGGCTTTAAATTCCAATCCAGCACGTTTTATTGGCATGCATTTTTTTAATCCACCGCCCTTAATGGCCTTGGTTGAGGTAATTCGTGGTCTACAAACTAGCGATGCCACTCATGATGCGGTGATTGAAATGGCTAAATATATTGGCAAAGAACCGATCACTGTTAAAAATTCACCCGGCTTTGTGGTTAACCGAATTTTATTGCCAATGATTAATGAAGCATTTTTTGTGCTAGCCGAAGGTTTAGCGAGCGCTGAAGATATTGATGCAGGCATGAAATTGGGTTGCAATCAACCTATTGGCCCCTTAGCCTTAGCCGACTTAATTGGTTTGGATACCTGTCTGGCCGTCATGCAGGTCTATTTTGAAAACTTTAGTGATTCAAAATATCGCCCCTGCCCCCTCCTCCAAGAATTAGTAGCAGCCGGCTACTTGGGCCGCAAAACAGGTCGTGGCGTATATCAATATGCCACTTAAAGCAGTACGCATTTTAGGTTACGCAGGTCTCTTGCCTTTTATTGGTTTAGTACTTGTTATTCAGCTGAGCTCAACGCCGAATAATTTTCTGGCTGCTGAATCTCTAGCTGGATATGGTGCAGTGATTGTGGCCTTTTTAGGCGCTATCCATTGGGGCGCCAACTTACGTTCGATGAGCTCGGTAATACCTATGACTAACTCAATAGTGCCTACTGGCGAACGGTGGAGTGAGCGCAATGCCTGGGTCTGGGGAATTATTCCCGCCTTAACAGCTTGGCTTGCCTTGCATTTGTATATTCCGGTTGCGCTACTTATTTTGGCCGCACTACTGTTGATTCAATTAGTGATTGATAAAGCTACTTATCCCCACTACTTTAACAATGCCACAGCCTGCCAAGCATTTCTCAAAATGCGCACTCATCTCACCTTCGTTGCCATAGTTTGCTTGGCATGGGGTGCCAACGCAATACTCTTTGCTTAAGTAATATGGGCGAGCTCTTTAATACGCAGCCGCCGCCACCATTAGCTGAGGCTTTACGCCCTAAAACCATTGATGCCATCATCGGTCAGACCCATTTATTGGCGGCTGGCAAACCCCTGAATCTAGCCTTTGCTTCGGGTCAACCACACTCAATGATTTTATGGGGGCCGCCTGGTGTGGGCAAAACCACTTTAGCGCGGCTGTCTGCACAAGCCTTTCAGCGCGACTTCATCGCCATCTCTGCAGTCTTGGCAGGCGTGAAAGAAATTCGCGAAGCAATTGAACATGCTCAGCAAACTATGGCGCAATTTGGTCGTCAAACAATTTTATTTGTTGATGAAATTCACCGCTTTAATAAAAGCCAACAAGATGCGCTCTTGCCTCATGTTGAATCAGGTCTCTTTACTTTTATTGGCGCCACTACCGAGAATCCTTCCTTTGAAGTCATCTCAGCGTTGTTATCACGTGCGCAAGTCTATGTGCTCAAACCGCTCAGCACCGATGAGCTAAAGCTACTCTTAACCCGTGCCCGTGCTGCTGCACTCCCCGATATCGCCTTTGATTCTGCAGCAATTGACGCCTTAGCTGCCCATGCCGATGGTGATGCGCGGCGGTTATTAAATTTAGTCGAACAAATTCGCAATGCCCTCTCGGTCCCAGGGTGTGAAGTCAAACAAATTGATCAAGCTTATGTGCAAAATACCTTAGCGAGTAATATCAGGCGCTTTGATAAGGGTGGTGATCAGTTTTATGATCAAATTTCTGCCTTGCATAAATCAGTCCGCGGCTCGCATCCCGATGCAGCGCTCTACTGGTTATGCCGCATGCTTGATGGTGGCGCCGACCCACGTTACTTAGCGCGCCGCATTGTGCGTATGGCCTGGGAAGATGTCGGTTTGGCCGATCCCCGCGCGATTCAATTAGCTAACGATGCAGCTCAAACCTATGAGCGCCTAGGATCGCCCGAAGGCGAATTAGCCCTTGGTCAAGCAGTAGTGTATTTAGCGATAGCAGCCAAAAGTAATGCCAGTTACAAGGCCTATAACGCTGCACGCGCCTTTGTAGCAGGCGACCAAAGCCGTGAAGTGCCGATTCATTTACGCAATGCGCCCACCAAGTTAATGAAAGAGCTTGGTCATGGTCACGCCTATCGCTATGCGCATGATGAGCCTCATGCTTATGCGGCGGGTGAAACCTATCTGCCCACCGATATGCCAGAGCCCCATTGGTATGAGCCAGTTGAGCGCGGTCTAGAAACCCAAATTGCCGAAAAAATGGCTTTTTTGCGCCAATTAGATATAGTCGCTAAGAAATAAGCAATTGCTAAAAAACTCCCCTATACTGTATAAAAATACAGTATATGCAAAATCCATTTATTCGCCCCAAAGACCCGCTGCAAGTCGCTAGTTTTCCGCTCTATGCCTGCCCAGCCCCCGCAGGCTTTCCATCGCCTGCCGCCGATCATTACGATAAGCGCCTTGATCTAAATGAGCATCTGGTTTTACATCCTGAGGCGACTTTTTTTCTACGTGTTAAGGGCGACTCGATGGTTGGTGCTGGCATTCACGATAATGATTTATTGGTAATTGATCGCTCAGTCGAGCCCACTCATGGACGTGTAGTCATCGCTGTAATTGACGGGGAGCTTACCGTTAAACGCCTACATCGACAACGCGGCAAAATTATTCTCAAGGCCGATAACCCCAGCTACCCCGATCTAGTAATCGCTGCCGACCAAGAATTGCAAATCTGGGGGGTGGTATCACATGTGATTCATAAACCATAACCCTGCCAATCACATTCGGTAAAACACCTTCTATCAACTAGCTTCATTCTGATTGTCATGCCCCAACTATCAAGCGCCCTACGCCCCACTTTTGCCCTGATTGATGCCAATAATTTTTATGTTTCTTGCGAACGGGTCTTTAATCCACAGTTAGAAAAAAGGCCGGTGGTCGTGCTCTCCAATAACGACGGCTGTATCGTCGCACGCAGCCAAGAAGCGAAAGATCTAGGCATTGGCATGGGCGTACCTTTTTTTCAAGCTAAACACCTTATTCAAAGCCATGGTCTTATTTGGTTTAGCTCAAACTACACCCTCTATGGTGATATGAGCGCACGCATGATGGCTTTGCTGGCTAGCTTTGCACCACGCCAAGAAATTTACTCCATTGATGAATGCTTTCTCGATCTCACTGGCATGCATCGTGATGCCGTTAGTTACGGTCAAACCATTCGTCGCTGTACGCGTCGTTACTTAGGTTTACCTACCAGTGTAGGCATCGGCAAGACTAAAACCCTAGCTAAATTAGCAAATCATCTCGCCAAAAAACGTGCTCAATATGGTGGCGTCTTCGATTGGCAAGCTTGTGAACCCTTAGTGGAAGATTGCTTAATGGCCCAAATTGATATCGGTGAGATCTGGGGCGTTGGCAAGTGCTTACGCATGCAATTACGTGCCATGGGCATTACTACCTGCCGTGATTTGAAATATGCGCAAGTAAGTTTAATACGCCAACGTTTTGGTGTCGTACTTGAACGCACAGTGGCCGAGTTAAATGGCCTAGCTTGTCTCGCTTTAGAGGATCCACAAACCAGTGGGGGGAAACCCAAACAGCAAATTATTTCGAGCAAAAGTTTTGGTCAAGCTATTACGACATTGACCGATCTAAGCGCAGCTGTATCAAGCTACACTGCACGCGCCGCAGAAAAATTACGGCAACAAGACTCAATCTGCTCACATTTAGTAGTTTTTATTCAAACAAATTCCTATGCAGATCATCAAAAGCGGTATGCCAATAGCATCACCCTCCCCCTCATTGTGGCCAGTAACGATACCCGCCGTTTATCTCAAGTTGCGCTGATGGGTATCGAAAAAATCTATCGTCTAGGGTACAGATATAAAAAGGCGGGGGTCATGCTGCTTGGCCTACATCCCGCTACGCAACAACAGGGGAACTTATTTGTAGCAGATCAGCATCAGGGTGCTAGCAAAGTCATGCACGTCATGGATCACCTTAATCAAAAATATGGCGCTAATACCTTAAGCTTAGCTGGCGCTGGTCTACAGCAACACTGGCGCATGCAAGCGGCCCAACGCACCCCTAACTACACCACCGCTTGGGCCGAATTAGCGCAAGCGCGTGCCGATCGCTAGGAGTATCACTCAGCCGTTCTTCCGTCTTACCTAATAGTCAATACAATGAGCTATGGTTTGGTTTCAGTGTGCTTTATTCATATTCATTTAAAGGAAATTTTAATGCGTAAAATTCTGGTTTTATTAGCAGCTATAGTAAGCATCTCTTGCTTTGCTAAATTTGCTTATGCTGGCCCTAAAGTCGAAGTGAAAACTACTCTGGGCAGTTTTATTGTCGAATTAGATTCAACTAAGGCTCCTAAATCAACTACTAATTTTTTGAATTATGTCAAAAGCGGTTTTTATAATGGCACTATTTTTCATCGTGTCATTGACGGCTTCATGATTCAAGGTGGTGGGTTCACTGCCGAGATGGTGCAAAAACCTACGCAAGCCCCGATTCCCTCAGAAGCCCAAAATGGGCTCAAGAATCAAGCCTATACACTTGCGATGGCACGTACCTCCGATCCCGATTCAGCCACTGCACAATTTTTTATTAATGTCAAAGACAATGAGGCACTCAATTATCCCAATGCAGCAGGCAATGGCTATACCGTCTTTGGCAAAGTTATTTCTGGTATGCAAACCATTGATGCCATTAAAAAAGTGCAAACCACTACGGTTAATGTGCCAGGCGCAGGACGCTTCGCCGATGTACCAACCGTACCCGTTGTGATTCAGTCGGCCACTATTTTGAATTAAGCCAAACCATTTCTGCTAACCGCCTTCTGTAATTACCCACGATGATCTTGCTTGACGATGTTGCGAGCACCGCTGCGCTACCAACCAGTCGCCTCTATCGCAACCCTAGTCAATACTGGGTTGCTAAAGAAGTTACAGAAATTGAAAGTTGTCTGACAGCAATTGAAACTGCCACCCAACAAGGTCTTTATGTAGTGGCGGCCTTCGCTTACGAATTAGGCGCTTATTTACAAGACATTGAGCCACGTCACCCGAATCCCACACAAGCTGCTGGCACAGCTACCGATCATCCTTTAATTGAAGCTTGGGCTTTTACGGCAGTTAGCAAACTCAGTAAAGTAGAGTTAGATCAATGGCTGTTAGCAGAGTTAGCGCAGTTGCCGCTAGATGAAGTCAGTGCCGGAGTAGCCAATTTAACCGAGTCAATTTCTGCGACGAGCTTTGATGCCGATATTGAGCGCATTCAAGCGTGGATACAAAGTGGTGATACCTATCAAATTAACCATACCTACCAAGTTCAAGGTCAAGCCTATGGCGCACCACTAGCACTCTATGCCCGTTTACGCACTCGGCAACCGGGGCGTTATGGTGCTTTTGTCGCAACCCACTCCCGCTTTATTTTGTCGCACTCACCCGAGCTCTTTGTCCAGCGTACTGGACAACAAATTACCGCTATGCCGATGAAAGGCACTGCCAATGCATTCGAGAGTTCAAAAGCAGCCCTAAGCGCCGACCCAAAAAATCGAGCTGAAAATGTCATGATTGTTGATTTACTGCGCAATGATCTTGGGCGCATTGCTGTCACTGGCAGCGTTACTGTGCCAGCTTTATTTGAAGTCGCCCGCCATGGCGATGTATTGCAAATGACCTCAACGGTCACTGCCCAGCTACAACCCGCCATTCGATTACAACAAATTTTGGCAGCAATTTTTCCTTGTGGCTCGGTCACCGGTGCACCAAAAAAGCGCAGCATGGAAATCATCCGCACCCTTGAGCCCCAGGCCCGCAACTATTACTGTGGCGCCCTTGGCTGGTTTGATCCTAATCAAGACTTTGCCTTAAGCGTACCCATTCGTACCATCTTATTAAAGCGCAACGCTCAAACCCAAGCAGCCCATTTTGTCATGGGTGTGGGCGCAGGCATCACCAACGATTCAAGCCCAGCCGCAGAATGGCAAGAGTGCCAAGTAAAATCAGGTTTTTTAAGTCATCTACCCAGTAGTGTAGGTTTATTTGAAACCATTCGGGTCACTGCAGGCCAAGCAATTCAAATACCAGCGCACTACGCACGCCTAGCAAAATCGGCGCAGAGCCTAGGCATTCCCTTTTCGCAGTCTAGCTGGGATGTCTCCTTAGCAGAAGCGCTTAGGCAAATTCCAGCCCAAGGTCACTTTCGTCTGCGGCTAGATTTATCACCAGCCGGGCTGATGTCATTTCGATTTGGAAAATTAGAAGCACTACCTCCGATAGTAAAAGTATTTTGGGCACATCAGTTACTCCATAATCCTGCTGAGGCCGTCATGTATTCGGGAAATTTACTTTTACAGCATAAAACGACTCAACGACTCACCTACGACAGCGCATGGCAAGCGGCCGTAGCTCAAGGTGGTTTCGATGCTCTCTTTACCAATGAACAAGGCATGGTTACCGAGGGTGGACGAAGCTCGCTGTTTATTCGCCTTCCAGATAACCAACAATGGCTAACACCGCCACTAAGTGCAGGTGTATTGCCAGGATTAATGCGTCAACAATTGCTCGATGATGATCGGCGAAAAACCCATGAAGCCAACCTGAGTGTTGCCGAAGTTTTGGCCGCCGAAGAGATTATTATTTGTAATGCCCTACGCGGCTCACTAGTAGCACATTTTTAATCTCATCGCTTCCGCTAAAATGACTATCACCCACTTACTCCTGAAGCTTTACTCCCCATGAAATTTTGCACCCGCTGTGGCTCAACTGTGCATTTACAAATTCCTGCGGATGACACGCGTGCCCGTCATGTTTGCAAAGTTTGTGAGCATATTCACTATCTCAACCCCCGCAATGTGGTTGGTAGTATTCCAGTTTGGCAGGAGCAAGTGTTACTCTGCCGCCGAGCGATTGAACCGCGCTTAGGCTTTTGGACCTTGCCTGCCGGATTTTTAGAGCTTGGTGAAAGCACTAGCGCAGGAGCTGCTCGTGAAACACTGGAAGAAGCGGGTGCTGAAGTTGACATTGGGCCACTCTACTCCCTGCTTAATGTGGCCCATGTTGAGCAAGTTCATTTATTTTATTTAGCCCAAATGCGTAGCGGCGATTTTTTAGCGGGCACCGAAAGTCTCGAGGTAGCCCTCTTTGCAGAAGCTGATATACCTTGGGCTGAGCTGGCATTCCCCACTGTCAAACAAACCCTTCGATGGTTTTTTGCTGATCGCGCCGCAGGTAAGCTTGATGCGCACTTCGAATGTAATACGCATAGTCGAGATATCCTTCCACACGAAAAAATCTAGGCGATGGCATATCCATGAGCCCCATTCCTTGGCTTGGCATTGCCGATGCCTTCCCTGACCCCAGCAGCACCAGCGACCCCGACCCAGATGTACCAGGTTTATTTGCGGTCAGCGAACATATTTACCCTGGGCAATTAAGCAAAGCGTATCAGCTTGGTTTATTTCCCTGGTATTCCGATCGTCAACCCGTTTTATGGTGGTCACCCGACCCCCGTATGGTTCTTAGCCCCCAACAATTCATCGTTAGTAAATCCCTCCATAAAACCTTACGTCTTTTTTACCATCAACCCAATACCCAAATTGAGGTTGATCAACATTTTGATACTGTTTTGCGGGCTTGCGCTACGGTACAACGCAAAAATCAAGATGGCACCTGGATAACCCATGAAATTATTGAAGCATATACTGCACTGCATGAAGCTGGGCATGCGCATAGTATTGCAGTAACTAAAAATGGTCAATTAGTTGGTGGTCTGTATTGCGTTAATTTTGGTGGCATGGTCTATGGGGAGTCGATGTTTAGCCACACCGACAATGCTTCAAAGATTGCCTTGGCAGCCCTTTGTGCATGGTGCTACGATCGAGGGGTGGAAATAATCGATTGCCAACAAGAAACGCCGCATTTACATTCATTGGGTGCTCGTCCCATTGCGCGCACCGTATTTCTCCAGCACATCCGCAAGGCCATCCAACAAAACCAATCGGCTGGACCCTGGTCATTTGATAAAACAATTTTGCAGCGCTGGCTATGACTCAAGTTAACGAGCTCCCCTTAACGGCCCTTCAGTTTTATGCTACTGCCCCTTATCCCTGTAGTTATTTACCGGCACAAATTGCCCGCTCTCAAGTTGCTACACCTTCCCATGCAATTCATGCTGATTTATATGGTGAGCTCGTTAATGCGGGATTTCGCCGTAGCGGTCTTTTTACCTATCGACCTTATTGTGACCAATGCCAAGCCTGCATCGCGACCCGCATTCCAGTCAACCAATTTATTCCGAACCGCAGTCAACGCCGAGCTTGGAAAAAACATGCGCATTTGCAAATCCAAGTCTTGAATTTGGCCTATCAAGAAGAACATTATCAGCTTTATCAGCACTATCAAAATCAACGCCATGCGGGTGGCGAAATGGATTGGGACGATGAAGATCAGTACCGGCAATTTTTACTTCAAAGCCGGGTTAACTCACGACTAATCGAATTTAGAGATGGTCCTAATGAACAGCATCCAGGTCGCTTACGCATGGTGAGCATGATTGATATTCTTGAACAAGGCATTTCTTCGGTATATACCTTTTTTGATACTAAGCAGCCAGCAGCTAGTTTTGGTACCTATAGTATTTTGTGGCAAATTAGCCAAACCCAGCAATTAGGCTTAGCTTATCTTTATCTAGGATATTACATTCAGGCGAGCGTCAAAATGGCCTATAAAGCCAAATTCCAGCCGCTTGAGGGTTTAGTCAATGACCAATGGCAACCCTTAGCGCTGTCAAGTGCATTACCGCTGTCTAAGTCAGCATCCTCTGTTGCTGGCCAATAATGTACTGCCATGATTGACGCCTATTCGCTGTTGCGCCCTTGCCTATTTTCTCTTGAAGCCGAGCAAGCTCATAACGTCACCTTAAACAACTTAGATCGTGCCGAACGTTTAGGCTTATTACGCCTTGTCATTCCCCCCATCCCCCTAAACCCACAAAAGCTGTGCGGCCTCAACTTCCCCAACCCGGTTGGTCTTGCCGCTGGGCTAGATAAAGATGGTCGTCATATCGATGCCTTAGCGCGACTTGGCTTTGGTTTTTTAGAAATTGGTACTGTTACGCCTCGAGCACAACCGGGAAATCCCAAGCCCCGTATGTTCCGCATCACACCAGCCCAAGCTTTAATTAATCGCATGGGCTTTAATAATGATGGGGTGCTTGCCTGTGTTGGGCGTGTTCGACAATCCCATTTTTGGCAAAATGGCGGAATAATAGGCCTCAATATTGGCAAAAATGCCAGCACCCCCATTGAGCAGGCTGCAGACGACTACCTGAGTGCCATGGCGGCAGTCTATGAAGTGGCCTCCTACATCACCATCAATATCTCTTCGCCAAATACCCAACATTTGCGAACGCTTCAAGACGAAACCCCATTACGTAAATTACTAATGCGTTTAAGCGATGCTCGCAAAAGTTTGGCAGACCAATTTGGCTTTAGAAGGCCGCTTTTTTTAAAAATTGCGCCTGATCTCTCGCCCGCAGATGTGGTCCTAATTGCTAACTTGTTATTGGAATATGACATCGATGCAGTCATCGCTAGCAATACGACTACTTTGCGTGATGCAGTTCAAGGCTTAGCGCATGCCGAAGAAATGGGCGGCCTTTCAGGAGCCCCCTTGCACTTGCGCTCAAATCAACTGATAGCCGCCCTGCATGCCGAATTACAGCAGCGCATCCCAATCATTGGGGTAGGCGGAATTATGTCTGGTGATGATGCTAAAGAAAAAATAGCGGCTGGGGCACAGCTCATTCAACTGTATACAGGCCTGATTTATCGCGGCCCAGCTTTAATTAGGGAGTGCGCACAAGCCTTAGCTCCACTTCCCTAAATCGCTATTTTTAAAATTTGATTTCACGATATGCAATTGCCCTAAGAATCGCTACAATCGAGGCATGAGCACCAACAAACTAGCTAAGAAACCCAAAGCCACTGGAGAAGTAGGTAAAACAGCCATCCAGGTAGTTGAGCGGATGATGAATTTACTGGATGCCCTAGCCGAACAAGAGGAAGCCAGCCCCCTCAAAGTGCTAGCAGAGCAAACTGGTCTGCATTCCTCAACTGCACATCGCATTCTCAACGATTTGGTTGCTTGTCGTTTAGTTGAGCGCGGCGATGGTGGTACCTACCGCTTGGGTTTGAAACTTTTAGAGTTGGGCAATTTAGTTAAGGCGCGCTTATCTGTCCGTGAAGCAGCCCAAATGCCCATGCGTACCCTCCATAAGCTCACTGGCGAAACCGTCAATCTTTCATTGCGTCAAGGCGATGAAATCATTTATGTCGATCGCGCCTATAGCGAGCGTTCAGGCATGCAAGTAGTCAGAGCAATTGGTGGACGTGCACCTTTACATTTAACCTCAGTAGGCAAACTCTTTTTAGCCAGCGACGAACCTACTCAAGTGCGCGCTTATGCCACCCGTACTGGCTTAGCTGGGCATACGCGCAATAGCATTACGGAAGTAAGTAGTCTAGAAAGCGAGCTCAGTAAAGCAAAAAATTTAGGTCACGCCCATGACCATGAAGAACTTGAGCTTGGAGTAAGTTGCTTGGCCGCCGGAATTTTTGATGATAGTGGTAAATTAGTCGCGGGCTTATCGTTAAGCTCCCCCACCGACCGAATGCAAGCAAGCTGGCTCAAAGCCCTCCAAGAAACTGCCATTCAAATTTCAAAAGGCTTAGGCTTCAAACCAAAGTCCAGCTCATAAATCAAATTAGTACGCTGCCTTCTTGCTGGCTGCTCGCCGTCAGCTCGATGTCAGCTTTAAGATAATTGAATTCAATAGTTTTTGAGAATGTTTTCTGCGAGTTACATCAACTGCCGACCAGCAGGCGCATTACCTACTGGCATTCGCTCATACCAGTCTCGTACCCGCTCAGCATCAGCAAAGCGTGACTGGGTACCTACTGAATCTAAAAAAACCAACAGCAGAGGCGCCCCATTAACCCGTGCTTGCATCACCAGGCATTTACCCGCAGCATTAATGAAGCCCGTTTTTTGCAGACCAATATCCATATTGCCAGTTCGTACTAAACGATTAGTATTTAAGAATTTTTGCGGGCGATTATTAATCACAATTGTTTGCTCAGGCCAAGTAGAAAACTCGCGAATTAATTTATATTGATATGCGGCGCTAAGCATACGCGTCAAATCTTCGGCGCTAGCAACGTTTTCACTCATTAAACCAGTTGGATCGGCATAATGAGAATGTGTCATGCCTAGCTCTTTCGCCTTACGATTCATTGCCGCTACAAAGGCCGTCATCCCCCCAGGATAATTGCGACCAAGCGTATAAGCCGCGCGGTTTTCTGATGACATGAGGGCTAAACGCAAAAAATCTTCACGACTAAAGGCGGCACCTAAACTAATGCGAGAATTCTTATAGCTTTGCACATCATCAGAATTAATCACCAATATTTGGTCTAAGGGCAATTTAGAATCGAGCACCACCATTGCCGTCATTAATTTTGTAATGGACGCAATGGGCAAACTTACATTCGGATTTTTTTCGAAAATGACTTCTTTTGTATCTTGGTTAACAACTAAGGCCACACTTGATTTCAAACTTAATTCATCATGCTGTCCACGTAAACCTAAGGCGGTGGCAAACGAGGGGCGAGTAACCTCGGCAACAGCGTTACTTGGTGGACGGGTCACTGTTATCCGTACTCGCTTTGGTTTCTTCGCGACCACCACCTTGGCAGTAGTTTTTGGTGTGGCCTTGTTATTGGATGCTGATGAGGTAGGCGTAGCTGCCTGAGTCATCGTTTTTTTATTTTTTACTGCATTATTTGTTTGTGCGAAAGTACTATTGCTACTAATAATCCCACCAAAAACCAGCAGTACCATTAAATAGAGATGGCCATGGGTGCATTTACCCAGCCAGCAAATTCGGGTTGCGTGGATCAATTTAAAGATAAAGTCAAAACCCATTAAAACTACTTTCTAAGTACTTGAAGCAAAGAATGATAAATACTTTTTAAGTGGAACGATTAATTTCTGAAAATTCACAATGCAAGAACAATGCAAGAACAATGCTAAAGCGTAATTTCTTTGGTTTTCTGATTGACCAAAAGAACACCTGCCATGGTTAAGAGAATGCCAAAAATCATCAGCATTGTGAGCGGCTCATCAAAACCAAGCCAAGCCATTACTGCAGTGGTTGGTGGGGTTAAATATAGCAAACTTGTTACGCGAGTTGCGGTACCCTTACGAATTAATAAAAATAACAAACTCACCGAGCCAATTGAGAGCAGCGCAATTGCCCAAATCAAGGCAGTGATGACCTGCCAATTCCACACCATTTTGCCAGTTTCAAATAAGGCGACAGTAATAGCAGTAAGCACTGCCGCTACCGCAAATTGAATTAATGATCCAGCCCTTAAATCAAAGCTAGCGCAAAACTTTTTCTGATACAAGGTACCAAGCGTAATCGACAATAGAGCACCAAAAATGAGTAAATAACTAGCTAAAGGCAGGCGTACAAAATTGGTTTTTTCAAAGACCACAAATGCCACCCCAATAAACCCCAATGCCAAGCCAAGCCATTGCCGTCGTGAAACATGTTCGGCAATCCAGGATGACCACCAAGCCGTCAATATAGGCTGCAATCCGACTATGAGGGCGGCTAATCCAGCGCTCATGCCAAACCGAACTGCGCACCAAACGCCCAAAAGATAGCCAAATTGCAATAAGGCACCAGCTACCCCAATATGCCAAGCCAAAGACCACCTAGGCCAAACGGGTCGCCAAATTAAACTGAGCATCCCCATTGCCAATAAAACCCCCGCAAACCGCCATAGCAAAAAGGTTGCGGGCTCAACATAGGGCATACTCAGCCGCGCAATAATGAAGCCAGTACTCCAAATTACAACAAAAATGGGGCCGATTACCGTTTCAAGCGAAAAGCGCATCTCCTTAGTAAATCGCTACTAAAGGCAAGAAAAGCAAGGCAAAAAATGGCTTTGAATCAGGGGTAAGAAACAAAATAAAGATCATTGCTGCTATTTTAGGCTTAAATAGAATTCAGCCCTTTTCTGCCGATTAAGACTCATAAACCCACTGATTTACTCACTTTTCATGTTTTTTTTGATTAACCAAAAAAATATGTGGCAATATTTGTTGCATTGCATCATTTTTACTTTATAATTATGAAAATTAGAGGTATAAAAACTTGGGCTCATAAAGCAAGAGATGTATGCCATCAGCCCTTTTTATTAAAATAAACACCAGCATAGGAGAGCACATGAACCTTACACCCGAACAACTTGCAGCAGCTCAAAAAGCCAACCTAGAAACCTTAAGCGGGCTTACTGGACAAGCCTTAAAAAGTATTGAGAAATTAGTTGAACTCAATATGCAAATTGCTAAATCTAGTCTCACTGACAGTTTAGGCAATGCAAAAAAGGCGCTCGAAATTAAAGATATTCAGCAATTATTGGCGCATCAGGCCGACACCGTAAAACCAATGGCTGAAAAAATTATGGCTTATAGCCGTCACTTATATGATTTAGCGCACGAGACACAAAGCTCGTTTAGCCAATCTGCTGAAGCTGAAATTCAAGCTAGCCAGAAAAAAATTCAGTCGATGGTAGACGGTTGGGCTAAAAGCGCTCCCGCAGGCTCCGAAGCGGCAGTGAATGCTATGAAGCAAGCTATTGCCTCAGCAAACACTGTCTTTGAAACCAGCCAAAAAGCAGTTAAGCACGCTATCGATATTGCCCAAACTAACTTAAACACCGCCGCAGATAGCGTTATGCAAGCTGCCGACAAAGCCGTGAAGTCAGCCAAAGGCGGCAAAAGCAAGTAAGCATTAATCTTTTATTTGCTGTGGCAAGCAACAACATAAAAAGCCCAGTTTTTACTGGGCTTTTTTTATTTCTTCCGCTGAGCAGGTAAATCAGTGCAAGAGCCGTGCAGCACTTCGGCTGCCAAGCCAACTGTTTCACCTAATGTAGGGTGAGGATGAATCGTTTTGCCGATATCAACTGCATCTGCACCCAACTCAATAGCAAGACACACTTCACCAATTAAATCGCCAGCATGGGTACCAACAATGCCCCCACCAATAATGCGCTGGGTTGTAGCATCAAAGAGTAACTTGGTAAAACCTTCATCGCGTCCATTAGCAATTGCCCTGCCACTAGCAGCCCAAGGAAATAAACCTTTTTCATAAGCAATATCTTGCGCTTTGCATTGCTCTTCGGTTAAGCCAGCCCAAGCAACCTCAGGATCGGTATAGGCTACTGAAGGAATCTGCTTAGCATCGAAGTATGACTTTTGACCAGCAGCCACTTCAGCGGCCACATGTCCCTCGTGCACTGCTTTATGCGCCAGCATGGGTTGCCCAACCAAGTCACCAATCGCAAAGATATTGGGTACATTGGTGCGCATTTGTCCATCAACTGCAATAAAACCGCGCTCGTCAACTTGGATGCCTGCTAAACCAGCTTCAATTTTCTTGCCGTTAGGCGTACGCCCTACTGCAACTAAAACTAAATCGTAATTTTGAGGTGTAGTGGGCGCCTGCTCACCCTCAAACGTAACTTCAATTCCGGCTGGCTTTGCCTCGGCCTTCGCAGCGCGGGTTTTAAGGAAAATATTCTCAAAACGCCCGGCATTCTGTTTTTCCCAAACCTTTTCTAAATCACGGTCAGCGCCAGCCATTAAGACATCTAGCATTTCTACAATATCAATTTTCGACCCTAATGCGCTATAGACGGTGGCCATCTCTAGGCCAATAATCCCCCCGCCAATCACCAACATACGCTGCGGAATACTGGTAAGCTGTAAAGCACCAGTACTATCGACAATGCGCGGATCAACCGGTAAAAATGGTAGATGTACTGGCTGGCTACCAACGGCAATAATGGCTTTTTGAAAACGAATCACTTCTTTTCCACCCGTTAAATCTTGCCCATTACCACTAGTTAAATTAACCGCTACATGATTAGCATCAAGAAAGTGCCCCACTCCACGTACAACGGTCACCTTACGCGCTTTGGCCATACCAGCTAAACCGCCTGTTAGCTTACCAATCACAGATTCTTTATAAGTGCGTAATTCAGTGAGGTCAATTTCTGGCGCCCCATAACGCACACCATGGTGAGAAATAGCTTTAACCTCATCCATCACTGCTGCGGTATGCAGCAAGGCTTTTGAAGGAATACAGCCCACATTTAAACAAACGCCACCTAAACTAGCGTAACGCTCTACCAAAATCGTCTTCATGCCTAAATCAGCACTACGAAAAGCAGCGCTATAGCCGCCAGGACCAGCTCCCAAAACAAGAACCTCGCACTCATGGTGAACAGTACCGTTGTATTGGCTAGGCGGTGTAGCTACGGCAAAAGATGGAGATGCCACTGACGATGCTGCCAACGATTGAGCAGCTGCGGGCACCGCTATTGTTGCCGCTGACGCAGTTATAGTGGCTACACCACTTACCTCTATCTCACCTATGACTGTCCCTTTGCCAACCTTATCGCCTAGCTTGATTGCCAAGCTAATAATTTTTCCAGCTAGCTCAGCAGGCACTTCCATTGTGGCCTTATCAGACTCTAAAACAAATAAGGGCTGTTCTTTTTCAACGATATCGCCAACCTTAACCAATACTTCTATTACTGGCACATCATCGTAGTCGCCAATATCAGGCACTAATAACGCTTGCTTACTCATCGCCAATCCTCACAGTACTGCGCGCCGAAAATCGGCAAGCAATTGGGCTACATAGACATTAAAGCGCGTGGCCAAGGCGCCATCAATCACTCGGTGATCAGCGCTTAATGACAAGGGGCAAATTAAGCGTGGAATAAATTGCTTTCCATCCCAAACGGGTTTCATGGCTGCCTTACTTACCCCCAAGATTGCAACTTCGGGAGCATTCACAATAGGCGAGAAAGCAGTGCCACCAATCCCGCCCACCGAAGAAATGGTAAAGCTAGCACCTTGCATTTGATCAGGCTTTAATTTTCCCTCTCTAGCGAGTGCTGCCAAGTCAGATGTTTCTTGAGCAATTTCAAAAATACCTTTTTGGTTAGCGTTTTTAATTACTGGAACCACTAGACCGTTGGGCGTATCAGCTGCAAAGGCAATATTAAAATACTTTTTCAAAACTAGATCATCACCATCAAGCGAGCTATTAAATTCAGGATATTTTTTTAATGCAGCTACAGCAGCCTTAATTAAAAAGGCGAGCATTGTTATTTTCTTGCCCTGCTTTTCATTTTCTTTATTAGTTGAAACCCTAAACGCCTCAAGATCAGTAATATCAGCATCTTCATGATAAGTAACTGCTGGAATCATCACCCAGTTACGAGCTAAATTAGCTGCAGAGATTTTTTTAATGCGTGAAAGTGGTTGACGCTCTACCTCACCAAATTTAGTGAAATCGACTTTAGGCCAAGGTAAAAGATTGAAGTTACCCAAACCTCCCCCAACTTCGCCGCCACTAGTAGCCCCGGTTGTTGCGCTCATGACTGATTTAATGAAAGCTTGCACATCTTCTTGAGTAATACGCCCCTTCGGACCAGAGCCCTTTACCAACGTAACTTGTACGCCTAACTCCCGCGCAAACTTACGTACTGATGGGCTAGCATGACTTGCCATAGAAGCTGAATCATTACTACCAACCGATGCAATTAGGGCGGGGGGTGGCGCATGGCTCTGAGTTGGTGCAGGCGTATGACTTTGTGCGGGTGGGGCTGGGGCATAACTTTGTGCATACGAGATCGGGGTATTTGCTGCAAGGGGCTTTGGGCTAGCGGGTGCCAAGGTAACTTCGTCAACCCCACTAGCCTCCAAAAGTAATACCAAGCCACCTTCAGAAATATTATCTCCAACCTTCACCTTGACCTCTTTCACTACCCCCGCATGCGACGAAGGTACATCCATCGTTGCTTTGTCCGATTCAAGGGTAATTAAAGATTGTTCTTTTTCAATCACATCACCAGGCTTGACTAACACTTCTATGACTGGGATATCTTGATAGTCACCGATATCGGGAACTTTAACTTCAATTAATTGGCTCATAAGAAATTTAACCGTGTATTAAAGCAACATTAAACTGTTATTGGATTAGGCTTATTGGTATCAATGCCA
>CAMCUP010000007.1 GCA_945878885.1 Polynucleobacter meluiroseus | reverse complement strand
TCCCGATGTTTTTAGTGATGATTGCAGTTCAACGGATAGGCTCTTCAGTAACAGCGCAAGCAGGTATTTTGGGGCCCCTAGCAACGGTCTTTATGGGCTGGTACTTTCTAGATGAAAATATGTCATTAATGCAAATATTTGGGATGGTCCTGGTTATAGCTGCGATGTGGTTACTTGTGCGCAATCGGGAAGCTATTGCAAGCTAATCTATAGCTAAGCGCTAAATGAATTTAAATGATGTTTTAACTAAGAACTAACTCAGCAGCATATAAATTCTGTGCTACCTGAGCGGCAATCTCAAAAGAGCGCAGGCGGGCTTGATGATCGAAGATTTGGCCTGTCATCATGAATTCATTGACTCCGGTACGATTAATCAAGTCTTGCAAACCTGTCTGAATAGTTGCAGGAGAGCCGACTACAGTACAAGCCAGCATTTGTTCAATTGCTGCCATTTCATGAGGCTCGCAAAAGGTGGTAATGTCATCAATCGGTGGCGGTAATTGCCCGCGAGTATTACGCCTCATGCGCACAAAATTTTGTTGTAAAGAAGTAAAAAGATAATTTGCCTCATCATCAGTATCAGCAGCAATAACATTGACGCCAATCATCACGTGCGCTTTTGCCAATTGGGCTGAAGGTTTAAAACCAGCTTGATAAGTATGTACTGCGTCTAATAAATAATCAGGTGCAAAATGAGAAGCAAATGCATAAGGTAAACCGAAGTGCGCGGCCAGCTGAGAACCATAAAGACTAGACCCCAAAATCCATAAAGGCACTTCTAAACCCATGCCAGGTATAGCCCGCACAGCCTGTCCCTCGGTTCCAGCAGCAAAATATTGCTGCAATTCCAATACATCTTGCGGAAAGCGATCATCGCTCCCCATTAAATCTCGGCGTAAAGCACGTGCCGTCAATTGATCGGTTCCTGGTGCGCGGCCTAATCCTAAATCAATGCGTCCAGGAAATAATGATGCCAAAGTACCAAACTGTTCAGCAATGACCAATGGCGCATGATTTGGCAACATAATGCCGCCAGACCCAACCCGAATTGTTGATGTGCCCCCAGCGACATGGGCAATCACCACAGCCGTAGCAGAGCTAGCATTACCCAGCATATTATGATGTTCGGCCAACCAAAAACGGGTATAGCCCCACCGTTCTGCATGTTGTGCTAAATCACGAGAATGATGGAGGGCGTCTGCAGCGGTAGCGCCCTGCGGAATAGGGGATAAATCTAAAATTGAATACGGAAATGACATTCAGACTTAATCGACTTTAGCACCAGAGATTTTGACTACTTGTGCCATCTGCTCATAATTGCGCCGTAACAGTTGATTTAATTCTTCGGGGCTCATAGTGCCCACTTCAATACCCTGTGCTTTAAAGCGCTCGCTAACCTCAGGGCGTTTAATAAGCTGGGTAATATCGAGCGAAATTTTGTTAATCACATCTTTGGGTGTAGCTGCGGGAGCCAATAAAGCAAACCAACTATCGAATACATAACCTTTTAGCGTATTGCCAATTGGCAAAACTCCAGGCACAAAGGGTGATGGTTTTTCTGTCGTAACTCCGAGAAAGCGAATACGACTGTCTTTAGCAAATGGCAAAGCAGAAATATTTGCGGCGATAACGGCTTGAGAGCGGCCTGCTAATAATTCATTAATAGCCTCGCCTGTTCCCTTGGTTGGAATATGGGTCATCTCTAAGCCCGCTAAGCCAGCAAAGTAAGCCATTGCCAAGTGAGAGGCGCTACCATTACCCGCGCTTGCATAATTAAATTGCCCGGGTTTTGATTTCACCAAAGCAATCAATTCAGCTACTGTCTTGGGTGGAAAATCGGCATTGGTCATCAATACATAACCTGTATTCCCTAAGTACGCTGCTCCTGTAAAATCTTTCAGGGGGTCATAAGGCATTTTGGAATAAAGCGAGCCATTGATGTTGTGGCTTGCAGCGGCAACTACTAAAGTGTATCCATCGGGAGCCGACTTCGCCACCAAATTTGTACCCACCGTACCGCCAGCGCCAGCACGATTTTCAACAATCACAGATTGGCCAGAAGCATTGGCCAGCTCATTTGAAAAAGAGCGAGCCAATAAATCTTGTACTCCCCCAGCAGAAAATGGAACGATCAGCTTGATGGGCTTAGAGGGCCATACATCAGCAGAGCTGACAGGCAGGCTTAAAAAAGCCAAAATAATCAACAGAAATATACGCATAGGCTCTACAGTAGCAGAAATCACGTATCCTGTAACGGCTGTTGGCTGGTTTGGTACAAATTTATTACCTTAAGGCCGTTACCACTCCTATTTTGTATCACTTAATGAGTTGTTAGGCCCTTTTTTATTGGGTACTTTTAATTGGGAGGAAATCACAATTCCTGCCACAATTAAACCAAAGGCAGCCGCATGAAATAAATGCGGCATATCGCCTAATAGCGCCGCGGCAAAAAGTGCAGTAAATAAAGGAATTAAATTCCCAAAAAATCCAGCAATATTGGGACCTGCAATTGCCACTCCAGCGCCCCAACAGCGATAAGAGATTAGGGCTGGTCCTATGCCACAAAAAATAAGTAGGGGCCAAGATAGGCTCGGGCTTAAATCGATTTGTGACCGTCCTAAACTAAACTCAAGGCAGGCAAATAAAAATGACCAAATTAAACCTAAAACAATTTGCGCTAATAAAAATTCAGTCCATCGCCATTGCTTTTCAGGGCTTTTGCCAGGCTTACTGAGCATCCAGCTATAACACGCCCAAAGCAAGGTAGCTGCAACCATTAACATATCGCCTGGCACAAACTCCAAGGTTAAAATGCCATCTAAATCGCCCCGCGATAAAACAACTGTAACCCCAATGATTGATACCACTGCGCCAAGCATTTGCCATAAGTGAACTCGATTTTGATAAAAAATGGAGCCTACTAATAGCATCCAAATGGGCATGCTGGCGCCAATTAAAGTGACATTAAGGGGCGAAGAAGTTTCAAGGGCAATATATAAAAAAGCGTTATAACAGCCCACGCCCAATAAGCTTAAGGTGAAAAAACGTTTTTTATGCTGCCACAGTGGACTTTGAGGTAATAAAATTTTCCAGCCAAATGGCATTAATACAGCAGCAGCAATCATCCAGCGAAATAAATTGAGTAGCGCTGGTGACAAATGCCCGACAAACCAACGTCCAACAATAGCATTACCACCCCATAAAATAGTGGCTAATACTAGATAAGTTACGGCAGTTAAAGTTAAATGATGACGAGATGAAGGCATATTAAAAACCGCCCGAAGGCGGTTGTGTTAATAATCATCAGGTAATAATTTTGAACAGCATTACTTAGCTAATGCTTTAGCGGCTGAACCAATAATGACGAGCGACCAGCCTTGTAGTACTAATTCAATTGCAATTAGCATCCCCGGAACCCAAAGGCTAGAAGAAGGCCAACTACTCATAATTAAGGCAGCAAGGATGATGGATATCAAACCAGAAACTGCCGCCCATACCCAACCATTCATCAGACGGTGTTGAAAGGCTTGAAAAATGCGCAATAGGCCAGAAAAGAAAAAGAAAACCGCCAACCAAAGTGTTAATCCAGCCAGACTAGCTAATGGGAAAAAACAAACATATAAGCCGGCAACAATGTATAGAATCGACATAATCAGTTGAATGCCAACTGATTTCCAGCCATGTGATTGCATCGCGTGATAGCTCTGTAATAAGCCTGCAGCGATAGCAAAACCGCCCAAAACACTTACCGAGATTAGCGAAAATACGGTTTGTCCAAAAAAGCCAATCGTGCCTAAAACTAACATCATCACACCCAAACCAATCAGTAAATTTGCATTGTGTGCAACTTTACCAAGTACGGCGGCTTGCAATGTAGTGAGCTGAGGAGTTTGTGCAGTGGTCATGACTTTCCTTAATAAAGTTTACGATGTAGACATCTTACTCGGTATTGATGAACCCACTTTAATTAATTGGCTACAAGCGAACCGAACGATAAACCTCTCGACGCGAGCGTTTACTTAAGACTAATTGCCACAATTGACCTTGACGCGAACGAAAAAAACCAGCGCATGACAGTAGATAGTAAGACCACATCCGATAAAAGCGCTCACTATATTCACCTGCTACTTGCGGCCAAGTTTGGACAAAGTTAGCATACCAAGCAAGTAAGGTTTTATCGTAATCTTGACCAAAGTTATGCCAATCCTCAATTAAAAAACGGCCGTCTAACGCGCTTGTAAGTTCTGCTGAACAAGGAATCTTGCCGTTAGGAAAAATATAACGGTCAATCCATGGGTCAGTGCGAGTTACCTCTGCATCGCTACCAATGGTGTGTAATAAAAATAGTCCATCGTCTTTTAAAAGCCGCTTGGCAGCATCAAAATAGGCAATGTAATTTTTTTCACCCACATGCTCAAACATGCCAACTGAAACAATTTTGTCAAAAGTGCCCTGTAAATCACGATAGTCAATTAGCTCAATTGTGAGAGGCAGCCCAGCGCAGCGCTCTTGCGCTAATGCCTGCTGTTCCGTAGAAACTGTAATACCGATTACCTCAACGCCGTAATTTTGAGCTGCATAGGCAGCTAAACCACCCCAACCACAGCCAATTTCTAATAATTTTTCGCCAGGCTTAAGTTGTAATTTACGACAAATCATTTCTAATTTGTCGTCTTGCGCTTGAACTAAATTACTTGCCTTCTCCCAATAAGCGCAGGAATACATCATCCGCGGATCAAGCATACGCTCAAAGATATCGTTACCAATATCATAATGCTGCTCACCAACCTGAAAAGCGCGTTCTTTAGATTGCAAATTAAATAATTTCGCGCGCAAGACTTCCCCAGCCATTCGAACACGCGCAAAACCGCGAACAGTTTCATTGAGATCTTTACTGAGCAAGCGACAAATCATTTCATCAAGCTGTGCACAATCCCAATATCCATCCATATAAGATTCGCCCAAGCCAAGTGACCATTTAGACAAAATCGCATCGTATACCTTAGGGTTATGGACTTGGATATCCCAAGGATTTGAGCCATTGATTGCAATTCCACAATACCCAAATAACTCCACCAAAACGGGGGGAGGCGAACTCTGCTCGGTTAAGTATGGCTGACTAATAGAATTCATCATTAAATCAACAGATTAGACTAGGCAAGTTAGTATTCTATAAACATTCTACAATTGATCTTTATATTTTTAAAGTAAAACTATGAAACAGCGGTATTCCCATATTGCTATTTCCCTACACTGGATTATGGCAATAGTGGTGCTGACGACCTGGACGATAGCCCAAATTGCAGGTGGCATGCCCGTGAGCCCCGATCGCATTTTGGCCATTAGCTGGCATAAATGGCTTGGGTTGACTGTTTTATGGCTGGTTTTTGTACGCCTTTTTTGGCGCGCAACTCATCCAGCTCCAGAATTAGCTGTTCGCATGCCCGCCTGGCAAGAACGGATCATGCAACTCACCCACTTAGCCTTTTATTTACTAATGATTGCTATCCCCATCCTTGGCTGGCTGATGAGTTCAGCTAAAGGCTATACCGTCAACTATTTTGGGCTCTTTGAATTACCTGATTTAGTCTTGAAAGACAAAGCAACTGGGAGCTTGCTTAAACAAATTCATGAAATTTTAGCTAATATATTAATTGGTTTAGTTGCTTTGCATGTGCTGGCAGCCTTAAAACACCACTTCTGGGATAAAGATGGCCTACTTAAACGAATGTCATTTTTTAAATAAACCTACAGGTCATTTAAAAATGCAAATTTTGCGCTTATCGTTTTTAAAATTAAACGGAATCAAGGGCCTTGCTTACATCGCATTAGCGCTATTTTCTGCTCACGCTCTAGCAGTTGAATTTAATGCAATTGATATCGCCAAAAGTAAAATAAATTTTACGAGTAAATTAATGGGGTCAACTATTAATGGCAGCTTCAATCAGTTTGGTGGAGTGGTTAATTTTAACCCTGATAATCCTGAAAAAGCTAAAGCTGATATCTGGATTGCATTGGCTAGCTTTAATGCTGGTGGTGATGAATTACGTGATGAAGCGCAAGGCAAAGAATGGTTTAACAGCAAAGTGTTTCCCCGAGCGCAATTTGTATCTGAAACCATTAAAAAATTAGGCACTAATAAGCTCGAAATAAAGGGTAAGCTCACCATTAAAAACAAAACGCTACCTCTAACCATGGTAGCCGACTATCAAGCCCAAGGTAAGCAAATGATCTTTAATGGTGGTTTTGAATTAATGCGTCTCAATTTTGATTTGGGTGCAGCAGCCTGGGCTGATACCAAATCCGTTGCCAATGAAGTACCAGTCAAGGTTCACCTCGTTTTAAATCCAAAATAATCTAGTTTGTAATATCATCAATTAACCACGGAGATATCAATGAAAGTAACGTTATTTAGCAATTCTTTAGCCGCCATTGGCTTAGTATTTGGCCTCAGTATTCAAGTGAGCGCCGCTCCTGAAACTTATACAACAGAAGCAAATCATACTTTTGCTGAGTTTTCTTATAACCATCTTGGCTTATCTAATCAAACTAGTCGTTTTAATACTGTCAGTGGCACCATCACGATAGACCCAAGCGCAAAAACTGGCAAGGCAGATATTACGATCGATACCAAGTCAGTTGATACAAGCTCTAGCGCGTTCAATAGCCATATTCAAGCTGAAGACTATTTATCAACTACACAGTTTCCAACCGCAACATTTAAATCCGATAAATTTACTTTCTCTGGTGATAAATTAACGGGCATGCAGGGTATTCTCACTTTAAAAGGGGTTAGCAAGCCTGTAACGCTTGATGTCACTAACTTTGATTGTAAAAAACATCCCATGTTTGGGGTTGATTTTTGCGGAGCTAATGCAATCACCAAAGTAAAGCGCTCTGAATTTAATATGGGTAAAAATGTACCTGCAGTTGGCGATGATGTCACGATTAAAATTGCGATTGAGGCAAAAAAAGGCTCTTAAGAGCGCAACTAAAATCTACCCATTTAATGGTAAGCAACAAAAAGCCGCTGATTAATACCAGCGGCTTTTTTTATTAAAAGCTAATTGCTACTCCCCTTCATTACCGCCAACAAAAAAGCAAACTTCTATAATGTCCCTATGAATCTGATCCGACCTATTCTTGACCATCCGCTATGGGTACTACTTATCACCTTTATCGTGCTTTCCGCCGCAGTTTCAGTGGGTGCCGCTCTGCGACGCATTGAATTTAAGCAAAATCCCCAAAGTACTGCCGATGCCACTATCGTCCAAAACGCTACTTTAACGTTAATGGCACTGATGATCGGCTTTACCTTTTCAATGGCAATTAATCGCTATGACCAACGCAAACTATATGAAGAGGCTGAGGCCAATGCGATAGGCACCCAATATCTGCGCGCTGATTTGTTGCCTACAGCTGAAGCTACAGTAACAAAATTACACCTAAAAAAATATTTACAATACCGTATCGCCGAGTATCAAGCAATTAATTTAGCTGAAATTCAAAAATTAGATATCAATTTAGAGCGTCAACAAGGCCTACTCTGGACTACGATTTTGCCGGTAGTGAAGGCTCAGCAAACTCCAATTAACGCCTTAGTAGCAGCCGGCATGAATGATGTCATTAATTCTGCTAGCTATACCCAAGCTGCGTGGCTCAATCGTATTCCCTCTCCTGCTTGGGCTTTATTATTTATCATTGCTATTTTTGCAAGTATCGCAGTGGGTTTTAGTGCTAATAGTTTTAGAGCCAATCGCACACTTTTTTTATCAATTCCGTTAGTCGTATCAGTTTCATTTTTTCTGATTGCTGATATTGATGGTCCTCGGCACGGGGTCATTAAAGTTATTCCCGTTAATTTAATTAGCCTAGATCTGCAACTCAATAAACCTTAATTATGAACTTGCCTGAAATTGATTTCGCTAGCATTCAAAATATCATCCTAACCGCGTTAACGGATATTGGCTTGAAAATTATTGCAGCGCTTTTAATTTGGTTTATTGGTCGAGCACTGATTCAATTTACCGTCAAATTAGTGCGCGCATGGATGGCAAAACGGGTTTTAGACCCTACCGTTGAAAATTATGTTGCCTCAGCTACTGCAGTCATTCTCAATATTTTGCTTATTATTGGTATCTTAGGTAATTTTGGCCTACAAACCACGAGTTTTGCTGCGTTATTTGCTACGCTTGGTATTACTATAGGTGCTGCTTGGGCTGGTTTGCTAGCAAACTTAGCGGCGGGTATTTTTCTCATTGTGTTGCGCCCATTTAAAGTAGGCGACTTTGTAATTGCGGGTGGTATTAATGGCAATATTACTCAAATTGGCCTCTTCTCCACTACCATTACAACATCTGATAATGTCGCAAACTTTGTTGGTAATAGCAAAATTTTTGGCGACACAATTCAAAACTTTAGTAGTAATTCTTATCGACGCTTAAATCTTAAGGTGCAACTCACTAGCGGGGTAGACTATCAAGCCGCTATTGCTTTACTGCGCGAAAAAGTAACTGCTATACCGGGCGTACTGCCCAACCCAGCAGTAGTGATTGACATTGGCGATCTGAATTTGGTTGGCCCAGTTTTAGTCGTTCGTCCTTGCTGTAGTGCATTTGATTACACGCCCGTTCACTTTGCGACCAACAAAGTGATTCTAGAAACTTTAGAAGCGGCCGGATTTGCCCCAAAAATGACGGGCCAAAATCTATTAATTAATCAATAGACTTAATCTAACTTTGCTCCCGCCTGTTTAACTGCCTTTGCCCAGCGGAGCGTTTCACTCTGCAAAAATTTAGTGAATTGCTCAGCACTCAAAAAGGCAGGGTCGGCCCCCTGTGTAATCATGCGCTCCTGAATCGTGGGGGTTTCAAGGGTTTGCTTAAATGCATTACTGAGTTTTTGAATAACATCAGGCGGAGTATTACGAGGTGCAAGCATCCCATAAAAACCCACTACTTCTAAGTTCGCAACACCTGTTTCAATGACAGTTGGCACATCGGGTAGCGCTATATTTCTTGTTTTACTAGTGACTGCCAATACTTTAATTTTGCCTTGCTTAGCATAATTGGCCACTTGCGGAATTGATTCTGCCATAAATTGCACATGCCCAGCCATCAAATCAGTAAAGGCTGGCGCGCTACCTTTAAATGGAATATGCACAATATTAATGCCAGTTTCATGTTTAAGCATTTCAGGAACCAAATGAGAAATACCACCATTACCTGCAGAGCCATAATTAAGCTTGCCAGGATTGGCCTTGGCGTAAGCGATGAATTCCTTGAGGGTTTTGACAGGAACTTCGTTATTCACAATTAAGCCAAGCGCTTGTTGCGCTGTGCGAGCCACTGGCTGAAAATCAGTTAAGAGAATATAAGGTGGAGGGGTATACACCGCAGGATTAATGACCATCGTGCCGGTATTAGCAAGCAATAAAGTATAGCCATCCGCAGATGCTTGGGCCACGAAAAGCGCACCTACCGTACCCCCTGCTCCCGCCTTGTAATCTACTAAAACGGGCTGCCCCAAGATACTCTGTAACTTGTCAGTTAAGAGTCGAATATGCGTGTCTAAAGGACCGCCAGCTGGAAAACCAATCACAATTTTGATGGGTTTATCAGGAAAAGCTGCTTGAACGTTGACAGAAAGCCCTAAGCTAAGACTGGCTAGCAAAGTGCAGAGTAATGAGCGCAAGGAGTGGATTTTCTTCATAGCCACTATCTTAACTAAAAAATGCTTATGGATGGTTAAAATGAGTGATGATGATTAAAGTAGATGAAGAAGGCCTGGGTCCTAGTAAATCTGAGCTCAAACGCCAAATGACCCAACGTCAAAAATTGGCTGAAGTACTTTCCGAGCTCAGTGGCGAAGCGCTAAATAGCATCCCAATCGAAGATAGCTTACGCGCTGAAATTGCCGAAACTAAAAAGATCAAAACCTTTGGGGCAATTAAAAGGCATAAACAGCACTTGGGTAAGCTAATGCGTTTTTTAGATGAGACTGAAATTTCGGCTATTCAACTACGCCTTGACGCAATTCAGGGGCTTAGTCGCGCCGAAACCGCAAAAATGCATCGCTTCGAAGCAATGCGCGACAAACTCATTGCCGATGACAGCGCACTAACTAAACTAATTGAACTCTACCCTACTTTAGAAATTCAAACGATGCGAAATTTAATCCGTAGTGCCCGCAAAGAAAAAGAGCTTAAGAAGCCGCCTAAATCCTATCGAGAAATTTTTCGACTACTCAAAGAATCAAGTGAGGCCGAGCCTCAAAATACTTAATCAAAAAATCTTACTGCTGCTCAATTCCAGCATCTTTAATTGCCTTAGCCCATTTAATTGTTTCAAGTGCATTGCGCTTAGCCAAGGCAGAAGGTGGTCCCGGTTCAGCTTCAAAACCTAATGAAGCAAAGCGTTCTTGAATTTCCTTATTACGTGCCGCTTGATTCAAGGCCTCATTTAGCTTTTGAATAATTGCCGGAGGTGTTTTAGCTGGAGCATAAGCGGCAAAATAAGCAATAAATTCATAACCCTTAATACCTAAAGCTTCATTTACAGTAGGTAATTCAGGAATAGCTTTAGAGCGCTTTAACGAAGTTACTGCTAGGCCGCGAATTTTGCCAGCCTGAACTTGGGGCAATGTTACCGCAAAGTCAGCGGTAAACATCATCACCTGCCCCCCAATCAAATCTGTCATAGCATTAGGACCGCTTTTATAAGGCACATTAATCATCTTAACGCCTGTCATCGAAGCTAAAACAGAGCTAGATACCAACTGAGAAGTGCTGGCACTAGCAAAAGTGACTTTGCCAGGAGAGTCTTTAGCTATTTGGATAAACTCTTTCAATGTTTTGGCAGGAATATCATTATTAATCGCCACAATAAGTGGTACTTCGCCCATAAAACCAATCGCCTCAAATGCGGTATCTTGATCATAAGGCAATTTTTTCATTAAACTTTTTAGCGCTGCATTAGTACTATTTGTGCCGATCAAAATGGTGTAGCCGTCAGGATCAGCCTTAGCTACAGCATCAGCACCCAGCATCCCATTTACTCCGGGCTTATTTTCAATCACAATGGGTTGTCCCAAAATCTCTGACATTTTGGCAGTAAAAGCGCGTCCAATTTGATCAGTAGCGCTGCCAGCGGCAAATGGCACAATCGCTTTAATAGGTTTATTGGGGTAGTTTTGGGTCGTAGTTTGCGCATTAGAAAATTGAGCTGCAACTAATAGTCCAACTACAGCCCCAATACGGGTTATAAAAGTAGCCAAATGTGCAAACAAGTTTGCTTTAGTCTCCAACATATCTATTCCTTCTTTTTTAATTAATCGTTTATTTTGAGGCAATTTGCATTGCAAGTAAATGAAATGATAGCGCTTTACCGTGCATATCTAAGTTTAAGGAGTCGTTTACCCCCCCATCTAAAGCCCCATCGAGTACAAAATTCATCGCCCCGAGCTTAGGCAGCAAATAACGTACTACTTTAGTCGGTTTACGGTGGGCAAACTGCGCGGCAACCCTCTCTACAGTTACTTGCTCTACCAGCCACTCATAATCTTCAGGTTGATAGGCAATAAGGCTAATATTGGCACAATTTCCCTTATCGCCAGTGCGCGCATGCGCTAATTCATATAAAGAAATGGTTGTCATTACTCGTTTGGCAAAAAATAAAAGGTTGCGGGTAATTGCTTGCGTTCGATCAAACAAGATTGGGTAGAAAGTCTTTGCCTTTTTGCAATGCGTACACCGCCTCCGCCTGCCGGTCCGCCAGTCCAAAGAGCCGTTACTTCACGTAAGAGTAAATCAATTATTTTCAGATCCTGGTGTTGACCGGCTACTCGTAGGCGCACATCATGAGCCTCACTATGCACTGGATTTTTTATCGCACTACTAAGAAGGGCATTGTCATCATCGCCAAAAATACTACTAAGGCCAATCAAATCAAAACGTAATTTCATGATAGGGCCAAGGCGTTTTTGGAGAATCTCCATTGCCAGCCTTGCTCTACCTGCGGCATTAGGACCAGCGTAGGAAATCTCACCCTCACCAAACCAACCGCCATCAAAAAAAATATTAGTTTTTAAAGTATTGGTGCGGGGGTGACCAATTACACCAGATAAGCGCACTCGATTCGGGGCAATCTCAGTTACCGTGGCGCTGGTAATGTCAGCCACCACATCGGGAGTAATGTAAGCAGCTGGGTCATGTAATTCGTAGAGCAGTTGTTCTTTAACAGTTCGAGCATTGACTAAACCACCAGTATTGTTTGCTTTGGTAATAATGCAGCTACCATCAAACTCTATTTCAGCAATCGGAAAACCAATATTGTGAATCTCAGGCACGTCCTTCAGGCCAGGGTCGGCAAAGTAACCGCCGGTAACTTGCGCGCCGCATTCAAGCAAGTGCCCAGCCATCGTTGCACCTGCAAGCGCATTCCAATTATCGTCACTCCAGCAAAAATATGCCATTGCGGGTCCTAGGGTAAGCGATGGATCGGCAACGCGGCCAGTTACGACAATTTGTGCTCCTGCCAAAATCGCATCAGCAATTTCACGGGCTCCTTGGTATGCATTTGCACACACAAAATTAACTTGATCAAACTGTTCGCCTAAATGCTGGTGTAACAAAACATTTGCTGCTTCACCAGCTAAACTATCGCCAACCACAATGGCAATTCTTGGGCTTGGCAAACCCAGTCGTTTTGCTAGGGCTTGAATTACTTTGGCAGCCCCCTCTGGGTTTGCTGCTCCAAAATTACCAACAATAGTAATCTGATTGAGCAAACAGTCGGCCAAAATGGGTTCTAACTCTAGCTCTAATAAAGGCTCGTAGCCTAATTGTGAATTAATCCGTTTAGTTAATTGATGGCTAGCTAAAGTTCTTTCGGCCAAGTTTTCAAAAATGATGGCTGCGGGTCCACCCCACTCGATTAAGGTTTGTACAACGGGCGCTGCAGCATCAGTACGATCGCCGGAAAAACCAGCACCGCAGCCGACAGTAAAAATCGGCATTACAAATCGTTGCGTTTTTTCAACCACGCATCCCGATAAATATTCGTCATGCCGATCATGATGGAAGTTGTCCAGGCTATAGAAAATAAGCCTGAAAAGGCAATGAAAAGCGGTAAAACTTTCCATTCAAAAGGCATGATATTGCTGATAAAACCAATTGTGGTGTAGGTACTACCAGCAAATAAAATAGCCTCAATGGGACTTAATACCAAGCCAAGTAACAATAACATTAAAGCCCATAGAATTACTTCAATAATATGAATGAGAGCGATAAATGCAAATGACAGATAAAAATGAAATAGAACCAAATTAAATTTTTCACTGACAAAATCTAATCTAGTGATGTTATTAAAGCGCATCAAAATAAAATTAATCGTCACGCCATGAAATAACAAGACAAAAATAAGGCCTGCTAACCCAAAAGTAGATTGAATTGCCAATTCAGTAAAGGAAAAATGCTCTAAATCAAGGTGAATTGAAGTCATGTATAAATTATCTCAAATACGTAATTAAGTTAAACAAGCAACATAAAATCGCTTAATTTCAGGATCGCATTGCACATCCCTTAATTGAATCGGTTTTTGCAAGCGAATACCATCAATTGAGCGGCAACGACTTAAAGCGACATAAACTTGGCCAGAAGCAAAAGTACCTGATGAAAGATCTACCCTCACCTTATCTAAGGTTTTGCCCTGACTTTTATGAATCGTAACAGCCCATGCCAACATTAATGGAATTTGGGTATAACTGCCCACTACATTTGGTCTAATTTTGCCCGACATCATCTCCATCTCATATTGATAAGATTCCCAGTCAAATGGTTTCACTTCTACCGTATTTGTATACGGCCCACTTTGTACCTCTACTTTGACAGTATTACTTAATAATTCTTTTACCACCCCAATACTGCCATTGACCCATTTCTTAGGGAACTCTTTGTCATTTGCAGTAAACATAACTTTAGCGCCAATCTTTAATACTAAGTTTAGGGGCGAAGGTAAATTACGTTCATCAATATTAAACTTTCCGCCTAATTTACCAAGATAGGTTTTTGCTGGTGAAGTAATTGCTAAAAGTTCGCCACTGTTAATTTGGTCGGCTCGCGCATTGGTAGTAGTCAAAGTAATACTCAGTGGATCAAGATCTTGATCAAGTCCTACGACCGATTTGTAGCATTGAGAATTAAGCTGTTCTAAGGTCGACTCAATATCTTCATTTAGCCGAATTCGATTTAACATCTGCGTAAATTCACCATCTTTTTGCCGAAATATTTTTTGCAACTCAATCATCGTTACAGCTTTACGGTGCAAGACCATAGCACAAAAAAAGTAAGCTCCTTCATAACCACGTTCACGTAATATTTCCATATCTTCACTTCTCACTACAGGGGGCAATTGAAATAAATCGCCTACAAACATAATTTGTATTCCACCAAAAGGCTCTCCACGCTTTGGCCCATTAGCTCGCAAAAATAAATCTATTGCATCAATCATATCGGCTCTTACCATTGAAATCTCGTCAATGATCAATAAACGCATCCCCTCATACAATCGCTTATCGCGGACAACTTTAATATCTTCCTCTGGAAATATCAGTCGAGGGGGAAAGCGAAAAAAAGAGTGGATAGTGACGCCACGTACTTGCAAGGCTGCTACCCCAGTGGGAGCCAAGACTACGACATTACCAGCGATATTTTCACGTAAATAGCCAATTAATGTTGTCTTGCCAGTGCCAGCCTTACCGCTGACAAAAATATAGGGGTCACCACGGTCAATGGCCTCAAACACCGCCTCATATTCAGGGGTAATTTCAATATCTGTGTTTTCGCCATTTGCCATAGATGCAACAATAACACCCTAAAAGATGGGCTTCAGATAAGATTGAGGGATCGCTTAAATGAGATTAATTCTAAAATGATTGAAAAGCCAGACACCGAGAATTTCACTGAGAATGTAGTCGTTAGCTCAACGACACCCGCCTTATTTAAGCGCTGGCTACCCCCAGGAATTGGCAGGAAATTAATCCTCCTATTTTTTATTGGTATGGGGTGCTTTGGTATTTCTGAGGGGCGTTATTTATGGGCCCTCTATTGGCTAATTGCCATGACATTTTCGCCGCGCATGGTGGGCTATTTCGTTCGCGCTTATTCTAGTCTTATGAAAAAAATTAACCAGTCCTTAAATTAGCGCAAATTTAACTCTAAATTTATCAGCTAAGAGAACTATCAGCCAACCTTAGCAGTTGCTTTATCATCAACCTTGTGATCTCACGAAACCAATAATAGGTTTGAAATGAAAAAAATTAGTATTCTATTTATTACGTTGCTTGCCTTGTATGGCTGCCAAGTAGCGCCCTATTCAGATTCGTCGCCCGGCATGCAAAATACCATTCGCGAACAAATCAATGAGGGTGGTTGTATGGGTATGCCCTGCAACTACAGTAATTAATAAGCATGCTTTAGCAGCCCCACTAAGAAGAATGGCTCTCAATTGAGAGCCATTCTGAAATCAGCCATTGCTGGCAAGTTGCATGCTTAACCTGCTGATTTATCTTGAATTGCGAAAGACAAATAACTTAAAAATAGCGCGATGCCTAAAGAGGCTAAAAATACTGCAAATTTTGACTGGCCGGCGGGAAAAATTAAATAAAAAGCGGTAGTAATACTAATAATCATTCCAGCAATACCAGCGAGTTTCAAAATTTTATCCATTGGGCTTTGTGATTCAGTGAAAAGCATATTCAGTATCCTTTCGTTGAGTAAAAATATTTACCATAATGCAAGTGAAATAATTCGCACCTTAGCTCACCGGCAATTTGTATACATTACATCGCAGCCAAGCTAGAGTCAAGATCAGCTGCAACAAATTCTAAAAAAACATCTGGTCGCTCTAATCCCAATTAAAATAAGGGCTTATGGTTTGGCTGAATCCTTCATTTGCTCAGTGGGGAAGATAAAAGCCCCAATCACTACTAAGAAGCAAAAGGCTGCAAAAGCCTGCAACATTAAAGCAAAGCCGCCATTGGCATACAGTAAGGCAACCAAACCTACCGAAGCACCTGCAGCAGTAAAGCCTAGAAAATACCGTACCGCAAAGGCGCGTGCCCGCCATTCATCAGAAGTATATTTGCCCACCATCGTATCGTTAACAGTTACCTGACCAAAAATACTAATCACAATGCCGATTGATATTAAGATTAGTAACAACCCAGATGTTTCTGCAGCAATATAAAGCATGGCTACCAAAAAAATAGCTAGTGGCATAAAAATCTTTTTAAGCGGATATTTATCCAGCAAATTACCGATGATATATTGCGCTAAAGCGCCAAATACATAAACCGTAGAAGCAATCAAACCTAAAAGTGCGGTATTTTGGGTAATCTCGGCAAGTCTTTCTTGAAATAATTTTGGCAGCGCTACCGTGATCGCATTAAAAGTAGTTGAACTGGCAATAATCGTTAAAACTAACGACACTACTACTAAAGCCATCACATTTTTGGAAACCCTCGCACCCCCCGCTCCCATGGATTTTTTAGTGATTTTTTCATCATGAATTATTGTCATAAAAATTAAGCCAATGCCGATGGCAATGACACCTGGCAAAACAAAGGCCCAGCGCCAGCCTAAATATTCACAAATTAAGCCCGTAATTACCGCCGAAGAAGCCACCCCCAAATTGCCGTAAACACCATTAATACCTAGCTCTCTGCCCAACTTTTCTGAGTATGAGGTCAGCATTGCCATGCCGACTGGATGGTATATCGAGGCAATAATGCCAACTGCAAAAAGAGCAACTCCTAATTGAATGGGTGTCTGAATTAAGGCGGTGCCTAGCAAAGCTAAGCCCATGCCAATAAAAAAGATTGCCAGCATATTTCTTCTGCTCCAGCGGTCTCCAAGCCAACCGCTGATTAAAGAGCCGGCCCCAAATGCAATAAAACCAGGGGTGGCATAGGGCAACAACTGAGAGTAAGTCATATCAAACACTGGCGCCATCACAATGACTGCTGCTGCAAATACCAGCATGGCATAGTGATCGATAAAATGCGCAAGATTAATAAAACCAATGACTTTTTTAGGTGAATTCATGGTTAACCCATTATAAAACAGGTGTTTATTCTAATTAAGATAGAAATTCTATTCCTTATTCCAAATTCTCTGGTAATCCCCCCGTTCTGATCAGTCTCAATTAAACTAGCTATAGCCAATATTCCAAAACAGGAAAACCACATGAAATTCGAAACTAAAGCTGTACATGCCGGCTATAAGCCCGATCCAGTTACTAAGGCAGTAGTACCACCAATTTACCAAACGGTAGCCTATGCCTTTGATAGCGCACAGCATGGGGCCGATTTATTCGATCTTAAGGTGCCTGGCAATATCTATACCCGCATCATGAATCCAACCCAATCGGTACTTGAAGAGCGAGTAGCCGCTCTAGAAGGCGGGATTGCTGCCTTAGCACTAGCATCAGGGCAAGCCGCAGTAACTTATGCAATTCAAACCATTGCCGAAATGGGTGACAACATTGTTTCTTCAAATGCGCTGTATGGCGGTACCTATAATTTATTTGCCCATACCTTACCGCAATATGGCATTGAAACTCGCTTTGCTGATTACCGCGATCCCAAAAGTTTTGAGCCGCTAATCGATGCCCGCACTAAAGCAATCTATGTTGAATCGTTGGGTAATCCCCAAGGTAATGTTACCGATATTGCTGCTATAGCAGAAATGGCACACCGCCATGGCGTCCCTCTCATTGTTGACAACACGGTACCTAGCCCCTATTTATGCCGCCCCATTGAGCATGGTGCCGATATTGTGGTGCAATCTTTAACCAAGTATATGGGCGGCCATGGTAATAGTTTAGGCGGTGCCATCATTGATTCAGGCAAATTTCCTTGGGCTGAGCATAAAGAAAAATTTAAGCGCCTCAATGAGCCCGACGTGAGTTATCACGGAGTGGTTTATACCGAAGCTTTAGGGCCCGCAGCTTATATTGGTCGCGCACGGGTAGTGCCACTAAGAAATATGGGCGCTGCTATTTCACCCTTTAATGCCTTTTTAATTCTGCAAGGAATTGAAACCTTACCGCTACGCATGGATCGTATTTGTGAAAATACTTTAGCGGTTGCTAATTTTATGAAACAACAGACGAAGGTGCAGTGGGTTAACTATGCAGGCTTACCCGACCACCCTGACCATGCCTTAGTAAAAAGAATAATGGGCGGCAAAGCATCTGGCCTAATGACTTTTGGTGTTAAAGGGGGGCGAGCAGCGGGCGAACGTTTCTTAGATGCCTTAAATTTATTTACCCGCTTAGTGAATATTGGCGACGTCAGATCACTTGCTACACATCCTGCTTCAACCACCCATCGCCAGCTTTCGCCTGAAGAATTGGCTAAATCTGGGGTTACCGAAGATACAGTGCGTTTATGTGTTGGCATTGAACATATTGATGATTTAAAAGAAGATCTCGCTCAAGCTTTAGCTAAGGTATAAAACAAATAGATCAGTAATTTACCTCTTTGCCAACTTGATATTGGCAAAGAGGTAAGGGTATGCCTATCCTCTTAGCTATATCTTTAGTATCTCAATGAGAGCATGATGGCTTTACTCTTAGCCCTCACCATTGGGAGTCATGTATACCAATTTACTCGTAATCGAACGCTTTGCTCAGGCCCTGAGATCTGGCTTAATAAATAAGTTTGGTTATGTTCCTGCTGCCAGTAAGCTCGCGATTGAATTTAATTTACGCAATATTGATACTAATCCAATCTCGCGCGAAGCTGCTCGAAAATGGATTAACGGCCAATCAATGCCAGAGGCAGGCAGACTAAAAATATTAATTAAGTGGCTCAATTTAAATCCAACGTATATTTATTCGACTAATGACTTGGTAGATGAAAGGCATTTTAATCAAACAGCCAATCCAATTGATGCGACCCGCCTCGCGATTCATACCTTACGTAAAGCAGAACATTTAGCGCAAGCGGCAATAAATTTTGCTTCCAGCTTGACTGTTATTTTGGATCATTTTGGATGCATCTTAATGGTAAATAATGCTTGGCGTGCGGCAGCCATGTTGCCATCCCTCGCTTAATCATGGCAAGCTTGCATGCGAAGGCATCAACTATCTACATATTTGTGATCAGGTAAGAGGGCCAGAAGCAAAGAACGCCGCAAAAATGGCTGAATGCATTCGCGACCTAATGCGCGATAACTCCAAAACATATCATCTGAAATACGCTTGCCACTCAAAAAATGAGCGGCGATGGTTTGTAGCAAAATTATCTGCTTTTTCTGATCTTAGCGACGTCTGTTACATCATTACTCACGAACCTATTACTGAGTCGGCATTTAATCAATAAACTTGCCTAACTAACAGCGTTAGTTAGTAGATAATTTATCGGTTGTTATATTTTACGCCAACGCTCTATTGCTTCATCGTCAGTGCTGCGCGCATCAACCCAATGCTCACCAGTTGGGGTGGCCTCTTTTTTCCAAAAAGGGGCGGCTGTTTTTAAGTAGTCCATAATAAATTCGCAGGCGGCAAAGGCTTCACCACGATGCTGACCTGTTATTGCCACCAACACAATCTGATCGCCGGGAAGCATTTTGCCTATTCGGTGAATTACTAAAGCCTGATGAATAGTCCAACGTGACTTGGCATCAACAATAATGGCAGCTAAGGCCTTTTCGGTCATGCCAGCATAGTGCTCTAATTCCATGCTGTTTACTTGACTTCCATCATTCATATCGCGCACAGTGCCGACAAAGGAAACAATTGCGCCAACCTCTAAATCACCCGAGCGCAGTGCAGCAATTTCAGCACTTAGATCAAAATCGGCTATTTGAATGCGAACTGTCATATTAACCGCCCGTTACAGGTGGAAAAAAGGCGACTTCATCGCCGTCGCTTAAAGCTACATTTTCTGCGGCAATGTGTTGATTGACTGCGCAGCGTAATGACCGTTCAGGGCTGAGTAGTTGGGCCCAAACTTCACCGCGCTGCATTAGCCAAGTCCGTAACTCTGCAGTTGTGCCCACTGATGCCGGCACGCTAACCAATTCCTCGCTTAAACCAAGGCCCTCGCGTAGGGAAGCAAAAAAGCGTAACTGTAGTTTCATCGTGCCATCCTAAACGATTTTATGGATTTAGTGAGCATAAATATCTTACTCAGCAAAGTCTGGCTCAACTTCAGTATTCCTAGCTAAGCAACTCACTAAACGGGATATAAGCTACCATTGCACCGCGTTGAATTGGCTGATTTGGCGGGCAGTCGACTAGACCATCACCCCAAGAAGCACTTGTTAAGACGCCTGAACTCTGATTTGAAAATAAATCTAAGCCGCCTGCTGGGTTGACTTTGACCCGTAAAAATTCATTGCGGCGATCGGCGCGCAGCCAATCAAAATCGGCTCGCATAAAATACCTGTGCGGGTTTATATCGTTGCGCCCTTGTAAGAGCAAAATGAAGGGTCGTACAAATAATAAAAATGTAAGGAAGCTCGATACGGGATTACCAGGCAAGCCCATAAACCAAGTTTCGCCACTAGCAGCATCAGTTCCTTTACGCACGGCACCAAAGGCTAAAGGTTTACCCGGTTTAATCGCTATTTGCCAAAGGTCTAAGCGCCCTTCGGCATTGACTGCCGGCTTGATATGATCTTCTTCGCCAACCGATACTCCACCCGAGGTAATGATGAGGTCATGATTCGCGCTGGCTGCCCGTAAAGCTGCCCGTGTTGTATCTAAGCGATCGGGCACAATACCTAAATCAGTAGGAGCACATCCTAAGGATCTTAAGCAGGCTAATAAAGTATCACGATTCGAGTTATAAATTCCACCAGGCTTTAAAGGTTCTCCAGGTAAAGCAAGTTCATCGCCAGTAAAAAATGCAGCCACGCGCACTCGACGCTTCACCATTAAATGAGTAAGTCCAGCAGATGCTGCCACACCTAATTCTTGAGGACGCAAGAAAGTTCCGGCTGTCAAAGCAACTTTACCTGCCATGAGGTCTTCCCCACGGCGACGAATCCATTGCCCCGAACTGGGCAAATGATTAATGAGCACACGATCGGCTGGACCAGCATTTTCACTTGCAAGCAAACTAGTGTCTTCTTGCATCACAATGGCGTCGGCGCCCGCAGGAATTGGTGCGCCAGTAAAAATACGTGCTGCCTGCCTGGCTTGTAAAGCTTGTCCTACTGAACCCGCAGGGATACGTTGGCCAACTTGTAGAGTCATATCTGCTGCACTTAAATCCGCACAACGAATTGCGTATCCGTCCATCGAGCTGTTATCAAGGGGAGGTACATCCACTAGACTCGCCAAGTCTTCTGCTAACACGCGCCCTAAGGCTGCCTGAGTTGCCACTCGCTCAACTTCGTCAACTGCTTGAGCATGCGGTAGTAAATGATCTAAGGCCTCTTGAGCAGTTAACATAGTTTTTATTGAAGATGGGTAGTGATAAAAGTCTTCACCTGATTTACATCTGGCGCCATTGTCTGGACCCGCTGAGGTAATGTTTTAATGTTTTGAAAAGCAGGCGGGCAATCAGCTGGGCGCCCTAGCGTGGCTTCGATCGTCTCTGCAAACTTAATCGGCAGTGCAGTTTCAAGCACAATCATAGGTATACCGGCCTGCAAATGATAGCGTGCCACTTGTACACCGTCAGCGGTATGTGGATCAATCATGACGCCATACTCATCATCAATCTGCCGAATAGTATCGAGGCGATTTTGATGGCTGCTGCTTCCAGAAACAAAGCCAAACTGCTGCAATGCTTGAAAAGCGGGATCACTCGATAGATCGAAGCCGCCAGTCGTATCCGCTTGCTTAAATAAGGCGGCAGTCCGTTGACCATCTTGACCTAACAAATCGAAAATAAAGCGCTCAAAATTACTAGCTTTCGATATGTCCATCGACGGACTGGAGGTATGTAAAGTCTCCGCGGCTTTACGAGCGCGATAAATTCCTGTTCTGAAAAACTCATCCAGCACATTATTTTCATTGGTAGCCAGTACTAAGCGCTCAATTGGCAAGCCCATCATGCGCGCGATATGGCCAGCGCAAATATTGCCAAAGTTGCCCGAAGGCACGGCAAAAGAAACCCGTTCAGAACTGGCCCTAGTGGCGAGTAAATAGGCTTGAAAGTAATACACAATTTGCGCAACAACGCGCCCCCAGTTAATTGAGTTCACGGTACCAATGTGATAGCGGGCTTTAAATTCTAGATCGTTACTCACAGCTTTAACAATATCTTGGCAGTCGTCAAACACTCCTGTAACAGCTAAATTATGGATGTTGGCATCGGGCAAAGAATACATTTGCGCCGCTTGAAAAGCGCTCATTTTGCCTTGCGGGGACAACATAAAGACCTGAATGCTTGCTTTACCTCGCATGGCATATTCAGCAGCGCTACCGGTATCACCTGAAGTAGCACCCAAGATATTGAGTTGTTGTCCTGTTTGCTGCAAAACGTATTCAAATAAATTGCCCAGTAACTGCATCGCCATATCTTTAAACGCTAAGGTCGGGCCATTTGAAAGGCTTAAGAGACTTAGGCTAGCTCCCTGCTCTTCTCCCAAATAATGCAAGGGAGTAATATCGCTTGCCAGATCAGTTTGACGTCCATTGCAATAAACCGCAGCAGTATAGGTTTTATGCGTCAGAGCGCGTAAATCGGTGGCAGGAATATCGTCACAATACAAACGCAAAATTTCATAAGCTAAATCGGCGTACGATAATTTGCGCCAAGCATCGAGCTGCGCTGGGCTAACTGTGGGGTACCGCACTGGCAAATATAAACCACCATCAGGGGCTAAGCCGCCCAGCAAAATTTGCTGGAAACTCACTTGCGGACTCTTGCCGCGGGTAGATTGATACAGCATTGTGCTTACCTATGCTTAGCTGTAGTTACGATAAATTTTCAAGTCGCAACTTAACGACGTCGCCAATGACTGTGCGCAAAGATTGCATCTCTTGAATTGCTGCTAGCATATTTTTTTCTTTAGTGGCGTGAGTCAACATCACTAAATCAGTTTGACTTTCACCCTCGGCCGCTTCTTTTTGAATAAGAGCATCAATTGAAACGCTATGGGCAGCCAAAATTTTCGTAATTTCTGCCAACACCCCGGCCTGATCTGCCACACATAGGCGCAAGTAATAGCTACACGTAATTTCACTAATAGGCAAAATGGGTAAGTTTTGCATCGCGTCGGGTTGGAAGGCTAAATGCGGGACCCGATTTTCAGGGTCGGCTGTCATTAAGCGCGTTACATCAACCAAATCGGCAATGACAGCTGAAGCAGTTGGCTCAGAGCCAGCCCCTTTACCGTAATATAAAGTAGTACCTACAGCATCACCAAACACTTGCACTGCATTCATCGCACCTTCAACATTGGCAATAAGGCGCTTTGCAGGGATTAAGGTAGGATGCACCCGCAGTTCAATACCAGAAGGGGTACGCTTAGTAATGCCAAGTAGCTTAATGCGATAACCGAGTTGCTCAGCGTAGCGAATATCGACAGCTGATAATTGGGCAATACCTTCAACATAGGCATGTTCAAATTGCATCGGAATACCAAATGCAATAGCGCTCATAATTGTCACTTTATGAGCTGCGTCGATGCCTTCAATATCAAAAGTAGGATCGGCTTCTGCATATCCAAGGCGTTGCGCTTCTTTCAAGACGGTGGCAAAGTCTAGACCCTTGTCGCGCATCTCTGACAAAATAAAGTTGGTTGTGCCATTAATAATCCCGGCAATCCATTCAATGCGATTTGCCGATAAACCTTCGCGTAATGCTTTGATAATGGGGATTCCGCCAGCAACCGCAGCCTCAAAAGCTACCATGACCCCTTTTTGATGCGCCGCTGCAAAAATGGCATTTCCATGAACAGCAATTAAAGCTTTGTTTGCTGTAACGACATGTTTGCCCGCAGCAATGGCTTCCATCACTAAGTCTTTAGCAATACCATAGCCGCCAATCAGCTCAATCACGATATCTATTTCAGGGTCGGCAATCACTGCTCGCGCATCAGCTACAACTTGAGCGCGATCTTGCACCAATTCTTTAGCACGGGGAACATTCAAATCAGCTACGGTATGAATGCGGATACCCCGACCCGCGCGACGCTGTATTTCATCTTGGTTGCGCTCAAGTACCGTAAATACACCGGCGCCAACTGTGCCAATTCCTAAAAGACCAACCTGAATCGGTTTTAATGCAGATGATTTCATGATGCTTTAGCTGTTAAGGGTGTTTTGGCGGTGCCATGTTTTTGTCGATAACGCTCAAGAAAGCGCGCTAAACGACCAATAGCTTCACGCAACACATCTTCATGCGGTAAAAATACTACGCGAAAATGATCGGGCTTAACCCAATTAAAACCAGTGCCCTGCACTAGCAAAACTTTTTCTTCACGCAAAAAATCTGCAATCCATTGTTGATCATCGGTAATTGGGTATATCGCGGGGTCTAATTTTGGAAAGAGGTATAAAGCCGATTTTGGCTTTACGCAACTCACCCCTGGGATGGCAGTAACGAGATTCCAGGCCAGCTCTCGCTGGCGGGCTAAACGACCATCAACCGCAACCAAGTCTTTGATACTTTGATAACCGCCCAAGGCGGTTTGAATAGCGTATTGTCCGGGCACATTGGCGCACAAGCGCATCGAGGACAACATATTTAATCCTTCGATGTAATCTTGCGCATGGCTTTTGTCTCCGGACACCACCATCCAACCCGCACGGTATCCACAAGAGCGGTAATTTTTTGATAAGCCATTAAAGGTAATGGTGACAACATCGGTAGACAAAGCCCCTAAAGAGATGTGCTCGGCTTCGTCGTAGACCATCTTGTCATAAATTTCATCAGCAAATAATAAAAGCCCATGCTCCCGTGCAATTGCTACCATACTCAAGAGTACTTCCTTTGAGTAAATTGCACCAGTGGGATTGTTCGGATTAATGACCACAATTGCTTTGGTTTTCGAGGAAATTTTGCTTCGTAAATCCTCTAAATCGGGAGCCCATTCATTGGCTTCATCGCATAAATAATGCACTGGCGTACCGCCCGATAAACTCACTGCTGCTGTCCAAAGCGGATAGTCTGGGGCGGGTACTAAAACTTCATCGCCATCGTTTAGCAACGCATTCATGGCCAAAACAATCAGCTCAGATACGCCATTACCTGTGTAAATATCATCTAAGGTGACGCCTTGAATATTTTTTTGTTGACAGTAATGCATGATCGCTTTACGAGCAGCAAAAATACCTTTTGAATCTGAATAAGCTGAGGCATTTCCCAGATTACGAATCATATCGAGCTGAATTTCCTCGGGCGGATCAAAGCCAAAAACCCCGACATTGCCAATATTCAACTTAATAATTTTTTGGCCCTCTTCTTCCATTTGATGGGCAAGATCGAGCACTGGGCCACGAATGTCGTAGCACACATTATTGAGTTTTACAGATTTGAGGATAGTTTTCACAAGCGTTCTACTGGTTATTTATTGCCCATCTAAAGCCCATTCTAAAGAAGTAGGTATATAGATAGGCTAGCTATAATTCAGTCAATTATGACAGAGCGCACACGTGAAGCTTCATTCTGACACTCCTTCCGGCCTAAATACGATTTCTGGCTACGGAACTGACTATGTTGAGATCAATCAAAAACCTTATCATCATGCGGTTTTAGTTAGCCCATCAGGAGCAATTTTGGCTTGGCCAGTAGTGAGCTTTGCAGCCCTAAATGCCGCTGATTTTTCCTTGGTTTGTGCCCAAAAGCCAGAGCTATTTATTTTAGGCACTGGTGCACGCCAACATTTTCCAAAACCAGAGGTATTAAAACCCCTAATTGAAGCTCGTATAGGGTTTGAAATAATGGATTCTCAAGCTGCATGTCGTACTTACAATATCTTAATGGGTGAAGGTCGCCAAGTCTTGGCTGCTATTTTGCTCGACCCAGCATGAAACAAACTTCAGTCAAACCAAGTCTAATGCTCGCTTTACTAGTGATCTATACGATCATTTGGTTCGGCACTTTGAACTATCGCCACCTCATTCCTTCTGACGAAGGCCGCTATGCGGAAATGGCCCGCGAGATGCTTAGTAGTGGCGACTGGATTACACCGCGTTATCACGACTATAAATATTTTGAAAAACCACCTTTACACATCTGGGCTTCTGCCCTGATCTTTCAAGGCTTTGGCATTGGCGAATGGCAAGCACGTTTGTGGTCCAGCTTATTGGGCTACCTAACAATCCTTTTTGTCGGCTTTACCGCATGGCGCTTATATAGTCCTCGTGCAGGTATCTTGGCGGCAGTTGCTTTGGGTTCTGCGCCGATGTGGGTGGTAGGCGGTCACTTTAACTCCCTTGATACAGGGCTATCAGCTTTCTTGGCAGCCGCACTCTGTAGTTTTTTGCTGGCTCAACATACTGATCGCCCCCACCTACGCAATCGTTGGATGTTGGGCTGCTGGAGCGCCATGGCCCTAGCGACCCTGAGCAAAGGTTTAATTGGTATTGCGCTACCCGCCATGGTTTTTGTGGTGTATTCCCTTGCCAATTGGAATTGGCGCATTTGGAAAGAGTTGAACTTATTAAAGGGCTTACTACTATTACTCGCCATTACTGCCCCTTGGTTTATTTTGGTCTCAATCCGTAACCCTGAGTTTGCCCAATTCTTTTTTATAAATGAGCACTTTCAGCGCTTTACACAAGAAGAACATAGTCGTCCGGGACCGATCTATTTTTTCCTGCCCTTTCTGTTGCTCGGCTTTCTACCATGGCTGCCGCAAGCCATTAGCGGAGTGTGTCAAGCATGGCAACAGCGCCGCAAGCAGAACCATACTCAATTTTCTAATTTAGTTTTATTAAGTTGCTGGGTACTAGTTATTTTGGGCTTCTTTAGCTTATCGCAATCTAAGCTACCGGGTTACATCATGCCCACCTTTCCAGCGCTAGCTTTGCTAGCTGGCTATGTACTTGATCGCGGCTTAGGTGAGCGTAATGGCTTATCAATTGGCTGGAAGGTGCAGGCGATATTTTTTGTGCTGCTAGGTTTAATTGGTTTTGCTTTTTTACCTCTGATTGGATTTGAGGCTAAACCCGATGAGTTATTGGCTTATGCCACCTATACGCAGTGGGTCATTAGCGCTTTAGTCGTTTTAATCCTGTTTAGTCTGACAACAGCACTTTTAGCTAAGCATCATGCACTGGCCAGTATTTATTGTTATGCCATGGGCTTTTTTCTCACTTGTACCATTGCGGGCACCGGCCATGAAGCTTTGGGTCGGGCAGTCTCTGGGGTCGATTTAGCAGCACAAATACGCCCACTAATTCCAGTTGATGCCACGATTTACTCCGTACGTATTTTGGATCACACTTTCCCCTTTTATCTTGGCAGAACCATGGTAATGGTAGAGTTCCCCGATGAGCTCGAATTTGGTGTCACACAAGAGCCAACCCGCTGGATACCTACCTTAGATAAGTTTATTGAACACTGGCAAAACGAACCTACTGCTTATGCCATGATGGTGCCAGAACAATATGCCGCTTTGCAAAAAGCAGGCTTGCCAATGCAAGAAATTGGGCGTGACTCTAGGCGAGTGGTGGTAGCTCACCCAAGTTTGCGAAAATAGTCTAATGAACGAAAAAACCACCTTAAGCTCGATTTCGCCATCAGACTTTATACCCTTTACTCGGCCTAGCTTTGATGAGGCTACGATTGCTGCGGTAGCTGCAGTCATGCAATCGGGCTGGGTGACCTCTGGGCCTAAAGTCGCTGAATTTGAAGCCGAGTTAAGTCACTATTTTGGCGGCCGACCAGTGCGTTGCTTTGCTAATGGCACGGCCACAATGAAAATTGCCTTGCAAATAGCAGGTATTGGCGCAGGTGATGAAGTGATCACCACGCCGCTATCTTGGGTTGCCACAGCCAATGTCATTTTATCGGTAGGCGCTAAACCCGTATTTGTCGATATCGATCCGCATACACGTAATCTTGATCTAAAGCTTATTGCCGCTGCTATTACCCCGCAAACGCGAGCCATCATGCCAGTTTATTTGGCTGGCTTACCGGTGAACATGGATGAGTTGTATGCCATTGCTAAAAGCCATCAGCTACGTGTAATTGAAGACGCTGCGCAAGCATTTGGCTCGCAATGGGTTGGAAAACGAATTGGTAGCATTGGCGATTTAGTCAGCTTTAGTTTTCAGGCTAATAAAAATCTGACCACGGTTGAAGGAGGTTGCTTAGTACTCAATCATGCGCACGAAACTGCCTTAGCTGAAAAACTCCGCCTGCAAGGTCTTACGCGATACGGCCCTGATGGTATGGATGTTGATGTCTTGGGGGGTAAAGATAATCTCACCGATATCAATGCCGTAATTGGTTTACACCAGCTTAAAAATCTGCCTACTTTTCAAGCGCGTCGTGTAGCCATTGTAAAACTGTATTTTGAATTGTTAAAGGCCGGATTAAATACAAGTGCACTTAAGGGCTTTGACCTGCAACTACCGCCCGAAAATTTTACTGATACTAACTGGCATTTATTTCAAGTGCTGCTACCTTTACAACAATTGCAAGTTGAACGGGCACAGATCATGAGCGAATTAAAAGCGCTTGGCATTGGTACGGGTGTGCACTACCCGATTATTACCAACTTCACGCTGTATCGTAAATTAGGGTATCTAGCGGAATCCACTCCAGTGGCTGAAGTTATTGGCCGCTCTATTTTGACCTTACCTCTATTTCCCGCCATGAGCGATGCCGATGTAAAGCGAATTTGCGCGGCATTCTTGCAGGTTTTAGAAGGACAGCGTAAAGCCTAGCGCATAATTACGCCATGACGGTCTCTATGCCACTCAATTCACCCCTCAATGCACCACAATTAAGTATTATTGTGCCGGTATACAACGAAGAGCCGGGCTTACCAGCGCTCTTTAGTCGCCTCTATCCTGCGCTCGATGCGCTTGCCGAAAAACGTCAACTACAGTACGAAATTATTTTTATTAATGATGGTAGCCGTGATCGTTCTGCCGCAATGTTAGGCCAGCAATTTGAAGCGCGGCCCGATACGACAAGGGTAGTGTTATTCCAGAATAATTTTGGTCAACATATGGCGATCATGGCTGGCTTTGAATACGCCCGCGGTGAATACATTATTACTTTAGATGCTGACTTACAAAATCCCCCTGAAGAGATTGATGCGCTAGTTCAAGAATTAATTGCCGGACATGACTACGTGGGTACGATTCGTACTAATCGTAAAGATACTTTATTTCGTAAAGGCGCATCACGCCTAATGAACCATTTACGGGAAAAGATTACCCACATCACCATGACCGATCAAGGTTGTATGTTGCGCGGCTATCAAAGACGCATTATTGATTTGGTTGGGAAGTGTAATGAAAGTAATACCTTTATTCCTGCCCTCGCTTACACCTTTGCTACTAATCCCACTGAAATCAGCGTACAACATGAAGAGCGGTTTGCGGGCGAATCAAAATATAGTGTTTATCAACTGATTCGCCTTAACTTTGATTTAGTCACTGGTTTTTCGGTTGTGCCGCTACAAATTTTTTCTATCCTTGGCATGCTTTTAGCCTTGGCTGCTGGCAGTTTATTTGCCTATCTCTTAATTCGGCGCTTTATTATTGGCGCTGAGGTTGAGGGCGTATTTACCCTTTTTGCATTGACCTTTTTCCTCATCGGTGTGATGTTATTTGGGCTTGGTTTATTAGGTGAATACATTGGGCGTATATACCAACAGATTCGACAGCGGCCTCGTTATGTAGTGCAAGCCGTACTCGAAAAGTCTTAAGTTATTGCTATGCGCGCAGTTGTTTTTGCCTATCATGATGTTGGCGTGAATTGTTTGCAAGCGCTCCTAGAGGCAGGAATGCAAGTTGATTTGGTTATCACCCACGCCGATGACCCTAATGAAAATATCTGGTTTGCGAGTGTAGTAGAACTCTGTCAGAAAAAAAATATTCCTTATCTTCAGCCGCACGCCAATGAATTAAATTCTCTTTTACCGCGTTTGCAAAACCTTCAGCCAGACTATATTTTTTCTTTTTATTATCGCTACTTAATTCCTGCACCACTTTTAGCTTGTGCACGTATTGCCGCGCTTAATATGCATGGCTCACTTTTACCCAAGTATCGAGGTCGTGCCCCTGTTAATTGGGCCATTTTGCACGGCGAAACTGAAACTGGTGCCACCTTACACGTCATGGAAACTAAACCCGATGCCGGTGATCTTATTGGCCAAGAACGCGTTGCCATTGGGCTAAATGATACTGCTACTGCAGTCTTCGCAAAGGTTAGCGCAGCGGCGGTTCAAGTGATACAAACTGCTCTACCGCAACTGTTACTAGGGGAAATAACACGCTTGCCCAATCATCTTGAAGAAGGTAGTTACTTCGGTGGTCGTAAACCCGCTGATGGCAAAGTAGACTGGTCGCAAACAGCGCAATCGATTCATAATTTGATTCGCGCAGTTGCGCCCCCTTATCCTGGCGCCTTTACGACTTGGCAAGGCCAGCAAATGATCTTGGCAAGCTCGGTTTTATTGGCTTCACCGCCCCCTCAAATCCAGCTTAGTAAGCCGGGTGTGCAGATGGTTGATAATCAGGTGTTTGGCATTTGTGGCGATCAGCGGGTCATTGAGATCCTGAGCTGGTATCCCGCCTAGCGTGCATTTGTATTCAATTTTTTAGACGAGGCAGCACCAATGAAAAAAATCCTCATTCTTGGGGTTAATGGCTTTATTGGCCACCACCTTTCCAAGCGAATCCTTGCGACAACCGATTGGGAAGTGTATGGCATGGATATGCAAAATGATCGTCTCAGCGATTTGCTGAGTAATCCACGTATGCATTTCTTTGAAGGCGACATCACCATTAATCGTGAATGGGTCGAGTATCACGTTCGTAAGTGCGATGTTATCTTGCCGCTAGTGGCGATTGCGACCCCAGCAACTTATGTACAACAACCGCTACGTGTTTTTGAGCTCGACTTCGAAGCCAACTTACCGATTGTGCGTTCAGCAGTTAAATACAAAAAACATTTGGTCTTTCCCTCAACCTCTGAAGTCTATGGGATGTGCAGTGATGCTGAGTTTGACTCAACAACTTCAAATTTAGTTTATGGCCCAATTCATAAACAACGCTGGATATACGCTTGCTCCAAACAATTAATGGATCGGGTTATTTGGGGTTATGGCATGGAAGGTCTGCGCTTTACCTTATTTCGCCCTTTTAACTGGATTGGTCCAGGTCTTGATAGTATTTACACACCAAAAGAAGGCTCATCGCGCGTTGTAACCCAATTTTTAGGGCATATTGTGCGTGGCGAGCCGATTAATTTAGTTGATGGAGGTGAGCAAAAACGTGCGTTTACCTATGTAGATGACGGCATCGATGCGCTGATGAAAATTCTCGCTAATACTGATGACATCGCAAATGGCAAGATATTTAATATAGGTAATCCAAAAAATAATCATTCAGTACGTGAGTTAGCAAGCATGATGCTGGAGATTGCCTGCAGCATGCCCGAGTACGCAAAAACTGCGCAACAAGTCAAGATTATTGAAACAACCTCTAACGCTTATTATGGCGAAGGCTATCAAGATGTCCAAAATCGGGTACCTGCAATCGATAACACAATGAGTGAGTTAGATTGGCAGCCAAGCACGAACATGCAAGATGCTTTGAAATATATTTTTGAAGCCTATCGCCACGATGTTCCTAAGGCACGGAACTTAGTCGACCAAGATAATTAAGTCTACTACTTAGTCTATGGCAAAAATCGCCCTCAAGGTGGATGTTGATACGCTGCGCGGCACACGAGAAGGCGTACCCAATTTAGCCCGTGTGCTCGAGCAGTTACACCTACGCGCTACCTTTCTTTTTAGTCTTGGCCCAGACCATACGGGCTGGGCACTCAAACGTATATTTCGGCCTGGTTTCTTAAAAAAAGTGGGGCGAACCTCAGTCTTAGAACATTATGGTATTCGCACTTTGCTTTATGGTGTTTTATTACCCGGACCCGATATTGGCCAATTAGCATACAAAGAAATGCAAGCAATTCATCGAGCTGGCCATGAAACTGGGATTCACGCTTGGGATCATGTTGCATGGCACGATGGAGTTCGTAACCGCAATGCTAAATGGACCCTCAAACAAATGCAGCGAGCCTACGATCGCTTTCAAGAAATTTTTCGTCGCCCACCAAGCACGGCTGGTGCGGCTGGGTGGCAAATGAATGAGGTAGCGCTTGAGCAACTAGATAGCTGGGGTTTAAAATATGCTTCAGACGGCCGTGCACCCCTCAATTTAGTGCCCTATCGCCTCTCTTTCCCTCCAGAAAGTATTGGCGAAAAACCGCGGCGAAGCCAGTGCATTCAATACCCAACTACCTTGCCGACCCTAGATGAACTGATTGGTGTTGATGGTATGGATGTCCTTGCTGCCGTGCGACACCTATTAAGTCTGACCCAAAGTAACCCCAACGATCAAGTCTTTACGCTCCATGCCGAACTAGAGGGGCAAAAGCTCTTGCCTGCTTTCGTAGAATTAGTCGAGGGCTGGTTATTACAAGGTCATCAATTGGTAACTCTGGGTGAACTACACCAATCGTGGGTAGCCACTCAACAACTCGATAAAATAGCGACTTGTCCATTAAATTGGGGCACGGTGCCAAATCGTAGTGGTGAATTAATGGTGTTCCCATAAGCCGTTTTGAAATACTTTTTTAACCTTAGAGGATTGATATGAGCATTACTATTAGCCAACGTTTACCAAATTGCAATATCCCCGCAACTTCGCAACGCACATTCTCGCCTGCGGCGTATGCAGGTCGAAAGCTAGTTTTATATTTTTACCCTAAAGATTCAACCCCGGGATGCACAGTTGAAGCGGGCGAGTTTCGCGATGCAATTGACGCCTTTAGCAAAGCCAATACCTTGGTTGTAGGTGTATCCCGTGATAGCCTTAAATCGCATGATAATTTTCGCCAAAAAATGGACCTCCCCTTCGAATTAGTGGCTGATACTGAAGAAAAGCTCTGCAACCTCTTTGGTGTAATGAAGCAAAAAAATATGTATGGCAAGCAAGTGCGGGGCATCGAACGCAGCACCTTTCTCTTTGATTCAACAGGCAAGCTCTGCAAAGAATGGCGTGGCCTCAAAGTGCCGGGCCATGCAGCCGAGGTTTTGCAAGCAGCTCAAGCAATTTAATAAAACTGTAAATAAAGCCCTTGCATTGCGAAAAAATTGAGGTAAAGTAAGGGCATATGCACCGGAAACGATGGTATGGTTTGATCATCAGTCTTGGCGAATCTAAGCCGAGTACGCTGAACCTCCCCCTTAGTTTTGTTAATTTTTTTCGTTTTTATCTCGACCGCCATCGCTTTTTGCCTGGCGGTTTTTTCTTTTAGGAGCCCTGCATGCCTTTGCCACCACTTCCGACTCAAATTGCCGACCAAGTCAAATTGAACCGAAAGGAAACTCCAGATTTAAAACAAAGGCCCGCCCCTGTAGCAAAAAATATGATTGATACCCTCTTAGATCTGCAAGTTGATCTTGAGACTCTCAGTCCAGCCGATTGGGCCAATAGTGCCCAAGTTGATTTATCGGCCGCAGAATTAGCACTAGAAAAAATTAAAGGTGATCACCGCCTAAAGCAAACTGAAAATAAAAATTCAAAACGCATTATTCGCACTGGACCACCCACTTTGTTTGTGCTTGATACCAATGTCCTAATGCATGATCCTGCCTCCCTCTTCCGTTTTGATGAGCACGATTTGTATTTACCGATGACTACTTTAGAGGAGCTCGATAACCATAAAAAGGGGATGAGCGAAGTCGCGCGCAACGCCCGTATGGTGAGTCGCTCACTTGATCAATTGATTGCTGGCACTACGGGTACCCTTGAAGAAGGCATCCCTTTAAATAAACTGGGTCATTCCGACGTTTCAGGTCGGCTTTTTTTCCAAACCCAATTATTTACCCATGTCTTGCCCGAAGGCCTGCCTGAAGGCAAAGGTGATAACTTAATTCTTGGGGTGGTGCGTGAGCTGAAGCAAATCAAACCTGAACAAGAGGTTGTTTTGGTATCGAAAGATATCAATATGCGCATTAAGGCACGTGCTCTAGGTTTGCCTGCAGAAGACTATTTTAACGATCAGGTATTAGAAGATCGTGACTTAATGTACACGGGAGTCATGCATTTGCCATCTGATTTTTGGCCAAAACATGGTAAAGCTATGGAAAGTTGGTCTGATGTTAAGTCAGGCTCCATGTTTTATCGCGTAACTGGTCCATTAGTGCCCAGTATGTTGGTTAACCAATTTGTCTATCAAGAAAATCCTGATGGCTCGACACCCTTTTATGCACAAGTAAGGGAAATTAACGGTAAAACTGCGCTCTTGCAAACGCTGCGCGATTTCTCGCATCAAAAAAATAATGTCTGGAGTGTCACAGCACGCAATCGCGAGCAAAACTTTGCCATGAATGTGCTAATGAACCCCGACGTTGATTTCGTCACTCTGCTTGGACAGGCGGGAACTGGAAAAACCCTCTTAGCACTAGCCGCTGGGCTTGAACAGGTACTTGATAGTAAGCGCTATAACGAAATTATTATTACTCGTGCCACCGTACCTGTAGGCGAAGATATTGGGTTTCTACCAGGAACTGAAGAAGAAAAAATGCAACCTTGGATGGGCGCCTTTGATGACAATCTAGAAGTCTTGCATCGCAATGAAGATAATGCTGGTGAGTGGGGTCGTGCTGCCACTCAAGAACTCATTCGCTCACGCATTAAAGTGAAAAGCATGAACTTCATGCGCGGCAGAACCTTTGTGAGTAAGTTTGTCATTATTGATGAGGCGCAAAACTTGACACCCAAGCAAATGAAAACCTTAGTAACACGAGCTGGTCCGGGGACAAAAATTATTTGCTTAGGTAATATTGCCCAAATCGACACTCCCTATTTAACAGAAGGCTCATCTGGCCTGACCTATGTTGTCGACCGCTTCAAGGGTTGGCGCCATAGCGGTCATGTGACTCTAGCCCGTGGCGAGCGCTCGCGCCTTGCCGATCATGCAGCTGAAGCCTTATAACTATCGCTTACGTCTGCTGATTGGTCTTGCTGTTTTTGGTCTAACGGCCTGCGGCATGTTTGGGAGTCGCTCTAATCAACCCTCGTCATTTTCTTCGGCACGGGTGAGTCAGTTTAAGGAAGACACCAGTGTAGGCGCGGAAGATATTTCGATTGCGGCTGTTGGCTTAGTCGACGTACCATATCGCTTTGGAGGTAATACTCCAGATGGCGGCTTCGACTGTAGCGGTTTAATTGTTTATGTTTACAACAAAGCGGTTTCAATTCGACTACCGCGAACGATTGAAGAAATGAGTAGAAAAGGGAGCGGCATTGGTCAACAAGCACCAGCACCAGGTGACTTAATCTTTTTTAATACCACTGGCGAAAAGTATTCTCATGCAGGTATTTATGTAGGGCAAGGTCGTTTTGTACACGCGCCCAGTGCAGGGGGGACCGTCCGTTTAGAGCGAATCGATACACCTTATTGGGCAGCACGCTTTACTGAAGCTAGACGCATAGTGCCCAACTAAAACGGCGTAATTAAAAGGGTTCGTACCCCGTGAAGTTGCCGCTACTAGGGCTGCTCGAACCATTTCCAGATGAAAAGCCGCCTGCACCTAAGGCTAAATTATCAAACTTCGTATACGGCCCTTGCCAGCTAAGGCGAATCGTACCAATCGGTCCATTCCGTTGCTTGCCAATGATAATTTCCGCTACGCCTTTATCAGTAGTGGTATCGGGGTGATAAACCTCATCGCGATAAATAAACATAATTAAATCGGCATCTTGCTCTATTGCACCAGACTCGCGTAAATCAGACATGATTGGGCGCTTGTTGGGGCGTTGCTCTAAGCCACGATTTAATTGGGACAATGCCAACACGGGACATTGCAATTCTTTGGCCAGCGATTTTAAAGAACGAGAAATTTCTGAAATCTCGGTTGCGCGATTTTCAGAGCTGGCACTGCCGCTGCCACTCATTAATTGAAGGTAATCGACGATCACTAAACCCAGCGTTCCACCAAAATTACGGGCAAGGCGGCGGGCTCTAGCGCGTAACTCTAAGCTTGATAAAGCGCCCGATTCATCAATCAAGATATGGGTATTACTTAAACGAGCAATCGCATCGGTAACCCGTGGCCATTCATCATCTTGTAATTTGCCAGTACGCATACGCGACTGATCAACACGTCCGACAGAACCTAACAGGCGAGATGCTAATTGGGTGCCCGACATTTCCATCGAGAACACTACCACTGGCAAGCCCTCAACCAAGGCTACATTTTCAGCGATATTTAGTGCTAGAGAGGTTTTGCCCATTGAGGGTCTGCCAGCAACAATTACCAAATCTCCTTTTTGCAAACCACTCGTTTGTTTATCTAAATCGATAAACCCTGTGGCAATACCCGTAATATCGCTGCCGCCTTGGCGGTTATAAAGCTCATCAATACGCGCGACGACCTCTTGTAAGAGTGGTTCAATTTCAAGGTAATCGGCCTTACGACTACCCTCTTCACCAATTTGCAAAATACGTGACTCTGCTTCATCTAATAAAGTGCGAACTGAACGGCCTTCGGGCACAAAAGCGGAATTCACAATACTGTCAGAAACCGCAATGAGTCGCCGCAAAATACTGCGGTCGCGCACAATTTCGGCATAGCCTTTAATATTGGCAGCGCTAGGGGTGTTTTGGGCTAAGGAATTCAGGTAGTCGATGCCGACTAGTTCACCACCCTGCTCCGACTTAATTGACTCATTCACCGTAATTACATCAGCAGGATGGTTATCGCCAATTAAATTTTGTATTACTCGAAAAATTAATGCATGTTCAGGTCGATAAAAATCAACCTCGCCTAGCGCCCCACCAAGTCGATCCCAGGCTGTGTTATCCAGCAGTAAACCCCCCAATAGCGACTGTTCAGCCTCTACCGAATGGGGGGGGACTTTTAAGGCTTGCAGTACTGCATCCCCTGATCCCGCCATACCAGGATTAAGCGTAATGGAACGGGAACGGGATTCAGCCATAAGGCTATATTAAGCCTGTTCGCCAATCACACGAATCACGATGTTTGAAATCACATCGGTATGAACTGCAACTGCTACTGGATGATCACCAACAATTTTCAAAGGCCCCGTTGGCATGCGCACAAAAGATTTTTCGATTTCAAAACCTTTAGCCTTTAAGCCATCTGCAATATCGTGGTTGGTTACCGAACCAAACAAACGCCCATCAACCCCTGCCTTTTGATTAATTTCCAAAACCAGGCCATCGAGTTTTAAGCCAATTGCTTGAGCAGCCGACAGCTTTGCGGCAGCAAGCTTTTCTAATTCGGCACGGCGCGATGCAAAATCGGCAATTGCCGATTCAGTTGCCCGCCGAGCTTTACGTTGAGGAATAAGAAAATTACGTGCATAGCCATCTTTTACTCGCACTACATCACCTAGGTTACCTAGGTTGGTTACTTTTTCTAAGAGAATGATTTGCATTAAGGGCTCCGAATTATTTCTTGTGTTGATCTGAATATGGCAACAAGGCCAGGAAACGGGCACGCTTAATCGCAGTATCTAACTGTCGCTGAAATTTTGCTTTAGTACCAGTTAAACGGGCAGGAGTAATTTTTGCATTCTCGCCAATAAAATCTTTCAAAGTATCGATATCTTTGTAATCGATTTGTTCAACACCACCAACCGTGAAACGGCAATAACGCTTCCGTTTAAACAATGGGTTCTGTGCTGGTTTCTTTTTGAAATCGGGTTTCTTTCCAAACGCCATAATGATTTCCTCTTTAATCTTTCAATTGAATATGGGTAATATGAAATACAAGACGCTGATTGCGCAAGGTTTTGGGGGCCAAAAATCCTTCAAATACAGCCACGCTACCTAAGTTCATTTGCTCTAAAGCCCTTTGTACAGGGCCAATTGCAATTGCCTCAACACTCATCTGAATTTTCCTTGGCATTGCTACTTCGCTTGCCTCGCCAACATGTTCAAGTTGGCAATGCATAACGGGTAGACCTGCCGGTGTAAATCGAATTGCGTCTTTGGACACCAAGGAAGCAGTTAGGGTGAAGTGATTCAACGCCGTTCCGCTACTTGCTTACGCTCTATCGCCTCCGTATTTCTCTTTAATTAATGGTCTAATTCCGCCGCAACAGGTGCGTCGGTTTGAGCTTGCTTACGGGCATCTTCGCGCTGCACTTCTTTCATCATGATGGAAGGCTCTACTTCGGCCTTACTAGCTTTGATGATGAGGTGTCGCAAAACAGCATCGTTAAATTTGAATGCATGCTCGAGCTCTTCCAGAGTTTTCTGGTCGCACTCAATATTCATACAAACATAATGGGCTTTGGCAAGTTTATCGATCATGTAAGCCATCTGCCGACGACCCCAATCTTCGATGCGATGAACTTTTCCGCCCGCGGCAGTTAACACTGCTTTGTAACGTTCAATCATCGCGGGCACTTGCTCGCTTTGGTCCGGATGGACGATAAAGACTATTTCATAATGACGCATCTAACACTCCTTCTGGATAAAGTCATCTGGGCGTCTTGCTAACTTCTGATGGTGATGAAGTCGGCAGCCAGTATGACAAGGGTGGCAACAAATTGTAGGAAAACTGCACTTAAAACCTAATACGACTAACTTAAAAATACTATCTAAGCCTTATCAAACTACAGATAAGGGGGCTATTCTAGCAAAAAAGCTTACCCAGCGCTTAAATTTCGTGCTGAATTGAACTGGGCCCAAGCGCCTAAAAACTAAAGTTAGTGACGATAGTTGCGCTGCTTAGGGTAAATTTTAGCCTTTTTAAGGACTTTGTGGTGAATTTGCGTCATTGGGGGGCGCTTAAGCTAATAAAAGTTCTTGAACTATCAAAACTACTGTATACAATATCAGTATGGACATAAATACAGTCGAATTTCAAAATTTACCCAAATTGACCCCTCGGCAGGGTGAGATTTTGGCCCTAATTTCTCAATCGATTGAAGAAAGCGGCTTACCTCCAACCCGTGCTGAAATTGCCACCCGCCTAGGGTTTGCCTCGGCTAATGCGGCTGAAGAGCATCTGCGTGCCCTGGCTCGCAAAGGTTATGTTGAATTAAGCCCTGGCACTTCACGCGGCATTCGCATTCCCCCCAAACATACCCAAAGTCGGGCGCACCTAGCCTACCAAATGGCATTACCCTCTGGAGCCTTGCAACAATTAACCCTCCCCCTCATTGGTCGTGTTGCCGCAGGCTCTCCCATCATGGCAATTGAACATATTGAGAAACATGTGCCAGTTGATCCTAGCCTCTTTAGTAAAGGCGCCGATTATTTATTAAAAGTAAATGGAATGAGCATGCGCGATGCTGGCATCTTTGATGGTGATTATTTAGCAGTGAAAAAAACCAGCGAAGTTCGCAATGGCGATATCGTTGTAGCTAGACTTGATGATGAAGTCACTGTGAAGCGCTGGCAGCAAAGAAAGACTGCACAGGGCATCGTGATTGAATTACAAGCTGAAAATCCCGACTTTAAAAATATTTTCGTCGATGCCCGCCAACCTAACTTTGCGATTGAAGGTCAGGCGGTAGGCTTAATTCGTGCGCAAGGCCTGTAAGCCAATATAACAGCTAGTTTGCGCTTGTTAGGTGAATGGGCTTACTACGCTAGGTACGTTGAGCTTATCTAAAAATTACTTCTTTGGTGGTGCTACTACGTTTGCATTTTTTGGTGATGACGTAATAATGATTTGTGCCTTAGGCCCTGTAAGCGAACCGTCGGCAACCTCAACCAAAACGGTACGATCACCTTTTGTAAAAACCAAAATACTCCATTTCGCTTTTACCGCACTTATGGTAGTCCAACCTGCTTTAGGAAATTCTGACTGAAAAAATGCGTAAATATCGGTGGGGGTTTGTAGGCCACTAAGCACTACACGACCAACCCAACTATCGCCTCTACCTATAATTAAAGAATCAGCGCCAATAATGCGCGCACCATTAGGCAACGGTAAGCCACCCAATAATTCTGCCTGAGTTTGATTGATTTCATCGGGGGTGCCAGTAGCTATATCACCCGAACCCGAGCTAGCACAAGCGATTAACATACTAGTAAACAAACAACTAATAAGGAACTTGCGCATAACAGTAACTTTCATCTGAAAAGCAAAATAAGTTGGTTTATTTTAGGGCGCATTTGTAATTCGTCAAGCGCTTAAATCTTGCTTCCACTTGCTTGTTATTTCAGTTGTAACTGGAGGTGCGTGAGGGAATCGAACCCCCGTAAGAAGCTTTGCAGGCTCCGGCCTAACCACTCGGCCAACGCACCAAATTCAGGAATCAAAATGGGAAGCTTTTTAGGGCCTCCCATCGAACTTGGAGCGGGAAACGAGGCTCGAACTCGCGACCTCAACCTTGGCAAGGTTGCGCTCTACCAACTGAGCTATTCCCGCGTAACAGGGCATTAGTTTAGCAAATAATTGCTCCACTTGTCTCTTTACTGCTTATCTACTAATTGGGGGAAGGCTTTTTGTAAGTAATAAAACATCGACCACAGAGTTAACAAAGCAGCAACCCAGATTAACCATGTGCCTACCCGCGCGCAATCAAGCCAGCCAAATAAGGTATCGTTAAGCAATAAAAAGGGAATTGCCACTAACTGTGCCACTGTTTTTAGTTTACCCACAAAATGCACTGCCACACTGCGTGATGCGCCAACTTGCGCCATCCATTCCCGTAAAGCTGAAATCGTAATTTCACGGCCAATAATAACTAGCGCAACCCATACTTGTACACGGTCCATATTTAATAAAACCAACAAGGCCGCAGTGACAATTAATTTATCAGCTACTGGATCAAGAAAGCCACCAAAAGAAGATTCTTGACCCCAACGCCGTGCTAAAAAACCATCAAGCCAATCAGTTAAGGCAGCTAAAACAAAAAGAACAGTGCCAAGTAGGTTTTTTTCGAAAGGGGTTAGCCAGCTATTAGGCAAATAGAAAATGCCAACAATGATTGGAATTGCGCCAACCCGCAACCAAGTTAATGCAATCGGTAAATTAAAAGGCATCCCGCAAGCATAAACTAAACGCCATGTAGAGGGATATATTCATTGTGGTTAATGCAATTGACGGTAAATTTGTTCAGCTAAAACCTGCGAGATACCCTCTACCCCAAGCAACTCTTCAATACTAGCGTTAGCAACACCACGCAAGCCGCCAAAACGAGCGAGTAGTTTTTGCCGCCGCTTTGCGCCAATACCCTCAATCTCCTCAAGACGTGAAACGGTTCGGGTTTTGGCCCGTTGCGCTCGCATGCCAGTAATTGCAAAACGGTGGGCCTCATCGCGAATTTGGGCTAGCAGCATTAAGGCTGCACTCTCAATTCCTAAGCTTAGCGCAGGACGATCATCGGCAAATATTAAGGTCTCTAAACCCACCTGTCGCTTTTCCCCTTTAGCTACACCGACGATCAAGCTAATTTCCATACCGAAATCAACTAGAACCTGACGGGCCATCTCAACCTGGCCTTTACCTCCATCAATCAAAATCACTTGCGGCATGCGCTCGGGTGGAGTTTCTTGAAAATTAGCGTACCGCCGTTGCAGTACTTGGCGCATCGCCGCATAATCGTCGCCTGGAGTAATGTCCTTAATGTTAAAGCGCCTATATTCACTGGCTTGCATGGCGTTTTTTGCATACACTACACAAGCTGCTTGAGTTGCCTCGCCAGCGGTATGGCTAATGTCAAAACATTCGATTCGAAGTTGCTCTAGATTTTCAAGGTCTAAAGTCAAGACATCAGCTAAGGCACGCGCTTTTGCAAGTTGACCGCCAGTTTCAACTAAGCGCTTCGCCAAGGCAATTTTTGCATTGCCCTCTGCCATTACAAGCCAATGACGTCTTTGGCCGTGAGGTTGATGTAGAAAATGAATTTTTCGACCTGTGCGGTCTGCCAATATCTCGGGCAAATTAATCGTGGTACCCACCTCACTACCAACTTGAGTTTGGTGACTCAAAATAATTGTCGGTGGAATAAGATTACTAGTAGGCTCTAGCTCTGCATCTAAATAATGTTGTTGCATAAAAGCTTCAAGAATTTCTGCGGGCTCGGGTAATTCACCCGCAACCGAGCGCAATGCTTTAGGAAAATAAGCCCGATCACCCAAATGTCGACCACCACGTACCATGGCTAAATTGACGCATACCATGCCCTCTAGCTCTGCCACTGCCAAAATATCTACATCGCCCTCACCAGAAGCGACGGTATCCATTGATTGTTGTTGTAGTACGCTAGATAAATCGGCAATGCGGTCACGCAATACTGCAGCCATTTCAAATTCCATTGCCGCACTATGCACTTCCATTTCTTTTTCTAATTCAGTCAACACTTGGCTATGATCGCCTTCCAAAAATCGCATCGCTTGCGCTACATCTTGGCCATATTGTTCTGCACTTAGCCGACCTACGCAGGGTGCACTACAACGATGAATTTGGTGAAGTAAACAAGGCCGACTACGATTCTTAAAAACAGAATCTTCGCAAGTTCTTAAACGAAATACTTTTTGCAAAATTTGAATGCTATTTCGTACTGCCCAGGCATTTGGAAATGGCCCGAAATAACGATTGCGGCGATCGACTTTACCGCGGTAAGAAGCTAAACGCGGAAAAGTATTGCCACTTAACATCAAATAAGGATAAGACTTATCATCCCGAAATAAAATATTAAAAGGTGGTGTTAATTCTTTAATGAGATTATTTTCTAAAATTAAAGCTTCAGACTCGGTCCGCGTCACGGTAGTTTCATAACGAGCAATTTTCCCCACCATTCTCTCAATCCGCGGTGATAATTGAGTGCGTTGAAAGTAACTGGAGACCCGCTTCTTCAGATCGCGGGCTTTACCAACATACAAAATATGTCCTGCCGCGTCAAAAAAGCGATAGACCCCCGGCAAGCTGGGGAGCCGTTTCACATCTTTTTGTAGGATTTCGAAAAGCGAATTACTCATGCGTTGGGATATTTTCTGTCAAATCGTCGATAACTACGGAGATGCTGGTATTTGCTGGCGTCTTGCCCGCAGTTTAACAATTCGCTACAAACAAGAAGTTAGGCTCTTTTGTGATGATCTGCCAACCCTTAATTTACTCGCTTCAGGTCACCCACCCATTGCAGGGCTTGAAATTTTGCCTTGGGAAGCAAGCCATAGCAATGCGCGCCACCCTCTAAGTGCCCCAGAGGTGGTGATTGAAGCCTTTGGCTGCAAATTACCGCAACGCTATGTGGCAAGTCTACTGATTACAACTCGTCCGCCAGTATTAATTAATTTGGAATACCTAAGCGCCGAGTCTTGGGTAGGCGACTACCATGCCAAAGCTTCACCTCAGACGCATGGTCTGACAAAATATTTTTTCTTTCCAGGCTTTCAAACCAATACTGGTGGTTTGCTACTAGAACCTCTGCCACCGATACCGCCACCACTTCAGCCGCCCCATAGTCTTGCGACAATCTGGCAGCAATTACGCCCAGCAGCAAAACGCATTAGTATTTTTTGCTACCCAGCAGCACCTTTACAGGAATGGCTTACAGACCTTGCTACGCTAAATGATCAGTTCGATATTTTACTAACCTTCGGCCATGCCTCTTACTTAGATCAGTCGCTAGAATTGCCTCGCACGATTCAGCTGTATTACTTACCATTTATTCCACAAGATGATTATGACTGGCTATTAAGTCAATGCGATTTTAATATTGTGCGGGGTGAAGATTCCTTTGTGCGCGCCCAACTTGCGGAAAAACCTTTTTTCTGGCACATCTATCCGCAAACCGACTTAGCGCATGAGGTCAAACTCAAGGCATTTCTCGATCTCTACTTAGAAAATGCCTCACCTGCGCTGATTTCAGCTTGCTGGCAAGCCTCTCACTGGCAAGTTCCAAGCACCTGGTGGCCGCAATTACCCCGATGGGAGGCGCACGCCAAATTATGGCGCGCAAAGCTGCTAAAAGAACAAGCTGATGGTGGTCTAGCCGCCCGTTTATTGCACTTTGTAGAGTAAACGTCGCCAAATGGGTAAAATGGTGGGCTTTTGCTTTAACCAATCTCAATTTGTTATTAGGATCATTAGGAACACCTCAGATGAAAACAGCTCAAGAACTCCGCGTTGGTAATGTAGTTATGGTCGGTACCGATGCCATGGTAGTAGTGAAAGCCGAATACAGTCGCTCAGGACGCAACTCTTCAGTGGTGAAAATGAAATTAAAAAATTTGTTAACTGGCACGCCGAATGAAGGCGTTTATAAAGCCGATGACAAATTCGATGTCGTAATCTTGGATAAGAAAGATTGCACCTATTCCTATTTCGCCGATCCCATGTATGTTTTTATGGATGCCGAATATAACCAATATGAAGTTGAGTCAGAATTTATGGGCGATGCTTTGCATTACCTTGAAGAAGGTATGCCCTGTGAAGTTGTTTTCTACGAAGGTAAAGCTTTATCGGTGGCAATGCCAAACTCATTGGTTCGCGAAATCATTTATACCGAGCCAGCAGTTAAGGGTGATACCAGTTCAGGCAAAGTTCTGAAAAATGCCAAATTGGCTACCGGCCATGAATTACAAGTGCCACTATTCTGTAATACGGGTGACAAAATCGAAATTGATACTCGTACTGGCGAATATCGTAGTCGAGCCAATTAGTCGACTTATTAATTCGCACTTATAGGCCAATACCTAATTACTTAGAAAGCTTCAATTAACTTTAGCTGACTAAGTAATTTTTTTGCTTGCTGATACTCTGCCTGCTGCTGTAATTCATCCCAACCGAGCGCTTTCCCTACTGGCATCAAAGTAGTCAAACGCTCCCTTGAGGCTGTTAATTTCGCGCTCGTGACTTTTAACTCTGCTAACAATCTATCAGCCAAATCGGGACGATTACAAATTAAAACTGCATCACAACCGGCCTGCAAGGCCATTTGCGCGCCCTTGACAACATCACCAGCAACGCTAGCCCCTTCCATCGATAAATCATCACTAAAGATCGCCCCAGTAAAAGCCAGTTGTTGACGCAAAATAGTTTGTAACCAAATCGTCGAGAATCCAGCTGGGTATTGATCTACCTTAGGATAAATGACATGAGCGGGCATCACTGCCATTAAACTTAAATTCAGCCACTCATAAGGCTTAGCATCCTCATTGAGGATTTTTTTTAGAGGTCGCTCATCAACTGGAATAGCCACATGGGAATCGGCGATTGCCCAACCATGACCAGGAAAATGTTTACCGCAATTAGCCATACCAGCCATCAGCAAACCCGCGTTTAAACTTTTTGCTAGGGCAAATACAATTTGTGGGTCACGTGAAAATGATCGATCGCCAATGACTGCACTGCGCTGAAAATCTAAATCGAGTACGGGAGTAAAACTAAAGTCGACTCCACCGGCGCGTAATTCAGCCGCCAACACATAGCCGCAAGCGGTTGCAGCTTGCATTGCCTTAATAGCTGCTGCTGCTTGATAATTTGAGTAATTTGTCGCTTTACTGCCATTAAGCCATAACTCACCTAGACGACCCATCGCTGGTAAATGGGTAAAGCCAGCTTTTTTACAACGCTGTACTCGGCCACCCTCATGGTCGATCGAAATCAATACATCGGGGCGCAACGCCTTAATGTTCGCAGTGAGCTGAGTAAACTGAGCACGGTCTGTAAAATTTCTGCCAAATAAAATAACGCCCCCCGTTAAGGGATGCAAAATGCGCTGACGATCAGCTGCAGTTAAGCTTAAGCCAACAACATCTAAAGTGATGGGGCCTGGGGCTAACTGTGGCGATAAGGTTTTACTCATGAAGCGCTCACAATCACAAAGGCAATAACTATTTCTTGTTCATCACTCACAGTAACTTGGGCATGCCAATTGCGCTCCGCCATCCATTGCGCCAGTAGACCCGAATAGTGAGCCACTGGTTTGCCGCTATCCTCATTTAAGGTTTGCATTGCCCGCCAACTCATCGGCATATGCATCCCAAGGCCAATGGCTTTTGAAAAGGCTTCTTTGGCAGCAAAACGGGTTGCCAAATATGCCATCCCTCGGCGTTGATTGCGCGCTAAACGCTGGCCAAATACTTGCAGCTCTTGAGGGCCCAAAATACGCTCCGCCAAACGGCCTTGCGTTCGCTCGTAAGCTGCAATTAAACGGGGTAACTGCAAAATATCAATTCCAATGCCAACAATCATGTTTCAGCTGCCCCTTGCCTTGCCATAAGCATCATTTTTTTCATCTCGCCAATTGCCGCCCGCCAACCCTTAAATACAGCCTCTGCCACAATTGCATGGCCAATATTTAATTCAGAAAATTCAGTAATTTGGGCGATTGCGGTGACATTACCTTCATGCAAACCATGGCCTGCATTTACCCGTAAGCCCAAATTTTTCGCAAAACGTGCACTTGTAATTAAACGTTGTAGCTCTGCCTCTTGTACTGCGCCGCTAGCGTTGGCATAGCAGCCAGTATGTAGCTCAACGACGGTTGCGCCCGCTTGTTGTGCTGCTTCAATTTGTGGCAGAGATGGATCAATAAATAAAGAAACCCTAATACCTGCAGCTTGTAATTGTTTTACTGCGGCTTCTACTACGGTAAATTGGCCTAACACGTCAAGGCCACCTTCAGTAGTTACCTCACTACGGCGTTCGGGTACTAAACAAACATCGTGAGGCTTTACTTGACAAGCAATCGCAAGCATTTCAGCAGTAACAGCACACTCTAAATTCATGCGAGTGGTAATTAAGGGTCGTAGGGCCAGTAAATCAGCATCTTTTATATGGCGTCGATCTTCACGTAAATGCAGGGTAATTAGATCGGCTCCTGCAGCCTCTGCTTCAAGAGCGGCACGAATCGGATCGGGATACGTTGTACCACGAGCATTACGTAAAGTAGCCACATGATCAATATTAATACCCAACTCAAGGTCTAAATGATGGGGTTCTTGAAAAGTGCTCATACAGAAAGATTAACTGATTTATAGAAATGGTTAGATTTTTTTCAGATCAATCAAAATTTGTCGGGTTGTCAACACTTGATCCTGTAAATGAAAACCTAGTAAAAACCGCATAAGTTGTTTGCTTTCAGCCAAGGTATCGGCTTCTAGGTATTGCCCTGCGGCGATGTTAAGTAAGGTATTGCCACTCAAAACTGGCCAATGCCCAGGATCCTCTGCTTGCCAGGGCCGAATTCCACGCTCAGGCTGGTAGACATATTGCTTGCCTTCTTCGGGGCTAGCATTCGTTTCAACGCAACGATCTAAAGCAGCTGCATAGCCTGTTTCTTGCAGTAGACTTAATTCAAAAGGTCGTAAGATTTGCTCAATACCTAAACGAGCTTGTTCTAACTCTGCTAAGGCATGAATTGTTTCGGTATAACGATCGTACAACTTTTCATAAGAATCTTCGCGTGCCAAAAACTTTACTAATAATTCATTAAGATAAAAGCCACAGAGTAACGCATCACCCACTAATGAGGGGGTACCGCCAACCCATTCTGATTTAGTTAGCGTGCGCAATTCAGAGCGCCCACTCCATGACACCAACAGGGGTTGAAAACGTTGCAAGACAGGTCGCAATACCGAATGCGGCCGTTTTGCTCCCTTGGCAATTAAGGCCATCCGCCCATGTTGCCGAGTAAACACATCAAGAATTAAGCTAGTCTCTTTATAAGGAATACTATGCAATACAAATGCAGGCTCATCAATGATCCGAATTGAGGCCATTTATTCCAAACCCTGCGCCCGCAATTCAGCATGATCATCAGCCCAGCCACGCTTGACCTTAACCCAAGTCTCTAAAAAAACTTTACCGTCAAAGAGTTTTTCCATATCAATTCTGGCTTCAGTTGAAATTTTCTTTAAGCGCTCACCCTTTTCACCAATAATCATTGGCTTATGGCTATCACGATTCACTAAAATAGTAGCGGCAATACGACGCATCCGCCCATCCATTTTAAATTGATCAATAATCACTGAGCTTGCATAGGGCAACTCTTCACCGGTATAACGAAAAACCTTTTCACGCAAAATCTCGGCTGCTAAAAACCGTTCACTTCGGTCAGTTAAGGTTTCTGGGTCGTACTGCGGCTCACCAAGCGGTAAATAGTTTTTCAGCAAATCAAGCAAACGTTTAACATCTTCTGGATTCTTACCGCTCATTGGCACGATTTCGGCAAAGTGTTGGGTTTGGTCGGGACGGCCGCCTAACTCATTCCATGGTAAGCCCATTTGTTGCATAAAATTGAGTAAAACTAAATCACGCTCAGTTGGTGTTTGAAAGCGCCGAGAAAATAAATCGAGTTTATTGAGCACCAAAATAATCGGTAGGTCGGGGGGCAAAAGCTGCAGCACTTTGACATCATCAGCCCCAAAATAACCAGCCTCAACTACAAAGCAGGCAACATCAACACCCTGCAAGGTAGTTGTCACCGTGCGATTGAGGGCTTTATTAAGGGTATTCATTAAACGGGTTTGAAAACCTGGGGTATCGATAAAAATAAACTGCGCGTCAGAGCGAGTTTGAATACCAACAATACGATGCCGAGTAGTTTGGGCTTTACGTGAAGTGATGCTAATCTTTTGCCCAACCAAAGCATTTAAGAGGGTCGATTTACCCATATTGGGTCTACCAATAATTGCAATCGTGCCACATCGAAACGCAGGATCAGAGACTGGCTCTAGCGATAAATCTGGGATTGAATCAATGGCCACATTAGCCTTTTAATTTGAGCTTTAACTGCTCATCGCTCGAAGCAGATTTAGCCGCTTTTTTCTTCGCTGAACGGGTTTTCTTAGGCTTACGAGTTTCTTGTGGCAGGGCTTTTTGTAAGGCGCCAAGCGCCAACTTAGCTGCTGCTTGCTCTGCGGCACGGCGTGATGCTCCCCCACCTTTTACTTGGATCTTCAAACTTGCAATCACGCATTCAACTTCAAATTGCTGGCTATGGGCAGCACCAGTCGTCGCGGTTACGTTATAGGCTGGCAAAGGCATTTGAAAACCCTGCAAATATTCTTGTAAAAGTGTCTTATCATCTTTACCTAATGTTTTTGGATCAACATGCGCCAAAATTGTTGAATACAACTTTGTTAAGCTAATACGCGCTGCATCAAAACCGCCATCAATAAAAATGGCTCCTGTTAAGGCCTCTAAGGTATCTGCCAAAATAGAGGGTCGATGAAAACCACCACTTTTTAATTCACCCTCACCTAATCGTAAATAATCAGAGAGTGATAACGATTGCGCAATTTCATAGAGCGCCTGCTGCTTCACTAAATTTGCGCGTACGCGTGATAAGTCGCCCTCATCTAAATCGGAATATCGCTGATAAAGCATTTCTGCAACCACACAATTTAAGACTGAATCACCTAGAAATTCTAGGCGTTCATTATTTTTTTTACTATGACTACGGTGGGTAAGAGCTTGATTTAAGAGCTCGGGCTTTTTAAAGCTATACCCCAAGCGTTCTTGCAAGGGTCCATTGTCGATGACAGCCCGAGCATTCATGACTTACTCAAAACTACCAATGCGACTTAATGAACCTAAATTAAGCCAAACAAAAAAAGCTCGCCCAACTAAATTTTGATCGGGTACAAAACCCCAAAAGCGCGAATCGAGGCTGTTATCGCGATTATCGCCCATCGCAAAATAGTGCCCGGGAGGAACTTTACAAGTTAAGCCAGAACTTTGATATTGGCAATTTTCTATTCCTGGAAATTTTTCAGGCTGAAAGCCTGCAGAAGTGCGCTCAGGATCATTCAAAATTTTATGTGCTAAGCCACCTAAATTTGCTGGGTAAGTTTCGGTAAATTCTTTTTCGTAGCGCATATTTTCGGGATCTAAATAGGCTGTGCCACCGCTATACATCAAAGGTTCGCCATTAATAATTAAACGTTTATTTTGATATTCAACAACATCACCCGGAATAGCGACCACCCGTTTAATGTAATCAACCGACTCATCTCGCGGATAACGAAAGACCACGACATCACCTCGTTTTGGCGTACCAAGTTCAAACACTTTGCGATTAATCACTGGCAAACGAATACCATAGGTAAATTTATTAACCAAAATAAAATCGCCAATTTGTAAAGTTGGAATCATTGATCCTGATGGAATTTTGAAAGGTTCAAATAAAAATGAGCGCAAAAAGAATACTGCGCAAATGACTGGAAAAAAACTAGCTGAATACTCTACCCAAAGCGGTACACGGTGATCCCCAGCAGCAATTCGGCGTGGAGCAAAGTAATGGCGGTTAGCGATCCAAGCAATACCAGTAACGATAACCAAAAGAAGAAGGATTAAAGCAAAGTTCATTTATTCCACCTGCAAAATAGCTAAAAAGGCTTCTTGGGGTATTTCTACGTTACCAACCTGCTTCATCCGTTTTTTACCTTCTTTTTGTTTTTCTAGCAGCTTACGTTTACGAGAAATATCCCCACCATAGCATTTTGCCAAGACATTTTTGCGTAGTGCTTTGACATTTTCGCGAGCCACAATATTGCTACCAATTGCCGCTTGAATTGCTACATCAAACATCTGCCGAGGAATAATGCCGCGCATTTTTGCCACTACATCGCGCCCCCGCGATTGGCTATTACTACGGTGCACAATTACCGACAAGGCATCAACTTTGTCGCCATTAATCAAAATATCGACCTTGACAACATCAGCAGCCCGATATTCTTTAAATTCATAATCCATCGATGCGTACCCACGTGAGACTGACTTCAAGCGATCAAAAAAATCGAGCACAATTTCGGCCATAGGTATTTCATAGGTTAATTGCACTTGGCGTCCTAAGTAGCTCATATTGGTTTGTGCGCCCCGCTTCCCAGTACACAAGGTAATCACCGCACCAACATATTCTTGTGGCATGTATAAATTCACTGTCACAATTGGCTCGAGAATGGCATCGATCTTGCTGGGATCTGGCATCTTCGATGGGTTATCAACAGTAAGCAAGCTACCGTCGCGTTGCTGCACTTGATATACCACTGTCGGGGCAGTGGTAATTAAATTCATGCCATATTGCCGCTCTAAACGCTCCTGCACAATTTCCATGTGTAGTAAACCTAAAAAACCACAACGAAAACCAAAACCCAAGGCTTGAGATACTTCAGGCTCATATTGCAATGAAGCATCGTTGAGCTTGAGTTTTTCTAAAGACTCGCGCAATACATCATATTCATTTGCCTCAACGGGATATAAGCCAGCGAACACTTGCGACTTCACTTCTTTAAAACCAGGCAAGGCTTTAGTGGCAGGGATGCGGCCTTGTTGTCCTGGCGCATGCGTTGCAGTATCGCCAACTTTGGCAGCTTTTAATTCTTTAATGCCGGCAATAATGAACCCCACTTGGCCGGCACTGAGCTCGGCTCGACTAAGCGATTTTGGGCTAAAAACACCCACCTGCTCTACCAAATGAGTAGAGCCATTTGCCATCAACAAAATTTTGTCTTTGGGCTTTAGGGTGCCATTCACTACCCTGACTAAAATCACTACCCCCACATAATTATCAAACCATGAATCAATAATTAATGCCTGTAATGGGGCGGAAGGACTGCCAATCGGTGGCGGTACTCGCCGAATCATCTCTTCTAAAACTTCAGGCACGCCTAAGCCAGTTTTAGCTGAACAAGCCAAAGCATCGGTAGCATCGATGCCAATCACGTCTTCAATTTCTTGTTTGGCACGATCAGGATCAGCCTGTGGTAAATCAATTTTATTTAAAACTGGGACAACTTCAACACCTAATTCGATGGCGGTATAGCAATTGGCTACTGTTTGTGCTTCTACGCCTTGGCTAGCATCAACCACTAACAAGGCACCCTCGCAAGCCGACAGCGAACGACTCACTTCATATGAAAAATCAACGTGCCCTGGTGTATCAATCAGATTGAGGTTATAAATCTTGCCATCTTTAGCTTTAAAACTAAGTGCAGCGGTCTGCGCTTTAATCGTAATTCCTCGCTCGCGCTCAATATCCATTGAATCTAATACTTGCGCTTCCATTTCTCGATCGGACAACCCACCGCACAATTGAATGATTCGATCGGCCAACGTCGATTTACCATGATCAATATGGGCGATGATAGAGAAATTACGGATTAAATCCATTGCGCTTTATGAAATCCATCAGAAAACGCCTTGCTGCAACACAACAAAATGATGCGCTGCAAAAAGCCGTCTTATCCGTATTGTAATGGTTACAGAGAAACCCTCCTTTTCAGGACACAGAGGAATGTCCTGAAGGCAGAGAAACCCGCTTTCAGGGCAATTTAGGGCTTATTCGGGCGAATTGGAAGTACCAAGGTACTATCAGCGCGACGCACAAATACTGCCACTGGACGATTGCTATCGAGACCCTTGGCTAGGGCTTCAAATTGCTTTACCCCAGAAATATCCGTATCGCCAATACGCACAATCACGTCACCCACCCGTACCCCTGCGCGAGCCATTGGACCATCATTAATAGCGGTGACCTCGACGCCATTTTTAATCCCTAAACTTTGCTTCCTACTGTCTGGCAACTCTGCTACCACCACTGCAAAAGCGGTATTTAGACTGCCGCTTTGTGGAGTCGTATTCTCAGCTTTTTTGGCGGCTACTTTTTCACTTGGTTCGGCATCAGCTACAACGACGGTCAAATCTTTAGCGCCGCCCTTACGCCAAATCTGTACTGTTGCCCGAGTACCTGGTTTGGTTTGACCAACTTGACGAGGTAAATCGGTTGATTTTTGAATGTCAAAGCCATTGAAATTCAAAATCACATCGCCAGCCTCAATTCCGCCCTGCGCTGCGGGTGCACCCGGCTCAACATTACGCACATAAGCGCCGCGAGGCTTACCAAGACCTAAACTTTCGGCAGCCTCTTTGGTGATATCGCCAATGGAAACCCCAATGCGGCCACGTACCAATTTACCGCTAGCCCGCAACTGATCAGCAACCCGCATGGCCTCATCAATGGGAATTGCGAAGGAAATTCCCATATAACCACCAGAGCGACTAAAAATTTGCGAATTAATACCAATGACCTGACCAGCAGTATTTAACAAGGGGCCCCCAGAATTTCCTGGATTAACTGCCACATCAGTTTGAATAAACGGTAAGTAGTCTCCTGTATCGCGACTTTTTGCCGAGACAATACCAGCAGTCACCGTATTTTCTAGTCCAAAAGGTGAGCCAATGGCTAGCACCCATTCTCCAACTCGTACCTTTGAAGAATCTCCGAGAGGTAATTTTGGTAAGCCGCTGGCCTCAATTTTAATCAGTGCGACATCGGTTCGCTTGTCAGCACCCAATAATTTCGCTTTAAGCTCACGCTTATCGGTTAAGGTGACATAAATAGTTTCAGCGCCCTCAATTACGTGGGCATTAGTCAAAATATAGCCGTTAGCATCAATGATGAAACCCGAGCCTACCCCGCGATCATTTTCTTGCGGCGGCCCGGGACGGTTAGGGGCTTGATTAGGCGGCTTTGGTGATCCGGGCATGCCTGGAATATTTGGAAAAGGAATCCCGAAAAAACGCCTAAAAAATTCTTGCTGCTCATCGGTTCCTCCCGGACCATTGCCACCAGCCTGCTGCGTCGAGACCTTTTCTGTAGTCCGAATATTCACTACAGCTGGGCTGGCTTTTTCTACTAAATCGGCAAAATCGGGAATCGCTACGCGAGGCGATTGGGCGAGAGCAGTAGGCGCAAAATGCAGCTGCCCAAAGCTAAAAATAGCGAGTGCGGTAACTATTAATTTTTTCATCAGGATCAACTTAGAATTGAACTTCGTATTTAGCTTCGCAGTTAATTTCGAAGTTAACTGCGGAAAGCAAGATTAACTCTATATTAGGTCAACTTACCAAAAATCAAGGTGCCGTTAGTACCCCCAAAGCCAAAGTTGTTTTTGACCGCATAGTTTATCGCCAAATCGCGGGCAGAATTTGCACAGTAATCTAAATCGCATTCTGGGTCTTGGTTGAAGATATTGATAGTAGGGGGCGATTTTTGATGATGTAAGGCCAAAACAGTAAAAACAGCTTCTAAACCGCCGGCCCCGCCCAATAAATGACCCGTCATCGATTTCGTTGAGTTAATCACGGTCTTTTTAGCGTGCTCCCCTAAAGCAGCCTTAATGGCTTCAGTTTCATTTTTATCGCCTAAAGGGGTAGAGGTTCCATGCGCGTTTATATAATTAATTTGATCTGGATTTAAGCCAGCATCACGGAGTGCATTTACCATGCAGCGCCGTGGACCATCCATATTAGGGGCGGTCATATGATAGGCATCGCCACTCATTCCAAAGCCCACTAGCTCGCAGTAAATCTTGGCGCCGCGGGCACGCGCATGTTCATAGTCTTCTAAGACCATTACTCCAGCACCTTCACCCAGCACAAATCCATCACGGTCTTTATCCCATGGACGTGAAGCAGTCGTGGGGTCATCATTGCGCGTTGAAAGTGCGCGGGCAGCAGCAAAGCCCCCGACCCCTAAAGCCGAAATAGTTGACTCCGCACCCCCTGCCAGCATTACATCAGCGTCACCCGCTTGAATTAAGCGCGCTGCCAACCCAATGCTATGCAAACCAGTAGTACAGGCAGTAGCTGCAGCAATATTAGGCCCCTTTAAGTTAAATAAAATACTTAAATGGCCCGAAATCATATTAATGATTGAGCCGGGTACAAAAAATGGTGAAATGCGCCGTGGGCCCCGCGCTAAAAGTTCGGCGCCGGTGTCCTCAATCATGGGTAGACCGCCTATACCCGACCCAACCATCACGCCAATGCGCTCAGCGTTAGCATCGGTTACTTCAATACCACTATCGCGCAGCGCCTGTGTACCAGCAGCAATGCCAAAGTGAATGAAGTGATCCATGTGGCGCGCTTCTTTGGCCGTGACATACTCTTCAATATTAAAGTCTTTCACTTCACCAGCAAAATGCACGCTAAGCGGTGCATGATCAAACTTTGTGATAGTTGCAATACCCGACTTACCAGCGAGTATGCTTGACCAAGCAGTTGAGACTGAATTTCCAACTGGGGAAATGAGCCCTAAGCCAGTAACCACCACCCGGCGTTGGTGCTTTAAAGCTGACACAGTGAGTCCAAATAATTAACCCTGTGCTGCTTTAGATTTTGCGAAATCAATCGCCAGCTGAACGGTTGTAATTTTTTCAGCCTCTTCGTCAGGAATTTCAATACCAAACTCATCTTCTAAAGCCATTACCAACTCTACCGTATCAAGCGAATCAGCGCCGAGGTCATTTACAAAAGAAGACTCATTCTTAATGTCTGCTTCTGGTACGCCTAATTGCTCAGCTACAATTTTCTTAACACGTTGTTCGATGTTGTCCATCAAGTCCCCCTAGGGTAGTAAAAAACGATTTAAGGATTTTATCAGCTTGGCAAAGACGCCTGCTGATTGCTCCACGAATACTGCAAAACCAAACTCTAAAAATCATGCTAAATATAGGCCCCCATTGACATGCAGGGTGTTTCCCGTAATATAACCAGCAGCCCCAGAGGCTAAAAAAACGACTGCCTGTGCCACATCTGCTGGACTGCCTAAACGGGCCAAGGGAATGTTAGCTTTTAAGGCATTTTGTTGCTCTTCGCTTAAGGCGCGGGTCATATCAGTATCAATAAAACCTGGGGCAACGCAATTTACCGTAATATTGCGGCTGCCAATTTCACGGGCTAAGGCTCGAGTCATGCCCGCGACACCAGCTTTTGCCGCAGCATAATTCACTTGTCCAGGATTGCCCATATGACCGACGATTGAGGTGATATTAATAATGCGCCCAAAGCGGGCTTTCATCATCGGACGTAAAACTGCTTGCGAAAGCCGAAAAACAGCACTGAGATTAGTATCAATCACATCTGCCCATTCTGTTGTTTTCATTCGCATCGAGAGTTGATCGCGGGTAATGCCCGCGTTATTAATTAAAATATGGATGCCACCAAATTCTTTGCAAATAGCCTCAATAATTTGCTCACCAGCAAAAGCCTCATTAACATTCAGTATTTCGCCACGGCCACCAAAAGCTTGTAAGCGCTCTGTAATTGTCGCCGCACCAGCGACAGAGGTGGCAGTGCCAATCACTATTGCACCCGACTGCGCAAGCTCTAGCGCAATGGCAGCCCCAATCCCCCGTGATGCTCCAGTGACAAGGGCAATTTGTTTGCTAAGATCAATTTTCATGCTGTTTGTCCTAAAGCGATTCTCACTTCATTAAGGCTTGCATCATCAAATAATGCTAAGCCCTGTAATTGAGCATCAATACGTTTGGTTAAGCCCGCTAACACTTTGCCTGGGCCGCACTCAACCACCTGAGTAATGCCTTGCGCTGCCATCGCTTGAATAATTTCTTGCCAACGCACAGGTTTAGCGGCCTGCCTTACTAGGGCATCTTTAATAGCCTGAGGATCACTCAAGACACTAACATCAACATTATTAATCAAGGGAATTGAAGGCGGTTGAAAGGTAACTTTTTCTAAGTAGATTGCCAGCTTTTCAGAGGCGGTTTGCAATAAAGAAGAATGGAAGGGGGCTGAAACCGATAATGGTAAAGCCCGTTTAGCGCCAGCTGCTTTTAGTAACTCACAGGCTTTGCTCACTGCCGCGTTGGCGCCCGCTATTACTACCTGACCAGGGGCATTGAAATTGACCGCCTCAACCACTTCATTTGTCAAGGCACTCGCCTCAGCACAGACCGCTTGAACTTGGGCACCATCTAAACCCAAAATCGCCGCCATAGTTCCTGTGCCTAAGGGCACTGCTGTTTGCATCGCCTCTGCACGAAATCGAACTAGCGGCACTGCATCTGCAAATGAAATAACTTCAGCAGCGACTAAAGCAGAATATTCACCTAGGCTATGGCCGGCAACAAAAGCAGGTTTTGCTCCGCCCGTGGCCAACCAAGCGCGATAACAAGCAACACCTGCAGTCAACATCACAGGTTGGGTGTTAGTTGTCAGTGCAAGAGCCTCTGCTGGTCCTGCGGCAATTAATTGCGTGAGATCTTCGCCTAGGGCAAGTGATGCTTCGGCAATGGTGGCCTGTACTTCGGGACGATCGGCAAGCGAGTTCAGCATGCCCACTGATTGCGAACCTTGCCCTGGAAAAACGAATGCAAATGTCATGAAATAAAGATCCGCTTAATATTTAAGAGCTACTGCGCCCCACGCAAAACCACCGCCCACACCCTCTAATAAAAGATGTTGGCCACGCTGAATTTGGCCATTACGAATACCAACATCTAAAGCCAGAGGAATTGAGGCGGCAGAAGTATTGCCGTGTTCAGCAACGGTCACAATAACTTTATCCATTGATAAACCTAATTTACGCGCCGTCCCTTCCATAATTCGAATATTAGCCTGATGTGGCACTAGCCAATCTATTTGTTCAGGCTTTAATTGAGCACGCTCCAAAGCTTCAAGGGCAACCTGCTCTAAAACCTTCACTGCAAATTTAAATACGGTCGGGCCATCCATAGTTAAGAAAGGCGACCCCTCTATACCTCCAGCCTTGACCCGACCCGGCACGCAGAGAATGGCTCGCTGCCGGCCATCGGCATGCAATGCCGAAGCCAAAATACCTGGCTCATTGGCAGCTTCTAAAACCACTGCGCCCGCACCATCGCCAAATAAGACGCAGGTCGTGCGATCATTAAAATCTAAGATGCGGGAAAAAATTTCAGCACCGATGACTAATACCTTGCGATAAGTGCCCGCTCGAATAAATGCATCAGCAATAGCAAGTGCGTAGGTAAAGCCAGCACACACCGCTTGCACATCGAATGCCGCGCAACCATTATGTATGCCTAACTTATCTTGTATGACGCAAGCCGTACTTGGAAAGCCGCCTAAATGATCTGGAGTTGAGCTGGCTAAAATAATTAATTCAATTTGATCGGCACTAAGCTTGGCATCCTGCAATGCAGCCTGCGCTGCCAACATACCTAAGTCACTAGTTAATTCATTGTCAGCTGCAAAGTGCCGCGCCGAAATACCGCTGCGAGTTTGAATCCACTCATCACTTGTCTCTAGGCCAGCTAGCGCTAAACGCGCAGCTAAATCATCATTACTTAATCGCTGTTTAGGCAAATAACTACCTGTACCAGCAATGCGCGCATAAAGGGTCATTGCATCGCCTGTGCGCTAAACGCTTGAGCAATACGTTCAACCATCCGATTCTTGCCAGCTTCATAAGCACGTTCAAGGGCAGCGCTAAAGGCAAGGCGGTCAGCAGAGCCATGACTTTTAATCACGCAACCGCGCAAACCAAGTAAGACTGCACCGTTATAACGCCGATGATCAACCCGATTTTTAACGCGGATGAGAGGCAACATCGCGCACAAGGCCATAAGCTTGGTTAACCAAGAGCGATTAAATTCTGTGCGGATCATTCCAGTCATCATTTTTGCTAGGCCCTCGCTCGCCTTCAAAACAATATTTCCCACAAAGCCATCGCAGACTACGATATCCACAGTACCCCTAAAAATATCATTGCCCTCAACATTACCAAAGAAGTTTAATTGACTATTACGCAATAATTCACCAGCTTCCTTGACGACCTCGTTACCCTTAATCATTTCCTCGCCAATGTTCAGTAGCCCAATGGATGGTGAAGACTTGCCATCAACAACCCGTAACATCACATCGGCCATTTGCGCAAACTGCAATAAATTAATGGGTAGACAATCGGCATTTGCGCCCAAATCGAGGACTGTTGTACTAGTCCCCAACTCATTGGGAATCGCGGTAGCAATTGCAGGGCGATCGATACCTTCTAAGGTTTTCAGTAGATAACGCGAAATTGCCATTAAAGCGCCTGTGTTACCAGAAGAAATAATGGCTTCAGCTCGCCCCTCTTTGACTTGTTCAATCGCCAAACGCATAGATGAATCTTTTTTGCGCCGTAATGCAATTTCAATTGGGTCGTCCATCAGGACAACTTCGTTAGCGGCAATAATCTCAATGCGCAGCATTAACTCGGCTGGAGCCTTAGCCAGCGATTGTGAAAGTAAGTGGGGATCACCTACCAAGAGCACCTTAGCATCGGCATGAGATTTTAGAAAATCAAGCGATGCAGGCACGGTGACTGCCAAACCATGATCACCGCCCATTGCATCTACTGCAAGCCTGACGTTCATCAGTGAATTAATCTGCGCTGGGGTTGCCAAATTTGTTAAGCCAAGAAAAAAGCGGCCAATTTAAAGCCGCTTCAATCATTTAGTTGTACAAATTAATCGTTCTTCGTTTTAACCACTTTCCGGCCACGGTAAAAACCGTTGGGGGAAATGTGATGACGTAAATGCGTTTCACCGGTGGTGGCCTCAACAGCCAATGCACCAACGGTCAAAGAATCGTGGGCGCGGTGCATGCCACGCTTAGAGGGGGATTTTTTATTCTGCTGAACGGCCATATTTGACTCCTAAACAAGGGGGCATTCTAGCATAAAAAAGCCTGTAAATACTTGATTTTGGGCAATTTTTGAATGGCATCAAAGCCCGAATCAACCCCCAGTTACAGGGCTATTTCTTGATATTTTTCAAGACCTTAAACGGGTTTTCTGGTTCATCAGGACCCCTTAATAAATTGCTGGGGACACAATGCCCTTCGGGGTGTTTTGGCACCAGTGGCAAAGACAAGAGAATCTCGTCCTCTATCAGCCCCAATAGATCAAAATGCTGACTTGCAACCAAAGGTTCAAGTCGGTCATCTTCGATTGGATAGGCATCAGCAGCGGCTTCATTGGGCACAAAAAGAAATAGGGCTTGCTCATTAAAAGGGAATAAAAAAGCTTGCAAACACCGTTGGCAGGGCAAATGCACTTGCCCTTTTAACTTTAATAGCAAGGTTTGCTCAGGTTTGCCGCTGGCATCCGCAGTGAACTGGGTTTGTATATGCCATTCAAAACCGTCGTCGGGACCGCAATTCGTAAGCTCTAAATCCAGGCGGGGTAAGGCCTTCAGCGGCAAAAAGCCTGTGCCAAGATAGGTCTCTGCAGCACAAAAATCGACTGCGCGAAGGGCAGATAGATTTGCAGAAATTTTAACTTCAGGTAAAACTTGTTTACGATTCATCTCATTAGTCTAATTGAAGGCGTAAATTTTCATGTCCACTAACCTAGTCTCAGCGCAACCTGCGCGATTGATTTTGGCTTCAAGCTCGATTTATCGCCGCCAATTACTTGAACGCTTGGGGCTAGCCTTCACCTGCTATTCACCAGCGCTTGATGAAACCCCTTTGGCGCAAGAAACCACGCTTGCGCTGGCTTTACGCTTAGCCCAAATGAAGGCTGCCGCAATTGCCATACATCATCCTGGTGCATGGATCATTGGCTCTGATCAAGTGGCGGACTTATCGGGGGCAGTACTCGGTAAACCGGGTAATTTTGAGCGGGCGTTTGCGCAATTACAGTTAATGCGCGGCAATACTGTGCAGTTTCACACCGCATTATGTTTCATGCGCGATAACCAGCACACTTCGCTTAGTGTGCTCACTACAGTGCGCTTTCGCGACCTACCCGATGCCCTATTAGAGGCCTATTTACACGCCGAGCAACCCTATGATTGTGCTGGCAGTGCAAAAGTTGAAGGGCTTGGTATTAGTCTACTAGAATCGGTACAAAGCGATGATCCCACTGCACTCATTGGTTTACCGTTAATTGCTTTAAGTGGTTTATTACGTGAAGCAGGTTTTGCCATACCCGCTCAAAAATTGAGTAGTACTAATTAAATGGCAGTCGGCACACTATTTTTGATTCCTAATACCCTGGGAGCTGAAGGTCGTGCCGAACAATTGCCATGGGTTTTACCTGCAGCCACTATTGCGCAAGCGGCTAAATTAAAATATTGGATTGTTGAGGATGCTAAAACAGCGCGGGCTTTTTTAAAGGCCATTGACTCACTTGTACCCCTTTCCACCCCCTTACAAGAAATAGAAATGCAAGAGTGGCGTGGTCTAACCCAGCAAGCAAAATATAATGAACCGACACACCCCGAAAAATTGTTGCAGGCTTTATTAGCTGGGCACCCAATGGGATTAATGTCGGAGGCTGGAGTGCCTGGGGTAGCAGACCCTGGCGCAGAATTAATTTTGGCAGCACATCGCCTAGGTGCCCCCGTCAAACCACTAGTAGGGCCAAGCTCTATTTTATTGGGCTTGATGGCAAGCGGTTTAAATGGTCAACAATTCGCTTTTCAGGGTTACTTACCGCATCAAGCTGCAGCTCGCCTAGCTCGCTTAAAACAATTAGAAACAGAATCACGACGCTTACAGCAAACTCAAATTTGGATTGAAACCCCCTATCGCAATGCAGCGATGATTGCCGCTTGCTTGCAATCACTCGCACCCGCAACTCGTATCTGTATTGGTATCGATTTAAGTTTAGCTAGCGAATCGATTCAGACCCATACCATTAACGAATGGCGTAAACGCTTACCCAATGAAAATGCCTATGTCGAATTACAAAACCGCCCAGCGATATTTTTATTGCTAGCGTAAGATCACGGCAAAAGTACGGCGGCTCATTTCAGGCTAGCATCTTTCATCAGCGCTTGTCCCATCGAAGCGCCCATTTCAGCACCAAACTTTTTAGCAACCCGCTCGGCAAAATTTTCTTTGAGGGTGTAGTCCAAAATATCAGGGGCCTTTAAAAGATCGCGAGCCACCGAATCAACGCTACCAAAACCATCGGCCAAACCTAATTCAACTGCCTGCGCCCCATTCCAGACGCGCCCAGAGAATAATTCTGCATTATCTTTTAAACGCGTGCCTCGACCAGCTTTCACCACCTCAATAAATTGCTGATGAATTTCATTTAGCATCGATTGCACCATTTCAACTTGCCGCGGATTTTCTTTGCTAAAAGGATCGAGCATGCCTTTATTTGAGCCAGCAGTAATTAAGCGCCGTGAAATACCCAATTTATCCATTAAGCCAGTAAACCCAAAGCCCTCCATTACCACACCAATTGAACCAATTAAGCTGGCCTTATCAACTAAAATTTTGTCGCCTGCTACCGCTACGTAATAACCGCCTGAAGCGCAAATATCTTCTACCACTACATAAAAAGGTTTTTGTGGGTAAAGGGCTCGTAAGCGACGAATTTCGTCATTAATCATGCCGGCTTGCACTGGTGAACCACCAGGACTATTAATCCGCAACACTACCCCCACGCTGTTGGTATTTTCAAAAGCAGCATCAAGAGATGCATTGATATCAACTGCATTGGCAGAAGTGGTCGGTGAAATCATGCCATCTAAGCTGATTAAAGCAGTATGTTTTTCAACCCCCATACCCCGACCTGGTAGATGCAAATCGAATAATTGCGAAATGATACCGATGACTAAAACCAGCAAGGCTAAACGAAAAATTGTTTTCCAGCGACGCGCCTTACGGCTTTCTTTTAAATTTTCAAGTAGTAAATGCTCAAGAGCCTGTCGCTCCCAATTTTCTTTCTGATCCATCGCTGTTTTACGTCCCTTATTTAGGTCAAACTACGTTCGTACAAATGCGCACTGCACCAATCTGCTAGTTGCCCCACATTATCAACACATACTAAGGCATTAGCGGTGCGCAACTCTTCTGCTGGGTGGGCACCATAAGTTACGCCCACACTATCGACCCCCGCATTTTGTGCCATCAATAAATCATGAGTCGTATCACCAATCATCAGCATGCGCCGCAAAGGCACTTGCAATAGATCGGATAACTCTAACAGCATTGCTGGATTTGGTTTTGAGGCTGTTTCATCGGCAGTCCGGCTAGCATGAAAGAGTTCCTCGAGTTGATGAAAGCCTAAGGAACGGTCTAGACCCCGACGTGATTTACCGGTAGCCACGGCCAATAAAAAACCGGCTTGACGCAAGTGCTCGAGCAATTCGCGCACCCCCAAAAATAAGTGTAATTCGTGATCACGCGCTAAATAATGAAAACGAAAACGGTCAACTAAAGCTGGATAACGTGCCGGTGCAATACTCGGCACAGCGCGTCGCAAGGAATCATTGATCCCTAAGCCAATCACTGAGCTTGCTAAAGAATCATTGGGTTCAGGTAGGTCAAGATCACGGCAAGCCTGCTGAATGCATTGCACGATCGTTGGGGTCGAATCCATGATTGTGCCATCCCAATCCCAGATAATTAAATCGTAACGCCGCTCTGCCCCTACTTGTAACATTTTATTCAAACGGTAATTCCTTCGCCAAGCAACAATTTACTAAGATCACACTAATTATTTGCACTATACCGATTTATCGCCCAAAACGTCGGTCGCCTTAGGATCCTATACGGCTAGCTTCAGGGTCCTTAATAAGGCATTGAACTCTGCTGGCATCGGCGATTCAAGGCGCATTTTTTCGCCGGTGCGAGGATGTGTAAACCCCACCAAATGGGCATGTAAATACAGTCGTTTAGACTTTAAGCGCTGGTCCTCTTCCTCTAGCCCATATTTATCATCACCTAAAATTGGATGCCCAATGCGTTGCAAGTGAACTCGAATTTGATGGGTGCGCCCAGTTTTTAATTGCGCCTCTACCAAACTAATCGCGACCGCATTGCCCTCAAGTACTTGTGCCACTCGTACCGCAGTATGACTAGGAAGACCTTCGGCGGCCACCCTAACTCGCCGCTCACCATTGGCTAAAAGATACTTATGCAAAGGAAATTTGAGTTGTATCACCTTGGCGCCTTGTGCAATTTTGCCGTGGGCCAATAACCAGTAGCGTTTATCGGTTAAGCCTTCACGTATTTGACGATGCATCTCAACTAAAGCACTACGCCGCTTAGCAAGAAGCAAAACCCCAGAGGTATCGCGATCAAGGCGGTGAACTAGTTCGAGAAAATTGAGCTCAGGACGCGTTAATCTGAGGGCTTCAATCACGCCCAAGGCGATTCCTGAACCGCCATGTACTGCCAACCCAGCTGGCTTGTCAACCACCAAGAGCACTTCATCCTCATACAGAATTGGCATTTGCGCCGCATATTGCTGCGCTCGAAGAGCGTTTTGACCCAACTGCACCCGCTCAGGCGAGGCTATTCTCACTGGTGGTAAGCGCACAATATCGCCTTCAGAAAGTCGGGTGGTGGGCTCAGCCCGCTTTTTATTTACCCGCACCTCTCCCGAACGAATAATCCGGTAAACATGGCTTTTAGGTACCCCTTTAGCCCAGCGCAACAAAAAATTATCGAGCCGCTGACCTGCTTCATCGGGGCCAATCGTTTGCAAGACTACTGCAGGTACCGCAGAGGCTTTATTTGAATTAGTGGAAGTCATCAGAAGGTTATTATGAACTTCTGCCTTATAATCAAGGCACTAGCCAATATTGGCTCAGATTGGGCTCACCTGAGAATATCCACTTGAATACCCAATCGTGGCGTTGGAGTCAACCATCAGAAATAGACTCCCAGGGTTGCCCCTCCCCTGTTTAACGAGGCGCAGGGTTGGCGTGCCGTATGCCGCGACCCGCGATTAGATGACAGTTTTCAGGCGCGCGCCTACATTGATGACCCTAAAGGAGGGTAACTGTGGCGAGCGTTCGGTGTGGCAACAGTTCCCAGTAATGGGGGCTCGATTCGAACTAACTGATTTACAGCTTAGTTCTCTTTTAAACCACGCCCTGTAGGGGCCAAATGAACCTAGTTCTTTGGTTGCTCCTAATTTCATCTCCATCGCGCCGCGCATCGACCTCCTGCCCCATTTGGAGAGAATTATGAAACGCATGCTGTTTAATGCAACTCAACAAGAAGAGTTGCGAGTCGCGATTGTCGACGGTCAAAAATTAATCGATATTGATATCGAGTCTGCTGGCCGCGAGCAACGCAAAGGCAATATTTATAAAGGGGTAATCACCCGTATTGAACCTTCGCTTGAGGCCTGCTTTGTCAATTACGGCGAAGAACGTCATGGCTTTTTGCCATTTAAAGAAGTTGCTCGTGCCTACTTTAAAGAAGGTGTCGACGTGCGTACAGCATCGATCAAAGATGCCTTGCGCGAAGGCCAAGAAATTATTATTCAAATTGAAAAAGAAGAGCGGGGCCAAAAAGGTGCAGCGCTCACTTCTTTTATTTCTTTAGCTGGCCGTTATCTTGTCTTAATGCCCAATAACCCTAGGGGTGGTGGTGTATCCCGCCGCATTGAGGGTGAAGATCGTCAAGAACTCCGTGAAGCAATGGGGCAACTTGAAGTTCCTGAAGGCATGAGCATTATTGCTCGTACCGCAGGCATTGGGCGAGATGCAGTTGAATTACAGTGGGACTTGAATTACCTAATGCAACTTTGGAAAGCCATTGATGAGGCTGCCAATAGCAACTCGGCTCCGCTCTTAATTTATCTTGAATCTAGCTTAGTGATTCGTGCTATTCGCGATTATTTCCAACCCGATATTGGCGAAATTCTAATTGATACCGACGACATTTTCGAACAGGCGCAAGCCTTTATGTCGGTAGTGATGCCCGATAACTTACCACGCGTCAAACGCTATCAAGACGATGTGCCGCTCTTTTCCCGCTTTCAAATTGAGCATCAGATTGAAACTGCGTACTCTCGCACGGTACCGTTGCCTTCGGGTGGCGCCATTGTGATCGACCATACTGAAGCCCTGGTTTCAGTAGACGTCAATTCTGCTCGTGCCACACGCGGTTCCGATATTGAAGAAACCGCCACCCGTACCAACCTAGAAGCAGCCGAAGAAATTGGTCGTCAAATGCGTTTGCGCGATTTGGGCGGCTTAATCGTCATCGACTTTATCGATATGGAATCGGCAAAAAGTCAAAAAGATGTTGAAAATCGTTTGCGCGATGCTTTACGCCATGATCGGGCCCGCGTACAAATGGGCAAAATTTCAAAATTTGGCCTAATGGAAATGTCCCGGCAACGTTTGCGACCAGCGCTCTCAGAAGGTAGCCATGTTACCTGTCCTCGTTGTAACGGTACAGGCCATATTCGCGATACCGAATCATCCGCCTTACAAGTGCTGCGCATCATCCAAGAAGAGGCGATGAAAGACAATACGGCAGCGATTCATACGCAAGTACCAGTTGAAGTCGCCGCCTTCCTTCTCAATGAGAAACGGGCTGAAGTCATCAAAATTGAAAGTCGCTTTAAGGTCAATGTCTTGATGGTTCCCAATAAACATCTTGAAACACCCCATTACAAATTAGAGCGCTTACGTCATGATGATCCCCGTTTAGATGATCAAAAAGCCAGCTACATCATGGCGCAAGAAGCCGCTACCGAATTAGAAGCGGATACGATTGTGAGTCGCAAAGAAGAGGTGAAAGTAAAGCCCGAGGCTGCGGTTAAAGGGATTACACCAAGTCAACCTGCGCCAATGAACCAACCCCGTCCTGCCCGCGCTTCTGCTACTAACGAAAAAGCAGTGGCTGAATCTTCTGGTGGTTTTATGGGTTTTATTAAGAAACTATTTACTTCAACACCTGAAATCACTGTGGCAAAACCCGAAGCACGTCCTCGTCCCAGCGGAGCACGTGAAGGCCGCAATGGCAATGAACGTGGTCGCAATCGCCGTGGTCGCAATGAACGTCCAGCGGCTGGTAATGCCGAAGCTGGCGCTAATACAGAGACTAATGGGCGTGAAGCAAAACCCCGCCAAGAAGGTCGTGGTGGTCGCAACCGTAATAGTCGACCAGAGCGTCTGGCAAATCCAAATGGCAATGACTCAATTGAGGCAAGCCAAAGCAATGCAGCAACTACTGAAGGTGCTAATCCTGAGACAGCTGTAGCTACCGCTAATGGCGAAGATCGCCCACGTGGTCGCAATCGCCGTGGCCGTGGCCGTGGCCAACGTGAGCGCGGTGATAACCTTGCTGAAACCACGAGTCATGAATCTGAGGTTAACGAAGTAATCGCTAAAGCAGATCACTCAGCCGCAGCACCAAGCAGCACAACAGCCCCTTGGCCGCCAATAGGAATGGTTCAGATGGCTGGCAATTCTGCTACCGCACCCTTGCAAGATCTGCAAAGTAATTTAAGTGGTGTTCCGCCTATTCCAACTGAAACTACCCTTGCTGCAGTTACAGCATCTATCGCAATACCCACTGCCGCATTGCCCCCCGCGGTAGCGCCTCAGTTACCTAGAGTTGCTTTCTCACGACTTGAAGAAGCGCCATTAGTACAGGTCGTAGAATCTGCAGGCATGGTTTGGGTTGGTACCGATGCCACTAAATTAGCTGAAGCGCAAACGCAAATGAACGCCGAACCAATTAAAGCCCCAGCAAAGCGCACGCCGAAGCCAGCGCCAGACTTGCCTAGTGGCCCAATGGTTTTGGTGGAAACAGGCGGCCAAGAAAAAATGATTGATAAAAACTAGCTAACTTTAACGTAACCCACTAAGTATTTAAGTATTACACTCTCTTAGCTATGGTTGATCAAATCATTCCGCGCATTATTCCAATTAACAATACTGCTGGCGCCCTAGCGGTAATTCCAGCAGTATTGCAAAAGGCTAATAGTGAAACCGTTGACCGCCGTCAGCGGCAGCTGCGCGATTTACGCATTTCGGTTACCGACCGCTGTAATTTTCGCTGTACCTATTGCATGCCTAAATCGGTATTTGACCAAAACTATCCTTATTTAGCGCAAGATGCCTTGTTGCGTTTTGAGGAAATTACCAGAATGACGCAAATTTTTGCCAGCCTTGGAGTTGAAAAAATTCGCCTCACTGGCGGTGAACCTCTCTTACGAAAAAATTTAGAGACTTTAGTAGCAATGCTCGCGCAAGTTCGCACCCCAACAGGACAAAAATTAGATCTTACCCTTACCACCAATGGCAGTCTTTTAAGGAAAAAAGCTCAGCTCTTAAAAAATGCTGGCTTACAGCGTATCACCGTTAGCCTTGATGCCTTAAGTGATGCTGTATTCAAAACTATGAATGATGTTGATTTTGCGGTTGGCGATGTTCTTGATGGCATTGAGGCGGCAAAAGAAGCTGGCTTTGAGTCAATTAAAGTCAATATGGTGGTTAAAAAAGGGGTTAACGATCACGAAATTTTGCCAATGGCACAGCATTTTCGTAACTCTGGCATCACCTTGCGTTTAATTGAATTCATGGATGTTGGCACTTCCAATGGTTGGAATATGGCTGAAGTTTTGCCCTCTCAAGCGGTGATCAAGCAAATTGATGCTGCGTTTCCCTTGCAATCACTAGAGCCCAATTATGTGGGTGAAGTTGCCCAACGTTGGCGTTATGCTGATGGAGCAGGTGAAATTGGTGTTATTTCTAGTGTGACACAAACCTTCTGTCATACCTGTACCCGCGCGAGGTTGTCTACCGATGGGCAACTTTTCTTATGTCTCTTTGCTCATCAAGGAGTTGATTTCAAAACTCTTTTACGCTCTGGTAGTAGTGATGTAGAAATTGCCAATGCCATCATGAACACTTGGACCAAACGTGATGATCACTACTCTGAAATTCGCGGTTCACATACTCCGACAGTAAATACGGCTGCTCGTAAAGTTGAAATGTCGTATATTGGTGGTTAAGATTGTGCACTTATGTCCACTGTAGCGCCTTCATTACCTGCAACTGTAATTAGCGGCTTAATTCTGGCAGGTGGTCGCGCTGAACGAATGGGCGGTATTGACAAAGGCTTGATCCCCTACTTAAACCGACCGCTAATTGAAACTGCGCTTGCACGCCTCCAAGGTCAAGTAAGTCAGCTCATGATTAATGCAAATCGTAATCGGAGTAATTATGAAGGCTATGGCTATCCAGTGATTGCCGATGACCATCTAGTAAAAGCTACAAAACCCAGCGCCACCAATAACGCTGTAGCATCTCAGCCCGCTTACTTTGGGCCGCTTGCCGGATTTTCAATTGGTCTACAGCATTGCGAAACCGAATATTTACTTACGGTACCCTGCGACTCACCGCTTTTTCCACTTGATTTAGGCGCACGCTTAAGTACAGAATTATTACGTGGTCAGTATGATTTAGTCTATGCCCGTAGTGCTGATAGTTCAGGTCAAGTTTGGAATCAAGCTGTATTTTGTTTGATGAAAAAAAACCTTCGCGCATCGCTTGAGCAATTTTTAGCTAGCGGTGCACGTAAAATTGACCGCTGGTTTAAGTTGGTCAATAGCAGCTCGGTGCTCTTTGAAAATGATTTAGCTTTTGCCAACGCTAATACTCCAGAAGAATTAGCCCACTTAGAAGCCTTGGCTCAATTAGTAGCGCCAAACCAACGCCTGCCGAGCGTCAAATAAAATCATGGCATTCGATATCAATTCTGGCTCCTTATCGGTTTTAGAAACGAGGCGCATCCTCAGTGAATTAATTACCAAACTAGCAGAAGAGTCGGGCACAAAAAATAGTCAGGCCTTCAGCGAAAGTATTCTCCTCGAAGATGCGGTAAATCGTATTTTGGCGGAAGATCTACTCTCACCAATTAATGTGCCCAATGCCGATAATTCTGCAATGGATGGGTACGCCTTTAAGGGCCAAGCTAATTCGAGCAATAACGATCTCCAAAAGGAGCTCAAGATAGTTGGCACTGCTTTGGCTGGCAAACCATTTTTAGGTCAAGTGGGCGACACAGAATGTATCAAAATAATGACTGGCGCACTGATGCCTGCAACATGCGATAGCGTGATTCCCCAAGAACTTATTACAAAAGTTATGGTTAATGCTGCACAAGAAAACTGCTTATTTTTTTCTGCTAATGCAGTCAAAGTAGGAGAAAATCGACGGCTGCAGGGCGAAGATTTACGTTTGGGTCAGGTGGCTATTCCAGCGGGGCGTATTTTGCGGCCCTCAGATTTAGGCTTAGCTGCCTCTCTTGGAATTAAAAGCTTACTGGTTCGACGTAAATTGCGGGTGGCGATAATTTCTTCTGGCAATGAATTACGTAGCCTTGACCAGCCACTCGATGCTGGTAGTGTGTACGATAGCAACCGCTATAGCCTCATTGGCCTTCTCACCCGTCTTAATTTAGAGATTATTGATGGTGGCATAGTGCAGGACGATCCTCAGACTTTAAAAAATGCTTTCCGCAATGCTGCCCTCAAAGCCGACGTCTTAATTTCATCCGGTGGCGTATCGGTTGGTGAGGCCGATTTTACTAAGCAGGTCTTACAAGAACTCGGTGAAGTTGGTTTTTGGCAGATTGCCATGCGCCCAGGCAGGCCAATGGCTTTTGGGGTTCTTAAATCAGATTTAGAGGCTAATAATTCGCCAGCAAACTCTCGTGGCAGCACCTTATTTTTTGGCTTACCTGGCAATCCTGTGGCGGTCATGGTGACCTTCTATCAGTTTGTCCGTTCTGCCTTGTTACAACTTAATGGCGCAACTGTTACCACTCCGCCCACCGTCCAAGTGCGCTCAGCCGAAAATATCCGCAAAAAACCTGGACGGACTGAGTTCCAAAGAGGTATTGTGATGCTCAACGAAGCTGGCCAAGCCTCGGTACGTACCACCGGTAGCCAAGGGGCTGGTATCTTGCGCTCCATGAGTGAGGCTAACTGTTTTATTATTTTGCCGGCCGAGCAAGGCAATATTCAGGCCGGCGATTTAGTACAGGTAGAGATTTTTGAAGGACTGCTTTAAGATTACGCCATGATGAAATTAACTAAAAAAGAAATTACCTTCCTTGACCCAATGCATACAGCCAAAACTTTAGTTTTGGTTTATTTATGTTTTTCGGTACCTATCGTGCTCTTAGCGCTCTTTGTCGCATTTATTCGCGACGGCGCAATTCCAGGATTTACGGTGCTATCTGCCCTTATTCTCAATGCGATCCTAGGTTTTGGCTTGCTTTGGGTAGCCTGCAAGGTCTACAACTGGGTTGCCAATAACTTTGGCGGTATCGAGTTGGCTTTAAAAGAAGTTCCCGAAGACATAGCTGACGAATAATTTGCCTTGCAAAAAAGTTGGGCCAACTTTCCGAGTAAATGAACTGAGCAAATTTCTTTGTTTAATTTCCTCAGTTAATTTTCTTAGTTAATTTCCTGAATCAATTACGGCAGTACTTCTGGGTTAATTAAGCTAGGCGGTCTATCGCCAGCCAAAGCAGCGCGCACATTTTGAATGGCTAAATTAACCATTGCGCGGCGCGTTTTTTCTGTACCACTGGCAATATGCGGTGCTAGCACCACATTACTGAGTTTAAGTAAATCAGGATGCACCACTGGCTCACCCTCAAACACATCTAAACCGGCAGCAAAAATTTTCTTGTCTCGCAACGCTTGCGCTAAAGCAACATCATCAACGATTCCGCCGCGAGCAATATTCACTAGTGTCGCCGTTGACTTCATCAAAGCAATTTCTTTTGCGCCAATGGTGTGATGACTTTCAGCGGAATAGGGTAAAACCAAAATGACATGATCAGCTTGACCTAGCAGGCTATCTTTATCAACATAAGTGGCTCCACAGGCCATTTCATCAGACTCGGGTAAACGTCGGCGATTGTAATAAATCACTTTCATCCCAAACCCTGCAGCGCGCTTTGCGATTCCTTGACCAATTCGACCCATTCCAATAATTCCCAGTGTACTGCCATGAATATCCATTCCTAAAGGGTTGTTGGTAATTGACCATTGATCCCACTGACCGTTACGAATCCAATGCTCTGATTCGGTAACACGCCGAGCGGTAGCCATGAGTAGCGCAAATCCAAAATCGGCAGTGGTATTGGTAAGCACATCTGGAGTATTGGTGGCCATAACACCTGCGGCGGTAATCGCTGGTACATCAAAATTGTTATAGCCAACAGAAATATTGGCGACAATTTTTAGCTTTTTAGCATTAGCCAATGCATTAGCATCAATGCGCTCACTACCAGCCACCAAAGCTGCGTCAACCTCGCTTAAATGTTTTTGCAACTCGGTTGGTGTAAAAACGCGATCGGCCTGATTATCAATGACCTCAAAAGACTGGCGTAAATCGGCCAAGGCATCGGGGAAAATAGACCTAGCAACTAAGATTTTGGGTTTATGGCTTGTATTCATCCCTAAACTTTACAACAAGCTGGAAATATGGGTGCTCGAAGCTTTCAGCCTCATTTCGGCTAAAATCAAATATTGGCCTTTTATGGGCTTTTATATAACTAATTAACTACCATGACTTACGTTGTTACCGAATCCTGCATCCGCTGCAAATATACCGATTGTGTCGATGTTTGCCCAGTAGATTGTTTTCGTGAAGGTCCTAATTTTCTTTCGATTGATCCCGATGAGTGCATCGATTGCGCCGTCTGTGTTCCCGAGTGCCCCGTCAATGCCATTTATGCAGAAGATGATGTGCCAGGTGATCAACAAGCGTTTATTCAACTTAACGTCGAGCTATCGCGTCTTTGGCCCTCAATCACTAAATCAAAAGCACCTCTGCCAGATGCCGATGAATGGCAAGACGTTAAAAATAAATTTGATGAATTGCTTAAGTAAATTGTCAGCCCGACCTTTTTAGGAAAAATCGTGTCACTTACACCCATCGAAGCCGATGCCGTCATTATTGGTGCAGGCCCCGTCGGACTTTTTCAAGTCTTTGAGCTAGGCTTGCTAGAAATCAAAGCGCATGTTATTGATTCACTGCCAGTAGTGGGTGGCCAGTGCGTAGAGTTATATCCCGATAAACCGATATACGACATTCCTGCAGTGCCGGTGTGTACTGGACAAGAACTCACTGACAATTTAATGAAGCAAATCGAACCATTTGATGCGCAGTTTCACTTAGGACAAGAAGTTACTCTAGTACAAAAACGTAGTGATGGTCGATTTGATCTGAGCACTTCAATGGGTACCCAATTTATTACTAAAACTATTTTTATCGCTGCTGGGGTAGGCTCGTTTCAAGCGCGTACCATTAAGATCGATGGCATCGAAGCGTTCGAAAATAAACAACTGTTTTATCGCGTCAAAGATCCGGCGCAGTTTACCGGCAAAAATATTGTAATTTGTGGTGGTGGCGATTCCGCCCTCGACTGGGCGTTGAATTTTGTTGGTAAAGCCGAAAGTGTGATCTTAATTCATCGCCGCGATGGCTTTAAAGCAGCCCCTAGCTCGGTTGCCAAAATGAAAGAGTTATGCGCTAACTACGAAATGCAATTTGAAGTGGGGCAAATTACCGGCTTTGAAGAGCAGGCTGGCAAGCTCACTGAAATCAAAGTCACTGGGAGTGATGGGGTTACTCGGCGGATGCCACTCGATGCGCTATTGGTGTTCTTTGGTTTGTCGCCCAAATTAGGACCAATTACCGCGTGGGGCTTAGGTATCGATCGCAAACAACTCACTGTTGATACCGAGCGCTTTGAAACGACTATTCCAGGCATCTTTGCGATTGGCGACATCAATATCTATCCAGGCAAGAAAAAACTAATTTTGTCGGGCTTTCATGAAGCTGCTTTGGCAGCATTTGGCTGTGTGCAATATATTTATCCAGATAAAAAAGTCCACCTGCAATACACCACGACGTCAACTAAGTTGCATAAAGTGCTTGGTGTTGAATCGCCTGTATTTGATTAATTGATTACTGATCTGCGCTGATGCACCAATACCATGACCTAATGAAAGCCGTGCTAGCGCAGGGTGTAGATAAAGCAGATCGCACTGGAACTGGCACTAAATCTATTTTTGGTTATCAAATGCGCTTTGACTTAGCCACTGGTTTCCCCATGGTCACCACTAAAAAACTGCACTTGAAATCAATTGTCTATGAATTGCTGTGGTTTTTACAAGGAAGCACAAATAACAATTGGCTTAAAGAGCGAGGGGTATCGATTTGGGATGAATGGGCTGCGCCCGACGGTGAATTAGGGCCCATTTACGGCTATCAGTGGCGCTCATGGCCAACTCCAAATGGTCAGCATATTGATCAAATTAAAGAGCTCATGGCAACTCTGCAATCTAACCCCGACTCACGTCGCATGATTATTTCAGCCTGGAATGTTGGCGATATTCCACAGATGGCACTTGCCCCTTGTCACGCCTTCTTTCAATTTTATGTAGCCAACAATAAATTATCTTGTCAGCTCTATCAACGTAGTGCCGATATTTTTCTGGGCGTGCCATTTAATATCGCAAGTTATGCAGTCCTGACCCATATGGTGGCACAACAAGCGGGTTTAGCAGTTGGTGACTTTATCTGGACTGGCGGCGATTGCCATCTCTACAACAATCATCTGGCTCAAGTCGAATTGCAGCTTGCGCGCGCACCCTTTCCATTGCCCACCCTTAAAATACACCGTAAGCCTGGTTCTATATTTGACTATGAGTTTGATGATTTTGAAGTAGTTAGTTATCAGTCTCATCCGCATATCAAAGCGCCAGTCGCCATCTAAAATATCTCTCCTATGACTAAACCCGCTATTGCTTTTATTGTTGCCCGTGCTCGTAATCAGGTGATTGGTAAAGACAATCAAATTCCTTGGAAAATTTCTGCCGACTTACAATTTTTTAAACGCGTCACAATGGGTCATCCGATCATTATGGGGCGAAAGACTTGGGATTCGATTGGACGGCCTTTACCAGGGCGACGCAACTTGGTAGTGAGCCGCAATTCCAATTTGCAATTGCCTGGCGCTGAAGTAGTACATTCATTAGAAGAAGCACTCCAACAACTCGCTGACGTGCCACGCGTATTTATTATTGGTGGAGAGCAATTGTTTAAACAGGCTTTTGCACAAGCTGATCAACTGTATCTTACTGAAATCGATTTAGAGGTTGCTGGTGATACTTTTTTTCAAGTGCCAGATCCGCAAAATTGGCAAGAGATTAATCGTACCGAAGGGCAAGAAGGTGAAATTCACTTCCGTTTTTTAACGCTTGAGCGCAAACAATAAATCCCCCTGGTTGAAGTTTTTACTGTTTTATTAGTCCTTTCATCGCCCTTACCGTCGCCCTTATTTACCGCCAATGGTCATCGAACCAATTAAGAGTGAGCCTGTTTCTTTCGAGCCCCTCACCAAAACATCGCTACCTACCATCTGAATATCGAGCAACATGTCGCGTAAATTTCCGGCAATGGTAATTTCTTCGACGGGATACTGAATTTCCCCGCGCTCGACCCAGTAACCAAAGGCCCCGCGCGAGTAATCACCGGTGACATAATTCACCCCTTGACCCATTAATTCTGTCACTAACAACCCAGTGCCCATAGTCTTTAGTAATCCGGGCAAATCGCCAGCTACCGTTTGGCTACTAGTTAAGCGTAAATGATGTGAGCCACCGGCATTACCAGTGGTTTGCAAACCTAATTTCCGGGCAGTGTAGGTTGATAAAAAATAGCCTTGTAAAACACCATTTGCAACTACCGTGCGTGCCTGAGTTTTAACGCCCTCCTCATCAAAGGGTGCGCTACCTGAAATACTAGGAATATGTGGGTCTTCATTTAAGCTTAAATGAGCTGGAAAAACGGCCTTGCCAAGGCTATCTAATAAAAAACTTGAACGCCGATATAAGGCGCCACCCGAAACAGCCTGCACAAATGAGCCTAATAAGCCTGCTGCTACTGGCGCCTCAAAAATAACGGGGCAACGCCGTGTGCTAATTGAGCGGGCTTTCAGGCGCGCTAAGGCGCGCTGTGCCGCATAGCGTCCAATTTCAGCAGGCGGAGCTAATTGTGATGGAATACGTGAGCTGGAATACCAATCATCTCGCTGCATGGATGATTTTTTTCCTGTGGTACTCGCAATTGGTGCGCAAGATATAAAGTGGCGTGAGTAGGGATAGCCACCTAAAAACCCTTGGCTACTGGCTAAAATAAAATGGCCTTGATGCGTTGAAACCGAAGCGCCATCACTATTTTGAATTTGTGGGCTCACAGCAAACGCAGCCGCTTCAGCTGATCGCGCTATTTCAATGGCGTCAATTGCTTCAAGATTCCAAGGATGAAATAAATCAAGATTCAGTGGATTTTTTTCGAGCAAATCATATTCGGGTAAACCTGCACAATCATCCTCGGCAGTATGTTGAGCAATATGAAAGGCAGCCTCAACGGTAGCTCTTAGTGAAGTAGGTGAAAAATCGCTAGTGCTGGCATTACCCCGCCGTTGCCCTAAATAAAGGCTTACTCCTACTTGTTTATCGAGGCTTTGCTCTATCGTCTCAATTTCACCTTTGCGGGTGCTTACAGCTAGCCCATGTCCCTCTGATATCTCTGCCACTGCATCGCTAGCCCCCAAACGACTGGCTTCTGCCAGCATAAATTGCACAATTAATTGAAATTGCTCAGATGTATATGTAAACATACCTAATAATAGCTAGAATAGAGTGATGAAGCATACTGCAGCTTGGCAACGAAGTTCGCCCAATGAACTGAAGATTGGCTTGGTCTCGATTTCCGACCGCGCCAGTCAAGGGGTATATACCGATGCAGGTATCCCAGCCTTGCGCGTTTGGCTTCAAAGTGCCCTGCTTTCACCCTATGTTTTTGTCGAGCGCCTTATTCCAGATACCCAAGAGCTAATTACCGTAACCTTAATCGAGTTAGTCGATGAATATGCCTGCGATTTAGTCCTTACGACTGGTGGAACTGGACCTTCTCGTCGAGATATTACGCCCGAGGCGACTTTAGAAGCAGGCACAAAAATTATGCCTGGTTTTGGCGAGCAAATGCGACAAATTAGTTTGCATTTTGTGCCAACCGCCATTCTTTCGCGGCAGCTTGCGGTCTTGCGAGAAATTCCTGAACACGCGGCTTTAATTATTAATTTACCAGGACAGCCGAAGTCAATTCAAGAAACGCTAGAGGGCCTTAAAGACAGCGATGGCAAAGTTATTGTGCCGGGCATTTTTGCCGCAGTACCCTATTGTATTGACCTAATTGGTGGACCTTATATGGAAACCAATGAAACCGTGGTGAAAGCATTTCGACCAAAAAGTGCGCTAAAAAAATAGTGGGCGCCTCCAACAAGATCCTGCTCTTTCGATAAATCGCTAATTAGGGGCGATAAAGAATTTTTCGCGGTAATACTTTAACTCTTGAATCGACTCCAAAATATCTGCTAAAGCTGTATGGGCTTGTTGCTTAGCAAAGCCTTTCATTAAATCAGGTTGCCAGCGTTTCGCCAATTCTTTAATGGTCGACACATCGACATTGCGATAATGAAAAAAAGCTTCGAGCTTTGGCATATAACGCGCCATAAAACGCCGATCTTGGCAAATCGAATTGCCGCACATCGGAGAAACGCCTGGTTTAAGATATTGCTTGAGAAAATCAATTACCGCTTGTTCAACCATGGCTTCATTAAGCCTTGAAGCCTTTACCTTGTCGATTAAACCTGATTTACTGTGGGTGCCAGTATTCCATGAGTCCATTCCGTCTATAACCACATCGCTTTGATGCACCACATATACTGGAGCAGTGGCAAGCAGATTCAAGTTCGCATCGGTTATGACTAGGGCAATTTCAAGAATACGGTCGCTATCGGGCTTGAGACCTGACATTTCCATATCGATCCAAATTAAAGACTCACTAACAGGGCTTAAGGCAGATTTTTCACTCATAACTATAATCATCTCATGACCTTCACTTTTATCTTCCTAGCAGCCTTTTTCCTTAGTTTTGGCATGCGCTATTGGCTTGCTCAGCGACAAATGCGCCATGTTGCTCAAAATCGCAATGTTGTGCCATCTGAGTTTGCTACGCGCATTTCTTTAGCCGAACATCAAAAAGCAGCTGATTACACGATTGCCAAATTGCGCCTAGGCACCCTTGAAAATATCTTAAGCGCCTTCGTATTAATTGCCTTCACACTCTTAGGCGGTCTTGAATATTTAAACCAGCTCATTACCCAATGGCTTGGGGTCGGCATTACCCAGCAAATGGTTCTACTCTGCAGCATTTTTCTTATTACAGGTGTTTTGGATTTGCCCTTTGCTTGGTATAAACAATTTAAATTAGAAGAAAATTTTGGGTTTAATCGCATGACACCGAAACTTTTTTTCATCGATTTACTTAAAGGTCTAGGCTTAGGCGCAGCTTTAGGGCTTCCCCTACTCTGGGTGATTCTTAGCCTAATGGCAGAGGCTGGGCCACTTTGGTGGCTCTGGACTTGGTTTGTATGGACAGGTTTTAATGGATTATTACTATGGTTATTTCCAACCTTTATTGCACCGCTTTTTAATAAATTTAAAGCCCTTGAAGATGGGCCTCTAAAAACCCAAATTGAGCAACTTCTAAAGCGCTGTGACTTCGCTAGCCAAGGTCTGTTTGTGATGGATGGCAGTACCCGTAGTGCCCACGGTAATGCTTATTTCACGGGCATTGGTAAAGCCAAGCGTATTGTCTTCTTCGATACCCTGATTGAAAAACTGAATCCAGCTGAAATAGAGGCAGTGCTGGCGCATGAGTTAGGTCACTTCAAACGTAAACATATTCGCAAGCGTTTATTGGTTTCTTTTGCTCTTAGCTTAGTAGTATTAGCCCTCTTAGGATGGTTAAGTGCCCAACCCTGGTTCTATCTTGAATTAGGTGTTATGCCCAACCTCAACGGTAATAACGGTGGTTTAGCGCTCGCCTTATTTATGCTGGTGTCACCCGTATTTGGTTTTTTCTTCACTCCTCTAAATAGTCTAGCCTCACGTAAACATGAATATGAGGCCGATAACTTTGCCGCTGAAAAATCTTCGGCTACAGATTTAATTTCTGCTTTAGTTAAGTTATATCAAGACAATGCCTCAACCTTAACTCCCGATCCGATCTATACCGCTTTCTATAGCTCACATCCGCCTGCACCATTGCGTATTGCTAATTTGCAGCGCAGCCAGTGAATTTGTCTTGAACCCCTAGGCTCGATTTCTATGGCTATCAATCGCGCCTTACTAATAGCCTCGTATGGCAGGCATTATTTAGCGCAAACTCTGCTTACGAGTGGAACTGGTTATGAAGCACCTAGCGGTCCTCTTATTGAAGTGACAACTCCTGGGAAGCGCCATTTAGGTGCAGTAGGCGATATTTTGCAATTAGAAAGTAGTTCTGAAAATCAAGCGCGCTTAGTTAAAATTGAGGCACGACGTAATTTGCTTTATCGCTCTGATGCATTTAAAAGTAAATTAATCGCTGCTAATGTTGATCAAATTTTAGTAGTCTTAGCTACTCAACCCGCTTTTTCGCCTGACTTGTTAGGGCGGGCAGTAGTAGCGGCAGAGGCCAATCAAATTGGTCTACATATTTTGCTAAATAAATCTGACTTAAGCGACTCAATCGACACCGCGCGTAAATTAATCGAGCCCTATGCACGGATGGGCTATCCTGTTAGCGAGGTCTCGGCAAAGTTTGATGCTTCTTCACTCGAGCGCCTCCATGGTGCGCTTAAAGGTAAGATCTCTGTCCTCGTTGGGCAGTCGGGCATGGGGAAGTCGAGCTTGCTCAATGGCTGGGTCCCCAATGCAGCTGCTGTCACTCAAGAATACTCAGTGCGCCTTGATACTGGCAAGCACACTACTACCGCCTGCCGTTATTTTGAGCTACCAAAAACATGGGGTGTCGCAGAGGGTAAAGTAGGCGCTCTCATCGACTCACCAGGTTTTCAAGAATTTGGTCTTGCTCATTTATCAGTGAGTGAATTACAACATGCATTTCGCGAGTTCAAAGACTATCTGGGGCACTGTCGTTTTCATAATTGCGCCCATGAGACCGAACCTGGCTGCGTGATTCGTGAAGCAGTTGCTAAATACCTTATTGCGCCAGAGCGCTTAACTTTATTTCGTCAACTGCGCTCAGACTCACAAACTGCTGATACCCAAATTATAGGTATTACTACAGCCAAACAGCGATGGTCAACATTGCCAACAAAATCATCAGAGCAATAATCACGCGCCATACTAAACCAATCGCCGAGCGCAAGGTTCTTTCGCTGGGCTCAAGACCGACATCATAAATCGGTGCCTCGCCTGCTTCAGCCATACGTAAGGCCTCTTCGCTATCGGGTTCACGTAAAGGCTCGCCCAAACGCACACCTAGAGCGCCACTGCCTGCCGCCAAAATTACAGCTGATAATTCGTCGGCCCATTTATGCGTGAGATAGCGCCAAGCATAGATAGTGTCTTCAAAATTGCCAGCCAAAGCAAAACTCATGGCCGTTAAACGTGCCGGCACCCAATCGAGCACGTAAAAGAAATGGCGCGCAGCTGCATCTAAATTATACGAATTTGGTGCGCCTGTTTTAGCCCAACGCTCTGCTGCCATATCGGCTAAGCGATATAAAACTACTCCGCCAGGGCCAAGGGGTATTAAGAACCAGAAGAATACGCCAAACACATGGCGATGCGAGCCAATAATGGCCTTCTCTAAAGCCAAAGAGATAATCTCGATTTCATTTAAATGAGCCACATTTAAATCGGGGCCATACCATTCACCCAATGCAATTCGGGCTGCGGGTAAATCATGATTTTGAATTGCTTGATGAACGGCTGTAAATGAATGACTAAATTGGCGAAAACCAAAAAACCAATACACAATTAAGACATTCCAAAAGAACGCCAAAATAGGATAAGTCATCATGCATGCCACATGAACTATAAAGACCAAAAAGGTCGGCAAAATGAAAGCAATTAAACAAGCTAGGCGAGCGCCAACTGGAGTAGCGCCCTGCCCATCTTTGCCGTTAAATTCTTTTGCAACCCAATCGAGCCACGCGACACTCCAACGTCGCACCAAATGCTGAGCATTTACTGGCCGATATTGTTCAGCAATTAAAGCGAAGAGAATAGAAAAGAAAATCATACTTTGAGTAAATGATAAAGGTTACGCAGCATACCAGCAGTAGCGCCCCAAATAAACCGATTTTCAAAGGGCATCGCATAAAACCGTCGACTACCTTGCTCGTTGCTAGCCACCCTCACTTGGTGGTTGGCAGGATTCATCAAAAATTCTAAAGGCACCTCAAAAGCTGCTGCAACTTCAAAGGCATCTAAAACGTAATCGACCTGCGCTTGTACTAAGCCCACCATGGGGATCACTCGATAACCTGAAACCGTTAAATATTCAGGCAATTGGCCAATCAACTCTACCTGACCAGCGGCTAGGCCGATTTCTTCAAAACTTTCCCGCAAGGCCGTCACTGCAGGCCCACTATCACTTGACTCCATGCGGCCCCCTGGGAAACTGATTTGGCCAGCATGATCATGTAAATGATCTGTTCTTTGGGTTAACAAAACCGAAATTCCTGAACTACGTAAAACCAGGGGAATGAGGACTGCAGCTTGGGTTGATAGGCCTTGAACTTGTCGCTGCGCAATAATATCAGCCGCCATCACATACCGATTTTCATCGGTAATCTCTGGTGTCCATGGTGGTGGGGAAGCAAAACGTTGGCGTAAGCTATCGGCCAACAGCATACCGCTCGCAATTAAGGGCTCATGCGCACAATTAGCCTGAATCGGTACCGCTTGCGGATCAAATCCAGGCGGCACAGCCAGAGAAGTTTTTTTTGCGGAATGATTAGCTAACATCTTACTATTTTAGGGGTATAAAAAAGGCGACCGTAGTCGCCTTCATTTTGCCTACATAAATCTTGCTCTTATTCAGTTGCTGGTGTATCAACAACTTCTGCAACTACCGCCTTAACACGGGCTTGCAATTTTTCTTTAATACGGGCCGATTTACCAGAACGATCACGCAAGTAATACAGCTTAGCGCGGCGAACATCACCACGGCGCTTAACCTCAATATTAGCGATGAGGGGTGAATATAGTTGAAAGGTGCGCTCGACCCCTTCTCCAGAGGAGATTTTACGGACGATAAAACTCGAATTGAGCCCGCGGTTGCGTTTTGCTATTACGACGCCCTCGAAAGCCTGCGTTCGTTTACGGGTTCCTTCAACGACATTAACACTAACAACTACTGTATCGCCAGGAGCAAAGCTTGGCATTTTTTTGTTAGCACTTAGACGAGCAATTTCTTCTTGCTCAATTTTTTCAATCAAATTCATTACAACTCCTTAAACATCATGTCTGCGTTGAATCCCGTTACTCTCTTCGTAATGAATACCTTAGAGCGGACCAGATAGAGGATGCAGTTAAACCATTTTATTAAGCTAGAGAATGCAAAAACTGTTCATCATCTTGACTTAATAACCCTTTTGCACGAGCAGCCTCAATGAGATCTGGTCGCAACCTTTGGGTCAGCGCTAAAGACTGCTGCCGACGCCAACCCGTTATTTTAGCGTGATGTCCGCCTAAAAGCACGTCTGGCACAGAAAAATTGCCAACTATTTCTGGTCGGGTGTAATGAGGATAGTCCAAAAGACCGTTCATAAAGCTATCTTGGGCTGCCGAATCTTGGTCCCCAAGGGCTCCAGGAATTAAGCGAATGACTGCATCCATCAAGGCCATCGCGGGAATTTCACCCCCCGAAACCACAAAATCACCTAATGAGATCTGTAAATCTACCTTTCGGTCGATAAAACGCTGGTCAACTCCTTCATACCGTCCGCAAATAAGGGTTAAATTACCGTAATTGTTGATATCTGCTGCCATTTGCTGTGAAAATGGTTTTCCTTGTGGAGCCAAGAGGCAGATCGGTCCCGACGTAATACCCTGTTGTTGATGGTGTGCCTGGATTGCTTCAACTGTATCTTCTAGGGGTTTAGCCATCATGACCATCCCTGGCCCACCCCCATAAGCCCTATCATCGACACTTTTTCGCGCATCTTCAGAAAAATTCCTTGGATTCCAAAGACTTACGCTAGTTAGCCCTTGCTCACATGCGCGCCCTGTAATACCCCACTGGGTTAAAGCGGAGAACATTTCCGGGAAAATAGTGACTACATCAAAGCGCATGGCGGTTCATTTTTACCAATCTGCTTGCCAATCAAGCTCAATGATACGGGATGATAAATTAACGTTTTTGATTATTTCGGGCACAAAAGGAATTAGCATCGGTTTTTTACCGACTGACAAGATCGGATGAGCAGCATTATCGGTAATGGCATTTACCTCCCCTAAATCATCGCCCTGAAGATTAATGACCCTACAGGCAATTAAATCAACCCAATAATAGGAATCATCAGCTGGTTTAGGAAAAGCAGTGCGGCTAACTAAAATGCGGCCACCTTTTAAGGTCAAAGCGGCGTCGCGGTCAGTTACACCTTCTAAGTGAAGCACCACTAAACCACTATGGTATTTGGCCTTTATAACGCGATATTCTTGGGGGGCAAAAACAGAATTTGGCAGCTTTGTGCCAACTGCATCGGTCGCTAAATGGGGACGCAATGAAAGCCAAACCGATTTACTAGCCAAAAGAGCTACGGGGTCTGAAGAAAAGGGGCGAACCTTAATTTCACCCTGCAAGCCTTGTGCGTCTTGAACCTGGCCTAACTCAATTAAATCATCAGGCAGTAAAGCAGCCACTTCAGCTTAAACTACAGCAGCAGGATGATCTTTGATCAAGCGTTTTACGGTAGGCGAAATTTGCGCGCCAACGGTAGTCCAATATGTAATTCGTTCTTGCGTAATTCGCATTGCCTGTTCAGACTCAACTGCATTGGGATTGAAATAACCTAGGCGCTCGATATAGTTCGAATCGCGACGATTGCGTTTATCAGTTGCAACAATGCTATAAAAGGGGCGGTTCTTAGAGCCCCCACGTGCCAGTCGAATGACGACCATACTTATTCCTTAAAATCTAAAATGAAAACAGGTTATTAATGACTCATGCAAA